>NZ_CP075076.1:613672-920509 GCF_023035295.1 Borrelia coriaceae
TAATAACTTAGAGCAATGCTCACATTGATCTCCTTTTGCATTATTTTCACAATTTGGGCATTCTCCTGTTACATATCTGTCTGCTAAAAACATTTGATCGTGTTGGCAAAAAAATTGTTCACTCTCTTTATCTGTGATATAACCATTTTTT
Source organism: Borrelia coriaceae (assembly GCF_023035295.1). Classification (NCBI taxonomy): domain Bacteria; kingdom Pseudomonadati; phylum Spirochaetota; class Spirochaetia; order Spirochaetales; family Borreliaceae; genus Borrelia; species Borrelia coriaceae. Next base: position 613,824 of record NZ_CP075076.1, read on the forward strand.
TCTAGTTTTAAGAATAAATCTTGTACAGTTTCTTTGTGGTGTTTGTTGGTTGTGCGTCCAAAAATGTCAAATTTAATATTGAACCATTCATAGATTGATTTGTGTATTTCATAGTATCTGTTGCAAAGTTCTTCAGGGGTAGTTTTTTCAATTAAGGCTTTAGTTTCTGTGGCTGTACCATATTCATCTGTTCCGCAAACGTAAAGTGTGTCTATGTTCATTAGTCTTGAATATCTTGCAAAAGCATCTGCTGAGAGTATTTGTACTAAGTTTCCAAGGTGAGGTATGTTGTTTACATATGGTAATGCAGCTGTGATTAAGTTCTTTTTTTTCACTTGATTTATTTTGTCCTTCTTTGATGCATTATATTCATATTTTAATACTAATATAGGTTATTTTCTGCATTTTATTTGTTAAATAATTTATAATTTCATTAATTATGAATTTGGTATGTGTTTGAGATATATGGGAGATTTTAATTTTAAAACCTATGTGTATGATAGAGCAAAAAAAATTGTAAGGGAGAGAGGAGATAAGGCTAGTATAGTTTTTCCTGAAAGTACTGATATTAGGATTTTGAAAGCGACTGTTGATGTTTTAAAAGAAAAGCTTGCAGGGTGTGTAGTTCTTATTGGATGTCAAGATGAGATTTGTGAAAAATTAAAAAGACTTGTAGGCTTTAGAGATGATATCTTGGAGATGGTAACGGTTATAGATCCAGGCTCCTTTAATGATTTTAATAGATATTTAGATGAATATTGTAGTTTACAACACAATAGGGGATTAACTTTAAATCAAGCTAGAGAAGAGCTTTTAGATGAAATTGTCTTTTCTATGATGATGGTGAGACTTGGTGAGGTTAAGACCTGTGTTTGTGGTGCCTTAGCTTCGTCTGCTAAAGTTTTAAGGAGTGTCTTTGGAATACTTCCTAGGCTTCAAGAAACTAAGTTTATATCTTCTTTTATGATTATGGATACTGGTGTTACGTTTAGGAGATTTGAAACTTGTTTTGGATATGAGGGAATTTTAATGTTTGCTGATTGTGCTGTAATAGTTAATCCTGATTCTATGCAACTTGCAGAAATTGCAATACAAAGTGCAAATTCATTTAAGAATATTTTTAGTGTAGAGCCCAAAATAGCTCTTTTAAGCTTTTCTACAAAAGGGTCTGCTCATTCTGTTGAAGTTACAAAGGTTAGGAGTGCCTTAGAAATTGTTAAGGAAAAATGTTCTAACTTACTTATTGATGGAGAATTGCAGATTGATGCAGCTTTAGTTAAAGATGTTGCAGAAAAAAAGTGTAGTGGTTCACTGGTTGCCGGTGCTGCAAATGTACTTATTTTTCCTAATTTGGATTCTGGTAATATTGGATATAAGCTTGTTGAAAGGTTGGCTTTTGCTAAAGCCTATGGGCCTTTTTTGCAGGGACTTAAACATCCTGTTAGTGATCTCTCAAGAGGTTGTTCTGTAGATGATATAGTCTTAGCAAGTGCCTTGATGATCGGTAGTTGTTAGTGTGTTTGAAATCGTAATAAATTCTTCAACAGAAATTTCTTCAGGTCTTTTATCTAAAAATCTTTTTAAGAAGTCTTCTTCTAGAATGCTTGCATCTTTGATGAAATTAACAATTGTATTTTTAAGTTTTTTCCTTCGACTTGTAAATACTGTTCTAACCAATTTGTTGAATGCTTTAAAGTTCTTAATTGTTCTTTTACAAGGAATGAGTTTGAGTGTTGTTGATGTTACTTTAGGAATTGGATAAAAATTTTTTTTATCAATATCCATTATTTTAATTACATTAAAGTGTGATTGAACTAACACGGTGAATGATGAATAATTTTTATTTCCCTTTTTTGCAAGCATTCTGTCTGCTAGTTCTTTTTGTACTGTCAATACCATATGAGTTAAGATTTCATCTTCGATAAGTGTTGATATTATTTTCGATGCAATGTTGTAAGGTAAATTTGAAAATATTTTATTAATATTTTGTCTTTCTTGTTTGTATGTCTTTACAAAGTCACCTTTTATTATCTTCAAGTTTGTGAATTGTCCAAATTGTTCATTTAAAATTTCTGAATACTTAGGATCGATTTCAAAAACTGTAAGAAAATTTGTTTTCTTAAGTAAGATCGTTGTCATTGCTCCAAGTCCTGGCCCTATTTCCCAAACTCTTTCATTTTCTTTGATTTCAAGCGCATCTGCTATTTTTTCTCTTATGTGTTCATTAATTAAATAATTTTGTCCCCATATTTTGCGTGGAGATATATTTTTGCTTTTAAGTGCACATCTTATACTATTTATGCTGTTATAATTTATTTTCATAGATAGTAAACAATATAACATATTACTATTGTTAGTATTTTAAGTTTTTGTTGCGGTAGCTTTTTTTTGTTCTAATTTATAGATTATATAAAATATCATTAAAATACTTAAAACTAAAAATATTTTTATATTATGATTTTGTACTATTGGAAATTTGCTAAATATAATTGCTGTGTGTTTTATTGCCTTGAAGATATAAGTATTTATTAGATCAAAAAATAAGAATAGGTGCTTGTTGAGTGTGTATGTTACTAAACTTAGTATTGTTATTATTAAAAATGCTAGCATTAAGGGTATGACTATTAGGTTTGATAATATTGAGATTGGCTGAAGATTGAGATTATTAATATAAAGAATAGGAGCTGTTGAGACTTGAATCAGAAAAGTTGTAAAAATTGGATATATGAGGTTATTTAACTTATATCTTTGTTTAAGATCAAGGGAGATTGATATTCCAAGTACTGCAAGATAAGATAACTTGAATCCTATTGAATTTAGTGTGTGTGGTAAGATGATGGCATGTATTATAAAACTAATTGATAAGGTACTAAGCAAGTTTATTTTTCCATATGTCAACTTATAGATTATAAGAGTTTCTAGCATTATGAATGCCCTTAGTGTGGGTGGTGAGCAACCTGTTAAGATTAGATAATTGACTAATATTGTGCTTAGAATTAAATATCTTAGTGTTTCATTTTTAATTATATAAAGTAAATAATAAAAAATAATATAAATTAGGTAGAAATGTAGTCCAGATACTACTAAAGTATGCGCTATACCTGCTTTTTGAAATAAATTAGTCTCATATTTTGTTATGTCTGATTTATTGTTTGTTAAGACTGTTTTTGAAAAATGAGCATATTTCGTACTTATTGAGTTTAAAAATCGATTTATTGGTTTGTTATATGTTTCTCTAAGCTTTACTAGTAAGGGTTTTTTAATAAATTGCATTTTATTATTTTGTATTTTGACGATATCTCCGATTTTATATTTATTTTTAATGTTTTTGAATATAAATTTATGTTTTTTACCAACTCCATCTGTTGATTCAATTTGGGTATCCGAATTTTTTCCGAGATAGACAATATTTGTTATTTGATAAAAATTATTTTCAAGTCTTTTAAAATTTAAGCTAATTTCAAAAATGATTAGCAAGCTTGTACTAATCATGAAGGTGAGTGATAAAGGAGCATTTCTTATAATTAGTAAAATTAACATTAAGATTAAATTTAAATATATTGGGTTTAGTCTTAAGTAATATCGTGTTAATAAATTTAATGCGCTTATTATAAACAATAAAATCATTGAAAGTCTCTTTTTAAGAGGTATATTTTAAATATATCAAAAATATACCAGATCATTTTTAGAGTAATTATTATAAAGTTTGACAATCTTATATTTATATATTTATAATTTACTATGACATTGTTAAATAAGTACCCTTTACGGTATGTTTTTTTGGAGATTTTGTTATCCTATTTTATAGTTACTCGTATTTCTCCTTTTGACAATATTGATGTTAATCTTTGGAATTTTGATAAAAATCATTATTATTATTGGATATATAGTGCTTTTTTAATTCTTTTTATTGTGTATTTTTCTAAATTAACAAGTTCTTATGATTTTAGAGAGGAATTCTCTATACCCAGCTTTAAGCCCATTTTTATTTGGCGGGCATTTTTAATTTTTGTTAAGTTGCTTATTTGTCTTTTTTTTACTTTGATTATTTTGTATTTGTGTATTTTGTATTGTCTTCCAGAATCAGTGCGATTGTGGGTTGAAGTTGGTGGTTCTGATTTTGTTTGGAATATAGGCAGTAAGCAATCGCTTTTTTTAATGGTGATTACTTCTCTTTTTACAGGTGGAATTGAAGAATTGTTTTATAGGGCTTTTATTATTACCAAACTTAAACAGGTTGGAATTGCTTCGTTGATTACAGTCTTGATTAGTAGTCTTATTTTTGCTTATGGGCATTTTTATTATGGATTTGTTGGTTTTTTCGTTGCATTAATTTTTGGGGTAATTTTGTCTTATATATATTTAATACATAAGAATATATATTATTCGATTTTTGTTCATAGTTTTTATAATATTTTTGTTAGTGTTTTGCTCTTTTTGTTAAATTAGTTAAGGAGGATTTATGCTGGATACTATACCTAAGCGTTTCAAGGAAGTTGTGGGGTTTTATGGTGATCTTGATATTTTTATTTATAAGGAGAATGAGTCAAAAGATTTTAAAAGACAGGTATACTCTGATTTTTGGAATGAAGTTAAGAGTATTGGTTCTGGTCTTTTGCATTGTGGCATTAAGAAGGGTGAGAGAGTAGCTCTTGTTTCTGATTCAAGGAGAGAGTGGATAATTATTGATATTGCTGTTATGAGTTTGGGATGTATTGATGTTCCACGGGGTAATGATTCGTCTGAGGATGAGTTAGTTTATATTATTAATCATTCTGAGTCTAGTTTTATTTTTGTAGAGAATGCTAAACAACTTCAAAAAATCATTGCTAAAAAACACGAACTTAAATTTGTTAAACATGTTATTGTTATTGATGATGATAAAATTTATGAAGATAAATTGGGAAATATTACAATAATCTCTTATAAAAAATTATTGAGTTTGGGTCATGATTATTTGAAAGATAATCCTAAGATGTTTGATTCTGAGCTTGAAAAGGTTTTTGGAAAGGATATTGCTACTATAATATATACTTCAGGAACAACAGGCTTGCCAAAGGGTGTTGTACTTCGTCATGAATCTTTTATTTTTCAATTAGATAGGATTTATGATTACTTGCCAATGCTTGCACCTGGAAAAATTATGATATCTATTCTTCCTCTTTGGCATTCATTTGAGAGAACTTGTGAATATATAGTTGCTCTTAGTGGTATGGCAATTGCTTATTCAAAGCCCATTGGGCCCATTTTACTTAAAGATTTTGCGTCTTTAAATCCCCATGCAATTATTTCTGTTCCAAGAATTTGGGAAGGAATAAGGATTGGTATTATGAAAAGAGTATCGGAGTCATTTTTTAAGAGGGTTTTATTTAATGTCTTTTTAAAAGTAGGAATTATTTATGTAAAGCTTAAGGAAAAATTTTTGGGCCTTGTTCCTGTTTATAAAAAATCAAATTTCTTAGTTTCATTTTTTATGAAGATAATTTGTCTTACTGGATTAATTTTAGTTTGGCCTTTTAAATTTTTAGGGCATGTTCTAGTTTTTAGGAAAATAAAGAGGGCACTTGGGAAAAGATTTGAATTTGGTGTTTCTGGTGGGGGAGCTTTGGTAGATTATGTTGATTATTTTTTCAAAGCTGTAGGTATTGTAGTGCTTGAAGGTTATGGCCTTACAGAAACAGGTCCCGTTTTAAGTGTGAGACGTCTTAAGTCTCCTGTTGCAAATACTGTTGGACCTTTGTTGCCAGATGTTGAATATAGAGTAGTTGATCATGATGGTAATTTACTACCCTCCGGGGAGAAGGGTGAGCTTTGGGTAAAATCTCCTCAGGTTATGAGTGGTTATTTTAAAGATGATACGACAACAAGAGAGGTTTTAACACGGGATGGTTGGTTTAAGACAGGCGATTTAGTTTGTGCAACAATTAATAATGAAATTTCAATTGTTGGCAGAAGTAAAGATACGATTGTATTAAGGGGAGGAGAGAATATTGAACCTGAACCTATAGAGAGAGCTTTGTTAAAGTCTTTGTTTATTGAGAATGTTGTGGTTGTCGGTCAAGATCAAAAATTTTTAGGAGCTGTTATTGTACCTAATTTTGAAATTCTTAAAAAGTGGGCTGATTCTAATAATATAATATTTTCTTCTAATGATGATTTATTGTCTAATGAATCTGTTAACAAGCTTTATTCTAAATGCATTGCAGACATAGTGAATACTAAATCTGGGTTTAAAAGCTTTGAGAGAATAGTTGGATTCATTTTATTAAGAGAGCCTTTTGTTGTGGGTGAGGAACTTACTAATACTCTTAAGCTTAAGAGATATTACATATTTGAGAAATATCATAAAAAAATAATGTCAATCTTTAATAGAGATGACTGTGAATTATTATGATGTAGGATTTGAAATTTAAATTTTTCAGATTCACATTTTTTTCATATATGGAATATTGAGTAAATGCATGCAGTTTTTTATAGTTTGTAGGACTGCTTTTGATAGATTAATTCTTGCATTTGTAAGTTCAAGGTTAGCTTTGTCTATTATTTTTGTGTCTTGGTAGTATGTGCTGAAGCTTTTTGCAAGTAAATAAGAATAGTTAGATATTATTGAGGGATTGCGATCTTTTGAGGCTTTAATTATATATTCTTCAAATTCAGAGATAATCTTGATTATTTCCCATTCGTTTTCATTTACTAGAAGGTCAAAATTAATGTTTGTATTATATAAGTTTAGTTCATCATATTTTTCAAGTATGCTATTGATTCGTGCACCTACATATTGAATATATGGACCTGAGTTGCCAGTAAATGATAAACTTTCTTCTTTATTGAATAGTATATCTTTGTGTATGGCTGTTTTTAGTAAGTAGTAGTGAATAGCTCCTAATGATATATTTAATGCAATTGTTTTGAGGTCTTTTGCATCTGATTTTCTTTTTTTTAATTCTAGCATTGTTGATTTGCTTAGAGCGTGAATTAAATTGTCAGCGTCAATTACATTGCCTTCTCTTGATTTCATTTTACCCTCAGGTAGGTTTACCATGCCATATGATAAATGTACTAAATTATTTTCTTTTGTAATTCCTAATTTGTCTGCAATGTAAAATAAAGTTTTAAAATGGTGAATTTGTTCACTTCCAACTACATATATCATTTCATCAAAATCAAATTCATTTTTTCTAGTTACTATATTTCCTAGATCTTGTGTTAAATAGATAGATGTTCCATTAGCTCTTAAGAGTACTTTCTGCTTAAATTTTTGCTCAGACGTTTCATTTTTGTCTGTAGGTATATCGATACATGTTGCCCCGTCTTCTCTTTTATAGCATAATCCCTTTTTTAATCCTTTAAGTACAATTTCTCTTCCGATTTTAAATACTTCACTTTCAAGATAAATTTTATCAAATGTAATGTTTGTAAGTTTGTAAGTTTCTTTGATGCCTTCAATTGCCCATTTATTTAATTTTTTCCAAAGTTGTACAGTCTCTTTATCTCCTTCCTCCCATTTACATAACAATTGTTGTATTTCGTCTTCGGCCATTTCATTATCTTTAGCATATTCGTTGTATTTTACGTAAAAGTCACCGATTAAGTGATCTCCTTTTTTTAGAGAAAGTTCAGGTGTTGTATTATTTCCAAATTTTTTGTAAGCAAGCATTGATTTGCAGATATGTGTTCCCCTATCATTTATTAGGTTTATTTTTGTTACCTGAGCACCAGAAGCTTTTAGTATTCTTGATAAACTTTCCCCAATAATATCATTTCTAAGATGTCCTACATGCAATGGTTTATTTGTATTTGGTGATGAAAATTCTATTATTATCCTTTTATTTTTGAGTATATTATTGCTTCCATATTTTTCTTTTTGTTCATTGATTTTTTCAATTGTATCTTTAATGTATTCTTTTCTTTTGAATTTTATGTTTAAATAAGGTCCCATTGATTTAGTTTCATATTTATTTCCAATTTTTTTGATTATCTCTTCAGTAATCATTGATATACTGAGTTTTAAGATTTTGCTAAATTCGAATATTAATATTGATAAATCTCCCAGTTCGCTTTTTGGAGGTTTTTGCATGATTATATTTATTTTGTCTAATGTGATGTTTTGTTTTAATGCAAGTTCTTTTATTATTGCGCTAATCTTATCTTCTAAGTCTTTTTTGATTTTACTGATCATGTTTTTTGCCTTTAATGTTTATTAATATGTTAATCAAGAGGAAGATTAATGATGCTATTAAAAAAACATTTGAACTATAAGCTGGTGTTTGGGTTATGTTACTCTCTTTAATTATCGATAATTTAATATTGACAAACTTTAAGCTGCCGGTATTTAGTATTTCTCTACAGAGTGAAATTGTTGAGCTTAGTGATATGAATATTATTATTGGTAATTTAGAGTATTGCCATATGCTTAATGAGTCTTTAAAAGGTTCATTTTTGTGAAATGAGATTATGATAACTGTTAAAATAGGGATTGAAAATCTTAAATTTTCATAAAGAATAGGGGTTATATAGTACATAAATAGGTAAGTTAAACTTACAACAATTCCTATTATTAATAGATAGATTCCTAATATTTGATTTTTTAATTTTATTTGTTTAATAATTATCGCTGGAATTAAAATACAAAATGAAATCCAAATTGATATTAAGATTCCTTCTAAGAAATTTTTTGTATAGGCAAAAATTGGAAATAGCATTAGGGGTGTTTTTAAATATTGATCTGTGATATAAAATGTCTTGTTATTCATGAAATTTACCCTTAGCTATTTTGTTTTAAATTGATTCGTATCTGTGTTAATTTCTGCTATATGATTTGAGTTTGTTGTTCCAAAAGTTTTAATGCTCTCAACTGCTTCTATTAGTTTTTTAATTTCTTCTTTTAGTCCTTTCATTGAATTTGAAACTGTGAGGTTAATCTCTTCTAAAAGGGAAACTGTGTTGATTATCTCTTTATTTCCTCTAAACATTTCATTCGAACCAATTTTTACTTCATATGTTATTTCTCGCATTGTGTTTAAAGCCTTTAAAATTTCTTGGCTGCCAATTGATTGTTCTTGCATGGTGTGGTTTATTTCTTCTATGACTTGAACTACTAGGTTTATTGAATTAAATATTTGGTTGAAAGCTTTATTTGTTAATTCTGATGTTTTTACTGTTTGATTGATTGAGTCCATTATTTCATTTATTGATGTTGCAACGGATTCTGATTGTGAAGTAACTTGTTCTGCTAAGTCTTTAATCTCTTCTGCAACGATTGCAAAACCTTTTCCAGCTTCTCCAGCATGAGACGCTTCGATAGCGGCATTCATTGATAATAAATTGGTTTGGCTAGCAATAGATGATATTAATGCATTAGCTTCTTGCAGTCTTGTAGAATTTTTGTAAATATCTTTAATTTGCATTATAATTTCTTCTTGCTTTTTTCTACCATCATCGGAAAATATTTTAAGTTCTTCTGTGCTTTTTGCAGCTTTTTGTGTTATTTCTGTGACTGATTGTATGCTTCCTATCATCTCTTCAATAGCTGAGGATGATTCTTCAACGCTTGCAGCTTGAGTTTCAATTGAATTATCCAGTGATGCTATATTTTTAGATAAATTTTCTATTGTGTTTGTTGTAATTGAAATAAACTCAACTTGTTTTTCTATTTCTCCTTGTGTTCTTTCTATATACGTATTTGAGTTCGTTATTGTATCATAAGCTTTATTAATTTCATTAAAGAGTAAATCACCATTGTCTTTTAATGATTTTACTCTGCCTTGTAGTGAGTTTATGACGTTTTTTAAATTTTCAATGAAATATCCGAAATGATTTATTGTGGCACTTATTGAATCTTTTCCTTTTGATTCAATCTTAATCGTGAGATCTCCCTCTTTGACTTTTGGAATAATTTTATTAAGCTTGTCTATTTTTGATATGATTAATTTTCTGATTGTTATTATCATGATTAATATAAATATTATTACTAGTAATATTATTGTTGATATTGACATCAATTTGATATTGTTGAGTTCATTTGAAAATATATTGTTATGGTTCATTTGTATTGCTAAATACCAAGGTGAAGATGTAAGTCTTGTTATAGAGATTATATTATTGTTGTAGCTAGTGCTATAGTTACTTTTTCTTTGAGATATTGCATCGAGTAATGGAGTTGTTATTTTTGTATTATTTTCAAATAAGCTATTTATGGATAACTTTATAGGCTTAAGTGTTTCTTCGTCTTGTTCACCAAAAATATCTCCTTGACTATTGATTGCATATATTTTGAAGTAATGGGAGCTTTTTTGTCGGTTTTCTTTTTCTAATAACGATCTTTCTAAGAGTATAAATATATTTTTTCTCATTTGTTTTATCTGTTCTAGTATGTCTGCATATAAAACGATATACCCCTCGTGATTTATGATCATGTTTTTTTTGGACTTTATGTTTTCATGCTCAGAATTATATAAGTTGTGTTGATCTTGTTGCGGAATCTTATAAAGCATTGGTATATATGATTTATTATTTATTATTGTTAATTCTTGGTTTGGTGTAAGAGTATGATAATTATGTGTATCGTTATCTGTTTTCATCTTTTGTAAGTCCATGTATGTATTTAGTCTTCTCTCGTCACTTGAATACAAAATTTTTCCATTTTTGTTTGTATATTCTATTATTTTAATATAGGTTGGAAATAAGCTTAAATGGTCGATAGATATTATATTGTTTAAGTGTTCACTTTTGTGTGTGTTTAATTGCTGGTTATAATTTTTAACGAAATTATCAATAGCTATTAACATGTTTCGTGTATCTCTAGAAAAGCTTCTTATCATTATATTATTGACAAATTTTGTAAAGTTTTGCAGTTCTTTTGTTAGTATTCTTCTATATCCTTGATCTAATAGTAGGAAAATGGTCATGGCAATAATTATTGTATAAATTACAATAAGAATATTAAACTTATAAAAAAGAGTGGAACTAGAATGACTTTTTTTCACTTGGGGCCTCACAAAACTTTTTATAAAATATCGTCATTAATGAGTATTATATATGTTTTATTATATAATAATATACATACATTAAATATACATAATTTTAAAATAAAAATGTGTATTTAATTTGTTTATTTACGTAATATTATAACATAGCTTGAAACTTTGTTTTTGTGGGTTTAATTTTGGAGACATTTTTTTATGCATGAAGATTTGATAAATGTTAAATTAAAAAATATGAGGTTTCTTCTCTATCTCATATTTGTTATTTTTATTTGTTTTGGTTTATTGTTTTTAGGTCAAGCTTATTTAAACTATAAAAATAGATATTTAGAGCGTGTTGAGTCTGATTTTAAACTTTTTTCAAAAAATGTGTCTTTTCAGATTAAAAATAAATATGATGCTGCTGTTGGTGTTTTAAGAAATCTTATTAAAAATGAGGAAGTTTTGAATGTTTTAAGTAATGTCTCAAATAGTTTTGTTGCAAGTGTTGATTTAAGTGTCATAGATTTAAATACAAGTATTGCCCTGTTTTTAAGTTCTAAAGGATTTAATGAAGTAAGTAAAGTGTTTCAACATATACCTCTTGAGGAAAATTCTTTGGAAGGAATTTTCTATGTTCCTGTTGGGCAAAATGTTTTGATTTCAAATAAAAATTTTTCGTTCTTAGAGATAGATAATATTATTGACAATCCAATTTATTTGATTCCTGCAAAGAAGCATGTTGCATATTATTCAAGTTATAAGAAAATAAAAAATCGTCTCTATTCTGTTGTAAGTATTCCAGTTATGAGTGATAGTTCTATCATGCTAGGTGTAATCTGTTTTTTAGTTTGTTTTGACAATTTATTTATTGATATTTCAAATCAATTTGATTCTTATCTTAAGTTTAGTAATAAAAATTATGAATTTTTTGTAGTTGATAGGGAGTTTAAGCCTTTATTGTTAAGTCTTAATGATTTAAATACTAAAAATTTTACAGAAAATTATGCTGATAGTGTGTTACACAGTGTTATAGGGCATATTAAGGGTAATCCTAATATTTCTAGGGATATTTTAAAACATAAGGCTTCTTTTTATGTTTTAAGTACTGCTCAGATTGATGGAAGCGGTATTCAAGGTATGATTTTTAATATGGATTATCTTCCTCTTGGATTTCAATCAAATGCGATATTTTTTTTAGGGTTTGTATTTTTTGCGTATCTCACTATATTTTATCTTTATAATAAATTTATTTTTTCCTTTATTGGGGATTTTAAAACTCTTATTAGTTATAAAAAGGAAAGAGAAGATATTTTAAATATTGAGCCTACTTTAGAGGTTCAATATAGGTCTTTTATTTTTGCTTACATTAGTGATGAATTTGACATTTTTTTTGCGAAAACCTTTAATATTGTCGATAACATTAAGGGTTATGTGCAGAATTTGAGAAAATGTTTGACTGAAATAGAAATACCTGAAGAGAATATAAATAAGGTTCATAATAGTCTTGCTACTTATGATAGGATAGGGGATGCTTTCTCTAAATTTGAGAAATCAGTTATCAATATCTTAAAAGATTTTGAATCAATAGCTAACCCAATTAGTGAGCATAATAAGAATATATTGGATATTGCTACTAAATTTGAAGAAAATGCCAATGCTTTTTATGGGATAGATAAGAACTTAGAGGTTTTTAGTAAAGTTGTTGCATCAAATTCTACAAGTATTGATAGTGTAAAGAATAAGGTTTTTGAATTGAATTCTATTTTTGAAAATATGAACAAGAATTTTTCTGAGCTCTTATCTCAAACTAATAATCTTCAGAGTGCAAATAAGCTTTTAGTATTAATATCGGCACAAACTAATATGCTTGCAATGAATGCAGCTATTGAGGCTGCCAAAGCTGGAGATGCTGGTAAGAGCTTTGCTGTTGTTGCCGAAGAGATTAGAAAACTTGCTATTAATTCTGGAAAGTATTCGACAACTATTAAGGATGAGCTTAAAATGGTTAATAATATTATTTCAGTTATAAGTTCGGGCATTGATTCTATTTACAAGGATTTTATTGATATTCAAGAAAATATTGATAATAACTCAGTGCAACATGAGAGAATTAATGTTACTCTTACTAAGCATGTAAAAGAAATTGAAGAATTTAAAGGTAAATATTTGTCTCATGATATTAAGATTAAAGATGCTAAGAATATGTGTAAGGAGATATTTAATAGTTACTTTATTATTAGTGGGAAGTTTAATAATTTAAGTAATGATTTAAATGAATTTGAGGTGTCTAAGATGAGTTTAGATGCATTAGAACCTTTGCGGGAGCATGTGTCATTGGTTAACGAATATAAAGAAAAAGTTGCTAAAATGAAGGGTATTGTTGAAGATATTAATAATGAATTTTGGGGTATATAACCTAATTTTTGTCGTCAAATCCAATGTATAGCACTTCTTCTTCAAGTAAAAATCCCGTTTTTCTTTTGACTTCAGTCTTTACTCTTGCAATAAGGGCTTTAATATCTTTTGAGCTGGCATTGTTACTATTTATAATGAAATTTCCGTGATAGTTTGAGACCAACGCTCCTCCAATTTTTAGTCCTTTTAAGTTACATTCTTCAATTATTTTGCCGGTAGGTTTTAAGAATTTTTTATTATTTTTAAATGTGCTCCCGCTACTTGGAAAGAGATAGTGCCCTTTGTCTATTCTATTTTGTTTATTTTTTTTCATGACCTCTTCAATATGTTTTTTATTGCTTTTTGTTAAGTTTAGGGTTGCCTTTAATATTAAAGTATTTTTGTTTTGGAATGGGGAAGTTTTGTATGCAAATTCACTTTTTTCGAATTTTTTGCAGATAGTTTTGCCATCTTCATTTATAAACATTATCTGATCTAATATTTCAGAGATTTCGTTTCCAAAACATCTGGCATTCATCCAAATTGCGCCTCCAAGTGTTCCAGGAAGTCCGTATATAAATTCTAAGCCACTTAATTCATTTTGCATTGCAAAATTACATAAGTCTTCAAAATTGGTTCCACATTCAGCAATAATTTGGTTGTCTTGAAGTTCAATTTTGTTTAAGTGACCAGTGTATATTATGGGAAAATCAATTTCTTCTTCATCGTTTATTAGCAGATTGGAGCCTCCGCCCAAAATAAATATTTTAGTTTTTTCTTCTATTGCTGCTTTAAAGATATATTCTGTATCTTTGATTGTCTTAGGTGCTAAGAATAATTTGGAAATTCCTCCTATTTTATAGGTTGTGTAGTTTGTAAGATCTTCTGTTTTAGGTTTAATATTAATCTTTTTAAGGAAATTATTTATGTTTTTAGACATATTTTCTCCATTTTATATTGGATTAGTATTTTTTTCAAATTTGAATTAACTTTTTTAAGTATTACATAGATTTAATTATTATGAAATTTGTCAAATTGTTTGAAATATAATAAACTTTTATAATAAGCTGTATAAGAGATTATGTTAATTGTAATTTATTTGGATATTTTTAATTTCTAGAATTATGTTTTTTCATGGGATGTATGCTTCTTAGGTTATATAATACGAAAACAAAGAGTTTATCTGAAGTAAAGAATTTTAGTGATACTAAAGTCTATGCCTGTGGGCCTACTGTTTATAATTATGCCCATATAGGCAATCTTAGAACGTATATTTTTGAAGATCTGCTTATTAAGTCTTTAAGGTTGTTAAAATATAATGTTAACTATGCAATGAATATTACCGATATTGGTCATTTAACGGGTGACTTTGATGAGGGAGAAGATAAAGTAGTTAAGGCTGCAAAAGAGAGAGGACTTACGGTTTATGAAATTAGCAGGTTTTTTACAGAGGCTTTTTTTTGTGACTGTGCAAAATTGAATATAGTCCGTCCTGATAAAGTACTTATTGCAAGTGAATATATTGCGATCATGATAGAGGTGGTCAAAGTCCTTGAGCAAAATGGGTTTACTTATTTTGTTAATGGTAATGTTTATTTTGATATTTCTCGTTTTAAATGTTATGGTCAGATGGCTGGCATTAGTCTAAATAATTTTGGGGATTCTTCTGTATCTAGAGTTGATGTAGATCCGTCAAAGAAGAATAAGTCGGATTTTGTTTTGTGGTTTACAAATTCAAAATTTAAAGATCAGGAAATGAAATGGGATTCACCTTGGGGATTTGGTTATCCAAGTTGGCATTTAGAATGTGCAGCAATGAATTTAGATTATTTTAAACATACTCTTGATATTCATTTAGGAGGAGTTGATCATATTGGGGTGCATCACATAAATGAAATAGCCATAGTAGAATGTTACTTAGGTAAAATGTGGTGTGATATGTTTGTTCATGGTGAGTTTTTAATTATGGAAGATGAGAAAATGTCAAAATCAAATAATAATTTTATTACCATTAAAGACTTAGAAACTGCTGGATTTTTGCCTTTAGATTTTAGATATTTTTGTTTAACTGCACATTATAGAACTCAACTTAAGTTTACGTTTAATAATCTGAAAGCTTGCAAGGTGGCTAGGGAAAACATGCTTAATAAATTGACGTTTATCTATTCTTCATTAACTCAACTTGATCTTGCATTACTCAGTGAAAATTCTGATAACATTGAATCTGTTTTAGAGAATAGATATTATGATAATTTTTTGGAAAAAATAGCTTTTGATTTAAATATTCCTCAGGTATTAGCCTTGCTATGGGATATCATTAAAGATGATAATTTGCATGCTCTCTCAAAACTTAAACTTGCATTTAAGTTTGATGAGGTTTTATCTCTTGGCTTAAAAGAAGGTGTCCTTAGAGAGATTGAAAAAGATAGGGTAGATATTGATGATTCTATGAATTTTTTACTGGAAGAGAGACGGTTTGCCAAGTTGAGCAAAGATTTTAAGCGTGCCGATGAGATTAGAGACTATTTTCGTTCTAAAGGTTTTGTGTTAATTGATACTGAAAATGGGACTAAGGTTAAAAGAGGGTAATTTTTGGCAGTGTTTTTTAAGCGTCAATATTTTGTTTTAAGCTTAATTTTTTTTGTTTTATTAATTTTATTTATTTTTTCTGGATTTTTATTTTATTTAAAACCTGTAATTTATGAAATATCTCCAATGCCTGCTTCACATGAAAATGTAATTGTTATTAAGGGGCGTAATTTGGGTGATAATATTGGAGAGATTAATGTTAACGATCATTATTTAATGAAAAGTAGTATTATTAGTTGGAACAATGAGAAGATAGTTTTTAAGATTACAGATGAAATCCATTCGGGTCTTGTTTTTGTAAAGGGAGAGAAAGGAATTAGTAATGAACTCTTTCTTGTAATTGGTAAACAAGTTCCAATTAAACTTAGGGAAGATAGTGGGCCTTTTCTTTTTGATGTTCAGAATTTGGTTTTAATGACAAATGTTCCTGTTGTATTAAAGGGTAGAAACTTAGCATCAGGGTTGGACGTTGTTGACATCTTTATTAAAACAAAACAAGATCTTTATAAAGTTATTGCTAGAGATGTATTGAGTTTGAGTGAAGAGGAAATAAAATTTATTCCACCAAGGACTTTGAATGTTGATGGTGAGATTTTTTTAATGGTTGACGGAGTTGAAAGCAATAAAATTCCTTTTAATTTTAATACAGGATTTTTTATGTGGAATTTAAAGGGATCTAGGAATTTTAAAATATCTCATGAGGTTTATTTTGTTAAGTCTTATAGTAAGGATCCTGGCTCGGTAAAAGATAACATTAATTTTAATATTTTTTATTTAACTCCAATTGAAAATGAGAGACAAAAAATTAGGTTTTCAGATAATAATGGCACTTTAATGGATTTAGATAATTTGTTTTTTAAGAGTTTAAAATCAAATACTTGTCATTTAATGTTTGAAGTTGAAACTTATAAATTAGATTTGGATATTTTTGATAAAAAAGTTTTGGAACGTATTAAGGTTAATATAGATAGTGATATACATGAGTTTAAAACTTATGTTTTAAATAAGAGAGAGCGTTATTTATCTTATAATTCCCTTGATTTAAGTTCAATTAATTTGAATATAGACAACAAAGATTCAGCTTATGAATTGGCAAAATCTATTATTGATGCTTTAGTTTTTCATTTTACAGTTATAGATAATGATTTAAATTTGGATGAGTCTATTAAAAAAAGAGAGATTTCGGCTGATAATTTAATCTTACTTACAAATTTGTTGTTTTTAAGAAACAATATACCGTTAAGAAATGCGGTTGGACTTTATTTTGATGCTAAATCTTCTAGTCTTAAAGAACATACTTGGTGTGAATTTTTTTTAGAACATATTGGGTTTATTTATTTTGATATAGTAAATGCAGTATTATCTAGAGATAGTTCTAATTATTTTTTGAATATGTCAGAGAATTATATTCATTATGGGTATAAGGAAGATTATGATGTTTTACCGTTTGATGAATATTGTGATTTAGTATTGTTTAGGTATAAAAGTTTAACTAATAGTAATTATGCTTTGAATTTTAAGATTATTTTGGAGGACCATATTAATGGAAGATAAAATTCTATTTGATTTGATTGAAATGGAGACTAAAAGAGAGAGAGAACATATTGAATTAATTGCGTCAGAAAATTTTGTCTCATTGGCTGTAAGACAGGCTGTTGGGAGTATTTTAACTAATAAATATGCCGAAGGTTATCCTTCAAAGAGATATTATGGAGGATGTTTTGTTGTTGATGATATTGAAAATTTAGCTATATCACGAGCAATAGAGCTTTTTGGCGCAAGTTATGCCAATGTTCAACCACATAGTGGTTCTCAAGCTAACATGGCGGCTATAATGGCGCTTATTAAGCCTGGGGATAGAATCCTTGGGATGGAATTGTCTCATGGTGGCCATTTAACTCATGGTAGTAAAGTCAGTTTTTCTGGAATGCTCTTTGATGCATATTCTTATGGAGTTTCAAGGGAATCTGAGATGATTGATTATGATGATGTGATGAGAATAGCTAAAGAATGTAGACCTAATTTGATAATTGCTGGTGCTTCTTCTTATTCACGAGAAATTGATTTTAAAAAATTTCGTGAGATAGCGGATGAAGTTTCGGCTTATCTTTTGTGCGATATTGCTCATACGGCAGGTCTTATTGCTACAGGTTTTCATAACTCTCCTGTTGATGTTGCACATTTAACCACAAGTACTACTCATAAGACCTTAAGGGGCCCTAGGGGAGGATTAATTCTTGGAGGTAGAGAATCTAGCATGATTGTTAATTATAATAATAAAGAGAGAGTATTGCAGGATGCTGTTAATTCTTGTGTCTTTCCAGGAACTCAGGGTGGGCCTTTAATGCATGTTATTGCAGGTAAAGCAGTAGCTTTTGGAGAAGCTTTAAAGGAAAATTTTAAGGATTATATTTCTAAAGTTATAGAAAATACTAAAGCTATGGCTGAATATTTTATTGCAGAAGGCTTTAGAATAGTTAGTGGTGGAACAGATAATCATTTGTTTTTAGTTGATCTTAGTGTTTTGGGTATTACAGGAGCTGATGCTGAGAGGATTCTTGAAGGTGTAAACATTACTCTTAATAAAAATACAATTCCTTTTGAATCGAAAAGTGCTTCTGTAGCTTCTGGTATTCGAATTGGTGCTGCGGCTATTACTTCAAGAGGTTTAAATAAAGATAATTCTATTAAAGTTGCTGATTTTATTATTAGAACTTTAAAGACTAAATCTGCCGATGAGCTTAAAATAATAAAACGAGAAGTCGTAGAATTTATTAGTAGTTTTGATATGCCTTAATTTTGATTACAATTTTTTTATTTGGGTGTCTAATTTGTTTCAAATTTTCTTTTTGTTATTACCATTCATTTTGATTTTTAGTCCCTTTCTTTTAAGTATGTTGTTTATATTTTTTATTTTTTTTATAATTTCCAGCATTTTAGGTGGATTTAAAATATACACAACAAGAGATTATTTTTATTCTAAGTCAAGGGAATTTGAATTTTATAAGTTATCTTGTTTGTTAATGGCCAAGTTGATTTCTATTTTGGGAGCAATGACTGGAGAACAGTTAAGTTATATTAATTTTATAATTAATTCTTTGAATTTGTCCGAGAGAGATAAGACAGAACTTTATAATATATTTCATTTTTCTGTTACTCAAAATAGAAATGCAGACAAAATATTGTATACATTGAAGCTTGGGTATTTTCAGCATAAAGATCTTTTTGTATGGCTTGTTTCTACTCTTAAAGAGATTAATAATTTAGCTAGATATAAAAACTTAGAAGGGGATAAATTTATTCATTATGTTAGTTCGTTTCTTGAGCTTGATTTTGAAAATTATGATACTTACAAAAATGTTAATATAGAAATTATTAATCCTTATGAAGTATTGGGCCTAAAGTATAATGCTAGTGATGATGATGTAAAGAAGGCCTATAAAAGATTGGTTATACAATATCATCCGGATAGATTTGCAAATGAACCTATTAAACAAAGAGAAGCAAATGAAAAATTTATTAAGATTCAAGATGCTTATGAAAAAATTTGTAAAGAGCGAAATTTAAAATAATTTAAGGTTGCTGATTTCATTTAGTTTATAAAATTTATTATTTGAAATCAATCTCTATAAATTAGAGTGTATTGTTTAAAGAAAAGGAATCTACTCTTTAAACAATACATTTTTTAATTATTCTTCAAGATTAATTTGAAATTGTAAGAAGACACTTCCTGTTTTGTCTTTGTTTGCAAGAATGTTGTTTGAGTCCCATCCAAGTGATATTTTTGTCAATTTAATTAAGTTGTCTAGTTCTAATCCAGTCTTTATGTATACACTTTTATCTGAACCTTTAAGTGAACCTAAAATATGAGTACCTACATATGGGATTATATGTGTGTCTTCTGATATGGATTCTAAAGGTATTGCATAATCTATGTATAAAGCACCTCCAATCTTAGCAGCCTGAGCAAAAGAAACTGTTTGTGTATTATTACCATTACTGTTAGTACTTGGTGTGAGAGCAGTTATTATATTATCTGATTGAGGGCGTTCTTTTAATAGTTCATAAACTCCAATTGAGGCTATCCATCCAAGGCCAGGAATAATGCCTTTTTTGTTATCTTCATAAGTTGAAATCTCTGCATTTAAGGTTTTAAATGATTTTGCTGCGATTTGCTGTATTAGTTCGTTTGAAGATGTAGGCTTGTATAAGTTTTGTCCATAGTTAATGCCAAATCCAATGCCAGATTTTTTGCTTGTTGTTCCAAATATTTTTGTACTGTAAGAATCATCTCCATTAATTGACCATGATTCTTTTTCTCCTTCATCTGTGTTCCAAGCTAAGCCAATACCAGTGCCTATTGAAAATGCAAAATTAAAATTTCTTTTTGTGTCAAATTTAAGTCTGTTATCTGTTGGACTGAATTTATTATCTTTATTTGTGTTTGCCTTTTTGGAAATGTGTCCAAGTATAGAAAAATCGCTGGCAAATGGATCTATTCCCAAATCAGAACCTGCTTGTAGTAAGAGATAAGTATTTCTGTTATTTATTTTTGTAAGTCCAATTTTATAAGTAAATCCTATAGATGTCATAATAGATGCATTTGATAAAGTTGGACTTACAAGAGCAGAATCAACAACAGATTTGTCGTTAAGCCCATATGTTATTGATGAGTGGTTAAATGTTGAGTTTCCGATTGCCCCTGAGAGTCCAAAGTTTAATTCAAATGGAGTTTCTACAATGACATTTGGATTGTATTGTTCAATTTCATTTTTTATTGGCGTCCATTTCACTTGAGTTCCGTAAAGTATACCTGTGTAGGTATTGTTGTAAGGAGTATTTTCAGTATCTTCGTTTGCAGCATGGTTTCTATTGCCTGTTCCTGTTGCTCCAATTGAAAGTATAAGTTCTAGTTGTGGAAGAGTGTATCCAAGCTGAAGTGTGCCTATTTTTTTTGCTGTACTTCTTGCAAGAATTGTTCTGCTTGTAACACTGTTATTGCTTGGGAAACCATAATATTCGCTTTCAATGCTAGTCATTGGTGCGAAACTAAATAATGATTCTTCGTTAAAATCAAAATTGGTCATTGATTCCATTTTAAGATAAAAGTCGTACATGTTTATTTTTGCTATAATGTTTTCTACATTGAATTTGAGCATGGTATCTTCTTTGTTGTTAGCTTTTAAAGATAAATTTTCTATTGTAATTTGAGCTGAGAAAGGATCATTTGTTCCTATTTCTTTTTTTGTTTCATATGGTGTAAATTTAATTTCTATTTCGCTTTTATTTTCCAAACCAGGAACGAGCTCGTCCATGTCAAATCTAAATTCACTGCTATTTGAAAATGTTAATTTAGGGCTCCATGAGTTTGTTTTGGGTAAGTTTGTGCTTAAATCATCACTAAAGACTGTAGTAGTGGTTAATAATAACATAAAGATATATAATAATTTTGATTTATTCACTTATATTTCTCCTTTGTTATAGATTTGGTTTTTTGTTAGATATTTTTTAAATAAAATGGATCTTTTTGTCCTTGGATATCAATGATATTAATTCTTAGGTAAAAATTCAAGTATTTTGATTGTTTATATTAACGATAAATAAGACTAGCAAAGTAATTATGTTAGCCTTATTTATTGAGTAATTTGGATTTGTTGTTTACTTATGATAAAAAACTTATGATAAGAAGTAAACTAGGATTCCTGATATAAAAATATAGCCAAGAGCGTATACAATGGTTTTTGATAGTAATTTTCCTTCTTGGCCAATTAGACCTGCAGTTGTTGTTGCTATTGTAATATTTTGAGGCGAGATCATTTTTCCCCCTGTTGCTCCTGTTGTATTTGCAGCTGCAAGCCAGTAGGGATTAGCATCAATATTTGCTGCAATTTGTGTTTGCAAGGGGCCAAATAGAACATTTGAAACGGTATCGCTTCCTGTTAAAAAAGTTCCTAAAGCTCCGATTAATGGGCTAAATAATGGGTATAATGTGCTTGTCAGTATTGATATGCCATCTGCAAGGTCTCTTATCATGCCACTATGTGCCATCAATCTTGATATTGATACTATGCAAATAATTACGAAAGATGATAGTGCCATTTTTTGTATTGTAAGTATGAATATTTTTAGTTGTGTAGCTATAGAAACCCTTCTGATTGAATAAGATATGACTGTTGCAAGAATAATTAAAGGTCCTGGTGAAGTTAGCCATTTAAATTGTATTGGATTTGCCCCTGGATAAATTGAAAGAGTAGTTTTAAAGTTTGATAGATATTTGTTTATTCCATGAAAAAGTGGTGAAACACTTATTATAAGTGAGACTATTAAGATATAGGGCAAACAGGCAAGGAAGCATTGCATTGCTGATATTTTTATATTGTTGTTCGTTAAATTTTCTTTTTTATACAGTTTTGCGTATATTATTGTTATTGCCATTGCAGGAATACTTCCAAGTATTGCTGGAAGTTCTGGACCTAAGGTTTTTGAAATGTAAACTTGAGATATGGCTATTGATGCTCCTGAGAGAAGTGTAAGAAAAAACATTCCCCCTTTAAGAGCTTTAATTCCACCTCCTACAAGCATAACTAGTATGAATGGTATAATAAGAGTTGGCAGGATTAGTTGTAAAGAGATATCATATGATAACATTTTAACATCTAATTCTGTTGCTTGGGCTAGAGATATTATAGGGATTCCTACTGAACCATAGGCAGTTGAGGATGTATCCATGATTAAACATATAAGACAGGCAAAGAATGGGTCAAACCCCATTGCTATTAGTATTGATACAGGAATTGCAACAGCAGTACCGTATCCTGCAACTCCTTCTAAGAAATTACCAAAACCCCATACTACAAGCAAAACTATAATGCGTTTATCAGAAGATACATTTGATAGCATGGCTTTTATAATGTTCATGTCATTTTGACTTTCAGCCATTTTATATGTGAAAATAGCAGCTATAATAACAATAACTATTGGCCATATTCCCATTACTGTTCCTTCAAATATTGCAAGACTTGTATTGACTATTCCTAGATTCTTATGAAATAGGGCTAATGCGATGGTGGCTATTAGGCATATTGGTATCACATAATATGCTGGTTTTTTTATTATTCCAAGTCCAATGATTATTAGTATGATTGGTACTAAGGCTTTAATGAAATCGTAAAAATTCATAATAAGATGTGTGCTCCTTTTTAGATTTACCATTTAATTTTATAACAAATTTTTATTCAATTATATATAATATAATGTTACTTGATGAAAATTATCTTTACTATTCTAAGCATTTTAATTTTATCTGGTGTATTTGGTGAGCTTTTTGCAATTGATTTATTGCAGATTGAAGAGATAACTGAAGATGCTAAGTCAGTTGTTTTACTTGATTATGATACTAAATGCATTCTTTATGCAAAAGAGCCAAATTTAGTGTTTCCACCAGCATCACTTACTAAGCTTGTTACTATTTATACTGCTTTAATTGAGGCAAGGAAAAAAAATATAGGTTTGAAGACTATTGTTCCTATTAGCAGTGCTGCGTCGTATTATAATTTGCCTTTAGATTCTTCATTAATGTTTTTAGAAGAAGGGCACAAGGTCAATCTTGAGGAATTGCTTAAAGGTCTTGTAATTTCTTCAGGTAATGATGCTGCTATTGCAATTGCTGAATTTATAGTTGGGAAAAATTTAAGCAGTTTTGTTAATTTAATGAATATTAACGTTTTAAACTTAGGACTTGCAAATATGAATTTTGTTGATACATCGGGTTATAGTAGTGATAATAAGATCACTGCATTAGAAATGGCATTATTTGCAAGAACATATATAAAAGAATTTGAATTTATGCTTTATATACATTCTCTTAAAGAGTTTGTTTATCCAAGGTCTGAAAATTTGGGTAATAATTATTCATTAAAAATGTTAAATTTAAAACAGAAGAATAAAAATATTTTGATATTTAATTATCCTTATGCTGATGGATTAAAAACTGGTTATATTAAAAAATCTGGTTTAAATATAGTTGCTACAGCTAAAAAAGATGCTATAAGATTAATAGCGGTTGTCTTGGGAGTTAATAAGGGAGTGGATAATGTGGGAGAGAAGAAGCGTGCTTTGATTGCACAAAAGTTGTTTGAATATGGATTTAGTAATTATTATCAATGTTCTTTTGTTGGAAAAATTAAGGGAAAAGAGTTATAATGTGGTAAATTTAATGTTTTTCTAAAGGGCTTTTGAATATGTCTTTTGAAAGAAGGTTTTTTGAAGGAAGTACAGCCTAGGCAATATAAATTTAGTATAAAAAGCATTAAGTGCTCTACTTTAAGAATGATTATGTAGTGGGAAGGTTGGGTTTGTATAGTTTTAAGTTAAAGTCGCTGAACTTGCTTAGTTATGTTAAAAAATTAAAAGTTTTAATGGTATTTGTAGGTATTTTATAAAAATCTTTTAAGAGAGTAATTAGTTTTATGTTAAATCATTTTAATTTCAAATTAAAAAGAGATGTTACGATAATAGTGCCAGGTGAGGCTTTTGTGTCAAATAATAGGGTTATTTCTACAATACTTGGTTCTTGTGTTTCTGTTGTACTTTATGATGAAGTATGTAAGCTTATAGGAGTTAATCATTATGTGTTAGTGAGATCTGATTCATTAGTGGAGCTTGCACAGAAAGGTAGATATGGAGTTTATGCTATTCCTATGTTAATTGATGCTATGATAGAGAATGGTTCATCAAAGGGTAATCTTAAGGCCAAACTTTTTGGAGGGGCTAATTTTATGGGTAAAAGTACAATAAGGGTAGGTGTTGAGAATGCAGAGTTTGCTATCAAGTCTTTATCCAAATATGGTATTCCAGTTGTAGCTAAAGATTTTGATCAGTCTAAATCCAGAAAGATTTTTGCTTTTCCTGAGGATTTTAAGGTTATTGTGGAATATCCAGATGGTGCTAAAGTTTTTTAATCTTACCTTAGATTAGTCTTTAGGATATATTTTGTAAGCTTTAGTTTAAGAGTGTTATTACAATTTTAATTGTTTTTAAGTATTGACTGTAGGAAAACCAGAGCTTTTAAGTAGTGTTTCTATACAAATTAGAATTTCAAATAAGTGTGTGTTTTTAAATTAATTCTTAGTTTATTAGAGATTACTTTTTTAAATATTCTATGATAGCATATAGTTAATATATTCAATTTTAAGTTTGGTTTTATTAGGGGATAAAGATGGAAAATATTGTAATTCATTATTTTAGGAAAATATCTCAAATTCCTAGATGTTCAAAAAATTTAAGAGGTATTAGTAATTTTATTAAGGAAGAAGCTAAAAAATTTGGGTATTCTTTTAAGGAAGATAGTATCGGCAATATTGTAGTTGGGATTAAGGCTAATGGATGTAACAATGTGTTGCCTGTTATCTTACAAGCTCATACAGACATGGTATGTGAAAAAAATGAATCTGTTGTGCATGACTTTGAGAAAGATCCTATTAATATCATTGAAGATAATGGATATTTTGTTGCATCAGGGACTACTCTTGGTGCTGATGATGGTATTGGGGTTGCTATGATGCTTGCCATCATGAGTGAGGCTTCGTTTTTTAAACATCCTGATTTGGAACTTCTCTTTACTGTTGATGAAGAAATAGGACTAATAGGTGCTATTGGACTTGATCCTAATTTATGTAGTGGGAAAATGTTAATTAACCTTGATGGAGAAGAGGAGGGTTATTTTTTAGTTGGTTGTGCTGGTTCTAGACTTGTTAATATTAATTTTGAGCCCCAATATAGACAAAGCAGAAAAAGTGTAGGTGTTGAAATTTTATTTACAGGTCTTAAGGGAGGGCATTCTGGTGCAGATATTCATTTTGACTTGGCAAATTCTTTGAAGTTGATGTTTTTTGCTTTAAGTCAACTTAGGGCAAGTATGGAATTTGAGGTTGGGTATATATCTGGTGGTGATAAGAGTAATGCAATTCCTAGAGAGGCAAAAGCATTAATATTAATTGATTCTAATCGTTATATTTGCTTAGAGCAAGAATTAGAATCATTTAAGCGTAGTGTGCAAGAAATGTATACTCTTGATGCTGATTTTGAAATTATTTTGAGACGAATGGATTTTTCTGGTAATGTTTTAGATAATATCGATCAAGATAAACTTTTAAATATGGGCATGGCATTTTTAAATGGTATTCAAAAGGTTGAGAACTATAGTGAAAAACTTATTAGGACGTCTTTAAATTTTGCTAGTCTTTTAAAGGTTGGTAAGGCGTATCAGTTTGTATTTACAATAAGGTCTTTATTAGATATTGAAAAGGAATATGTTTTTAATCATTTAAAGGCTATTAGTAATCTTGCAGGTGCTAATTTTGAAATAGTTTATGATTATTCTTCATGGAGGCCTGCTGAGAATAGTAAACTTTTAAATCATCTTAAAAATGTATATAAAGATATGTGTTGTAAAGAGGCTAAGACTTCAGTGATTCATGCTGGCCTTGAGACTGGAATAATATCAGAAAAATTTGGAGGGATAGATTCAGTTACAATCGGCCCTTGGATCAATGCTCCTCATACACCAAGAGAGAAGGTTGATATTGCGTCAACTATTAGAGTTTATAATTTTTTGAAGAAGAGTTTAGAAACTTTATAAAATTTTATATTGTATTTTACTTATTTTTGAATATATATATTTCAGTTGACTTACTATTTGAATATATATAAAATAGGTTTACATACAATTGAGTATAAGTGGTGGTTGTAGCTCAGTTGGTTAGAGCACCGGATTGTGGTTCCGGGTAGCGCGGGTTCAAGTCCCGTCAACCACCTTTATTTTTGTTAGATTGCACCTATAGCTCAATTGGATAGAGCGTTGGACTTCGAATCCGAAGGTTGCAGGTTCGAGCCCTGCTGGGTGTGAAACGTTAGTTTTATACTTGAAAAAGCTTTGTAAGTTTTGTATACTACCTAAGGTATGCAGGAGTGGTGGAACTGGCAGACACGCTAGACTTAGGATCTAGTGCCTTAGGCATGTGGGTTCGAGTCCCACCTTCTGCAAGAAATGCGAAAGTAACTCAGGGGTAGAGTGTCACCTTGCCAAGGTGAAAGTCGCGGGTTCAAATCCCGTCTTTCGCTTGAATTTACAATTATTAAACATTAATGCATTTAAATTAGAGGAATAATGTGATATTAAGTAGTGATGTAAAGTTAGTTTCCGGGTCTAAGGTTGAAGTTGTTATTAGAATTTCAAAGGAATTTATTAAGGGTAAATATGACGAAATTTTACAGGATTATTCTTCTCGTCTTAAAGTTAAAGGTTTTCGGACAGGGAAAGTACCTTTGAGCATTATTGAAGGCAAATATTCTGATAATATAAGAGCTCTTACTATAGAAAAAATTGTTCATAAATCTTTAGAAGAATTTTTTAAAAGTGCAACTTATAAGCCATTAAATTATGCTGTTCCTAAAATATTAGATGATAAGTTAGAAATAGATTTTAATAATGATTTTGAATTTACTGTGCTTTATGAGGCTTATCCTGAATTTGAAGTACCTGATATATCTGATATTGAGGTAGGAATACCAGAAGTTACTATTTCTGATGCTGATGTAGAAGATGAACTTAAGTTATTGCAACTTGAAAATGCAATGGTTGTTGAAGATAGTGGTGATGTTAAAGTAGGCAGTATTGTTAGAGTAGATTTTGTGGAACTTGATGATTCGTTAAGTGAAATTTTAGCGACTAAAAGGCAAGATTTTGTTTTTACTGTTGGTGAGTCTAATAATTATTATGGGTTTGATGATGATATTCTTGGAATGAAGAAGGATGAAGAGAGGATATTCGAGAAAAAGTATGGTATGGATTATAAATTTAGTGAACTTGCTAATTCTTTTAAGAGATTAAAGGTTGCTGTTAAGGATATAAAAAGACGTGATATTCCTAAGCTTGATGATGAGTTTGCAAAGGATATTAAGGATAGCTTTAATACATTAAAGGAGCTTAAAGAGCATATAAAAGATAATATGTTGAGGCTTATTGAGGAAAAGAGTAGGTCTCTTAAACTTTCAAAACTGTTGTCTGATATTGCGGAGAATCTAAGTATAGATATTCCATCTTCTATGTTTGAAGCTGAATTTAAAAATGTTTTAAGAGAATCTTCACATCAAAATAACGTTAGTCTTGAACAATTAAATAATCCTTCTTCAGGTTTAGAAGGTATGAATGATATTTTTAAGGAAAATGTACTTAAAAAATTAAAGTCTAAATTAATTTTTCAAAAGATGGTGGATAGTGATTTGACAGAAGTTACAGATATTGATTTAGATAATGAGTTTGTTAGGCAGGCTGAGCATGCAAGGATGGAACTTGCAGAGATTAAGAAATTTTATCAAGAGAAGAATTTGATTGGAGTTTTAAAAGATGAAATTAAAAGACAGAAAGTTAAAGATAAAATTTTAAAAAATGTGAAGGAAATTAAACTTAAAAAAGTTGCCTTTAGAGAGTTTATTGATTATAAAATAGGTGAATAATGATAAGGGAATATATGCATAATTTAGTTCCTACTGTTGTGGAGCATACTGGCAATTATGAACGTGTGTTTGATATATATTCAAGATTGCTAAGGGATAGGATAATTTTTTTAAGTGGAGAGATTAATGATATAAGAGCAGACACAGTTATTGCTCAATTGCTTTTTTTAGAGTCTGAAGATTCTAAGAAAGATATATATCTTTATATAAATTCTCCTGGGGGGAGTATTACCTCAGGACTTGCAATCTATGATACTATGCAGTATATTAAACCGGATGTAAGAACGATTTGTATTGGTCAGGCAGCCTCAATGGCTGCATTCTTGCTTGCAGGAGGTGCTATAGGCAAACGAGAATCATTATCATATTCAAGAATAATGCTTCATCAGCCTTGGGGTGGAATAGGTGGTCAAGCCAGTGACATTAGCATACAAGCGAATGAAATTTTGAGGCTTAAGAAATTAATAATAGATATTATGTCTGACAAAATAGGGGTGTCTAGGGAAAAATTGTCTCTTGATATTGAGCGAGATTATTTTATGACACCAAATGATGCTCTTGATTATGGCGTTATTGATGGTATCTTGGTAAGAAATTAGTTTTATTGTGGGTGAGATTTTATATGGCAAGAAGCAAAAGTCAGAAAATTGAAGGGTGTTCTTTTTGTGGGCGTACTAAAGCTGAGGCTGAAGGGAAAATTATCGCTGCTAAGTCTGTTGCTATTTGTTTTGAGTGTTCTAAAATATGTCATAATCTTTTTAAAGAAGAATCAGAAAAGCCTGAGGGAGGCAGATCTTCAAAGAAGCTTCCAACTCCTAAACAACTTAAAAGTCATTTAGATAGATATATTATTGGTCAAGAAGATGCAAAGAAAGTCTTATCTGTTGCAGTTTATAATCACTATAAGAGGATATTTAAAGGCAATAAAAGAGAAAGCGGAATTGAACTTGAAAAATCTAATGTATTGCTTGTAGGTCCTACTGGGAGTGGTAAAACTTTGCTTGCAAAAAAGTTGGCAGCTGAGATGAATGTTCCATTTGCAATTGCGGATGCTACGACACTTACTGAAGCCGGTTATGTGGGAGAAGATGTTGAAAATATATTGCTTAAGCTGATTCATGCTGCTGATGGTGATGTAAGTTTTGCAGAAAGGGGTATCATTTACATAGATGAAATAGATAAGATTGCAAAAAAGGGTGAAAATATTTCAATTACAAGAGATGTGTCTGGAGAAGGGGTTCAACAATCTTTATTAAAAATAATTGAAGGAACTATTGCAAATATACCACCAAAGGGTGGGAGGAAGCATCCTTATGAAGAGACTATTGAAATTAATACGCAAGATATATTATTTATATGTGGCGGAGCTTTTGTAGGACTTGAAAATATTATTAGAAAAAGAATTAATAAAAGTTTTATTGGATTTTCATCTGCTGGTAAACAAGATTTAAGAAAGGATAATTCTTTAAAATGTTTAGAGATGGAAGATTTAGTTAAATTTGGACTTATTCCAGAATTTGTAGGTAGGCTTCCTGTACATTCTTATCTTGATAAATTAGAAAAGGAAGATTTAATTAGAATATTAGTTGAACCTGATAATTCTATCGTTAAACAATATTGTCATATGTTTAAGATGGATAATGTTGATCTTTTATTTGAAAGAGATGCACTTGATGCAATTGCAGAAGAAGCTATGCTTAAGGATACAGGTGCTAGAGGTTTGCGTTCTATTTTGGAAGAATTGCTTAAAGATGTTATGTTTGAAATACCTTCAACTAAGCAAGTTAAAAAAGTTATTGTTACTAAAGAATCTGTTTTAAATAGTGATGTTGAACCTTTGATTTTGACAGGGAGACATGCTAATAAGCCTTGGTCAAAAGAGCTTTATGAAATCAATTCTCAATCTACTTAGTTCTAAGAGTGACGATCTTCCAGTTATTTTTTTAAGGCAAAATGTTTTTTTTCCTAATGTAACTTTGTGGATCAATTTTGAAGATACTTTTTCTATTAATGCAATATATCAGTCTATGTTAGAGGGCAGATTGGTTGTGTTTTTTTGCATTAAGGAGCTTAACTCTGATAATGGTAACAAAATTAGTTTAAAAAATTTATATTCTATTGGTACTTATGCAAAGATTATTCAGGTTGTAAAGGTTACTGAAACTTTGATAAAAATTTTAGTCGACTTTCAGGATAGGGTTATTATTAAAAGTCTTTTGAAGAAAAAGAATTATTTTAGAGCAAAGGTTGACTTTATCTCTGATAAATTTGAATTTAATAACGAACTTTTTACTTATTCTAAATTTTTAAAAGAATCTTATGATGTATATAGAGCTTATTTACCAGTTAAGACATTAGAAGATGATGAGAGTAGCAAATTTTTGGATAGTCCGGCTAAGTTTGTTGATTTTGTAGCTTCTAATGTTGATTTGGGATATAAAGCCAAGATAGAACTTTTACAAGAGTTAGATGTTAAGGTTAGAATAGAAAAATTGATCATCAATTTAAGTATTGAGACTGAACTTTTAATGATTAAAAAAGATATTAAGACTAAGGTTAAGACCAAGCTTGATAAAGGACAAAAAGAATATTTCTTGAATGAGCAAATTAAAGAGATTCAGAAAAGATTAGGTAGAGATGAGACCGATTATCTTGAGAGATTAAACTTGAAAGATATTCCTGAGGATATTAAATCTAGAATTGAAAAGGAAATATCTAGATTGACTCGTATGAGTACAAATTCACCAGATGCCAATGTTGTTAGGAATTATATTGAGTTATTACTTGAGTTGCCTTGGAATGAAAATACTGTGATGGAAAATTCTTTAAGAGAGGTTGAACTTATTTTAAAGAATTCTCATTATGGTATGGATGAAACTAAAGAAAAAATAATGAATTTTTTAGCCGTTTATCATATTAATTCTAAAGTTCAGGCACCTATCTTGTGTCTTGTGGGACCACCAGGTACTGGGAAGACATCTGTTGCTTTATCTATTGCTAAGTCTCTTTCTAGGAAATTTTCAAAAATTTCTCTTGGTGGATTAAGAGATGAAACAGAAATTAGAGGACATAGGAGATCTTATGTCGGAGCTCTTCCAGGAGTTTTTATTAATGCAATTAAAGTGACCGGAAAATCTAATCCTGTTATTCTTCTTGATGAAATAGATAAGATTAACAGTACTTATAAGGGAAATCCGGAAGCAGCTCTTTTAGAAGTTTTAGATTCTGAGCAAAATTCCAGATTTGTTGATCATTATTTAGAAATTCCTTATGACCTTTCTAATGTTTTATTTGTAGCAACCGCTAATTCTTTGCATGAGGTTTCTAGACCGCTTCTTGATAGAATGGAGATCATTAAAATAGAAGGGTATTCTTGTATTGAAAAATTAGAGATTGCTAAAAAATTTTTAATACCAAGTATTATTAAAGAGAGTTTTTTAAACAATGTCTATATAAAAATAGAAGATGATGTTGTCTTGCATATAATTAGAAATTATACTATGGAGTCTGGAGTTAGGAATTTAAAGAGACTTTTGACAAATTTGTTTAGAATGGTTGTAAGAGAGTTGCTTTATGTTTACTCAAAGGAAGATATAATTAGAGGAAATTTTTATTTTCCAAGTTCCTTAATGCATGGCAATAACTTGCTCTTTACTCATGATCCTGATATTCCTGGTATTTATAAAATAATTAACATGAATAATTTTCGTTTTTATGTGCATTGTGAGTATAAATTTAATTTGATTAGGATTGAGTCTTCTGGATTTGTTTATGGTCTTGCCTGGACAAGTTATGGTGGTGCTGTGCTTCCTGTTGAGGCTGTTAAGTTTAATAAGAAAGGCGATATTATTTTAACGGGTAGTCTTGGGACTGTTATGAAAGAAAGTGCACAACTTGCTTATTCTGTTGTGAAAACTTATTCTTTGGAGCTTAATTTTGATATAAATGAAATTCCCGAAATTCATCTTCACTTTCCAGCGGGAGCTACACCAAAAGATGGGCCTTCTGCTGGAATTACTATTGCAACAGCCATAGCCTCTGTGTTATCTGGCAAGAGAGTTCCTTTAGACCTTGCTATGACGGGAGAGGTTACTCTTAAAGGTTCAATTCTTCCTGTGGGAGGTATTAAAGAAAAGGTGCTTGCAGCTTATAGAAATGGTATAAATAAAATTATTATCCCAAAGGATAATGAAAAAGATTATGTTAAGCTTCCCGAAGATATTAGAGATAATATTTATGTTAAGTATGTGTCTCATTTAGGCGAAGTGTTTGACTATTTGAATATTATTTAGGGTTTTATATGTTAAAATTTATTAAGGAGGAAATATGAAAGATGGAGTTAGAAAACCTTCAGGTAATAGGGTAGCATTTAATTTGCCAAGTTATACTAAAAATAAAACCAATAATAATTTTTGGCCTTTTATAAATAGTGATTTTGGAAAAAATTTTACTAAGAAAAAAAAGAAAAGTAAGTAGCATGATCCATTAACATGCTAGCTTTACTGATTTTTACGCTCTCTTAGAATAGTACTCAACAATCATTTGTTCATTTGCAAGAGTAGGTATTTCATCTCTTGCTGGGGGTCGGGTTACTTTTGCATTTAAATCATCAGCATTTACTTCTATCCAAGTTGGTAATTTTCTAAGTGTTGATGTTTTTTCTATATTTGACCTGACTAGTTTTTTTAAGCTATCTTTTTCTTTTACTTGTATTATATCGTTTGCTCTTAGGGTAATAGATGGAATTGTAACCCTTCTACCATTAAGCATTATAATGCCATGTGCAACTATTTGCCTTGCGTGTGCTCTTGAAATGGCAAATCCAGCCCTATATACAACATTATCGATTCTTCTCTCAAGTAGTGCTAAGAGATTATCTCCTGTAACACCATGATGTTTCCTAGCTTCTTTAAAAATATTAGTAAGCTGCCTTTCGTTGACACCATAGGTAAATTTTACTTTTTGCTTTTCTATTAATTGTTTTCCATATTCTGTAATTTTAGCTCTTCTAGAACGCCCATGCATTCCAGGTGGATTAGGCTTTTTTTTGAGCAA
The DNA here is from genome assembly GCF_023035295.1 of Borrelia coriaceae. NCBI lineage: Bacteria > Pseudomonadati > Spirochaetota > Spirochaetia > Spirochaetales > Borreliaceae > Borrelia > Borrelia coriaceae. The sequence continues at coordinate 647,342 of NZ_CP075076.1, forward strand.
TTTATCGTATTTAGGTTGTTCGAAAATATTTACACTAAATCGTCTTACTAACTTACCTTTAGCTATATTTTTCCTGTTCATTAATTCCTCACATCTTGAAATAGCAGAGGTAGGACTTGAACCTACGACCTTCGGGTTATGAGCCCGACGAGCTACCAAACTGCTCTACCCTGCGCCTTGTAACATAGTCTAACATAATTTTTTTTTATTGTCAATTAATTATTTGTTACATTAAAATGTATATTTTACATATTTCTTTATGATATTTTTTTATTGTGTCTTTTATTGTTTCTGTTTTTTGTATTAAACTTTTTAAGTCATTTTCATGGCTTAGATCTAATTTGATATATAGATTTAGTTCATTTCCTTGATAGGAAAAGTTAAGTTCTTTGAAATTTACATTTATATTTTTTAATGTGTTTTTTATTTCTCTCTTTAAGTTTAGGTCTTGTTTTGAGAGGAGATTATTAGCATTATTGATTATTACGTGTAGTCCTTCTTTGATCATTATAAAGCTAATGCATATAGATATGATTTTATCAAATCCTGTCCATACATAATTTGCAAGTAATAAGCTTAGTGTGGTTCCTCCATGAGAAAATATGCAGTTTTTGTCAAATGATGATAATGCTAATAGTAAATGATTGTTATATCTATTGCCAATTTGGAATTTTACCAAATGTTCGATTATCTTGACTAAGAAAAATATAAAGGGTATTAATGGTATCCAAATGCTTTTTTTAAATGAATTATTTGAAAATATTTCTAATATATTTTTTTTATCATCGTGACTATGGTCGTGGTGGTGACTATGCAATTCAAATTTACTGCTAAGATCTACCAATTTATTTAATCCTGTTGTGCTTAAAAATATTGTAAATCCTGATATTATGATGACTAATCCTATAATAAGTGCTATTAGGTTTTCCATTCTTTTATATCCATAAGGATAATAAATTGTTTCAGGTCGATTCGTAATTTTTAAACTAAAATAAGTAATTGTAGATAGGATGAAATCTGATGTAACGTGAAGTGCATCTGCGATGAGTGCGAATGAATTAAAAAGAATTCCCACAGTAAGTTTGGATGCTATTGATGCTACTTCTGCTAATACTGAGATCAATCCTATTCTCATTATAAGTGTGTTTTTTTTTATTTCATAAGTTAATTCTTTTTCATATATATTATTGTTATTTCCAAATCCGAGATTTTTAAGTTCTTCCTCGATATCGTTAATTTGACATAATATTTTTTGCATTTTATTTTTTTTGCCATAATGAATTAAGTTATGAATAAGAATTCTCTCTATTCCTTCTGCTTTAAAATTTGGATTAATATAAAAGTTATTAATTTTAATCTCTTTATTTTGTATTTTAGCTTTCAGGTATGAAACTATTTCAACATTATTTTCTATGTAAACTATGTAAATTTCATCTTTTTTTAAGCTTGCAAGTTCTAGGTGAGTGCACTTATTAATATTTTTATTGTTGATTATTTTAACCATATTTGCACTCTTCCTTTTTTTTATTGCATAATCCTATTATTTTAAAGATAACATTATTTTTTTTGATGTTCAATTAATTTTGTTAATATGTTAAATGAGATAGGAGGGGGATTTATGTTACAGTCTCAATTTTTTGTTAAAAAATGTAAAAAATGCATTTCTAAAGATGAAGTTTTGATAAATACTGTAAAAAATATTGAGCATATTTTTTATGATTTTTTAAAGACTTTTGATGAGCATGCTTTAAAGTCTGTATTTAATTATTATTATAAAAATTTTGACTTTGATGAGGGAATATACGCTTTTATTGATAAATTTATTCCAATTATTAACTTTCTGTCATTAGAGATTTTGGATTATGAGTTTAGCATTGATGAAAAAAAATTCATATTAGAAATTTTTGATTCCTCAGCATGTATCCTTAAGGCTGATACATTGAATGAGCTTGCTAAGGCTATTGTGTCTCTTGATATTTTAAATTAATATCAAGATTTTGTTTGACCCAAATTTTGAATTTATGTTTCTTGATTTTCCTTAAATATTCTTGATAGTTCTTGTTTGTTGAATGGAATTTGAAGTAAATCTTTAAGGGTGTAAATTTGTGAGACTGTGTTAGTGGCATTAAATTGATTGGGATCTGTCATTAATATTTTAGTATCTTCTTCAAAAAATTCTGACATCACTTGGCGACATATTGCACATGGAACACTTGCTGGAGTTGTTGTTATCAATATAAAATCTATTTTTTGTGTGCCAACAGATGATATCATATTCATTATTGCAGTTTGTTCTGCACAACGAGTTGCTCCAAAACTTGCATTTTCAACATTTGAACCTTGAAAAAATGCATTATTTTTAGTTTTAATACAAGCTCCCACTTTGAATTTTGAATAGGGTGAATATGAATTATTTCTTGCAGCTTCAGCCAATTGAAATGCTTTTGCAATTGCATCTTGATCCTTATTTCCCACTTAACACCTCTTAGTCTGTGACGTTGTTAATTATAGCACAATGCTTATAATTTTTTATTAAAGTATTGTAAAATGTTTAATTATAAGATGTAGTTGTTAATTTATGTGAAAGGTTTTTTGATATTTTATGGTAGATGTTATTGAATTTATTAAGAAATACAATAATTTTATTGTTATTGGGCACAAAGATCCTGATTTTGATTGTATTGGTTCATCTTTGGCTTTAGCTTCTTTTTTGTCTAGAATAGGCAAGAGGGTTGTCATGTTAAATGAAGGTCCTTTTGTGCGCAAGGAAATAATTCCTTTTAAAGATAAATTTTTATCTAGATGGCCAGATATTGACTCTGCAGATTACGTTGTTATTATTTTGGATTGTTCCATATTTGATCGAATTGGAGATGAATTTGTTTTTTATGTAAAAGATATGCCTATTCTTGTTATTGATCATCATGCATCAGGTGATAAATTGGATGTTCCTGGATATATTGATCCCTTTGCTCCTTCAACGACTTTTTTGATTGAGAAATTAATTAGAAAATTTGGGTATGAAGTTACTAAGGAAGAAGCATGGTATATTTTGGTCGGATTTTGCACAGACACAGGCTTTTTTAGATTTATTTCAAGCAGTGATCCTGAACCTTTTGAAATGGTAGCCAGACTTGTATCTAAAGGTTTAAGTCTTAAAGATATTTATAATTATGTTGAATCTGTTAAGAGCTTAGCGTCAATAAGTATACTTAGTGTGATGTTAAATAACCTTAAAACTTATTTTGATGGGAAAGTATTGCTGACTGTTTTGCCTTTTCATTCTAAGAAGGATACTAATGTTAGTGGCGTTAATGAACTGTTTTATGCATTTCTTAATAATGTTGAGAATAATGAAATATTAATTATTTTAAAAGAGATGGAAGATGGTTCTATTCTGGTGGGGCTTCGTTCTAGAGAATATTTCGATGTGGGTGAGCTTGCAAAATATTTTGGGGGTGGGGGACATAAGCATGCCAGTGGGTTTAAAGTTAAAAATAGTTCTTTAAATCTTTTAGAGAGTCAAATAATTTCATACATTAGGGACTCTATTAGGGCTTAAAGTTTATTAAGGGAATTTGTCCTTTTGGATTAAAATCTTGTGTCAAAGTTAAGAAGCCAGATTTAAATGACAGTGATGTTGTTCCGTATACTATTACTATATTTTGTATCCAGTCTAATTGTTTAATGTGTTGAGGTGTAAGCGAGACAATTATACTTAATTTATCTTTATATTCTTTTAAGTTTTCTACATATTTTAGGCTGGCGGGTGTTGAAAGATTAAAAATCACTTGTTCATGTTCTTCGATGAGTTTTTTTATCTCTTGGAGTGTTGTGGAATTCATGCTGTTTAAGGGGTAATAGTCATAGTAATAGCCAAAATTTTTTTGAAATATTTTTTTCCCTTCTGTAATCATTGTGCTGTAAGGTGATATTAATAGTGTTTTTTTATGCTTTGATATTGTTTTAAATAACTTTATTTTAGTTATTCCTCTTAATGTGCTTTGTTCAAAAAATTTTTTAGCTTCTTTAGTGGGTATTGATTGAGCTTTTTTATGGTTTGGATAAATTTCCGTTTCATTTTTTCTTTCTTTTAAGTATTCTAACTTTATTCTAAGTATTCTCTTATTGGATTTAATAATATTTTCTCTTATCTCCTTATCTTTTTGCATGAGAGTGAATAGCTTATTATAAGCATTGTTTTGTATGTTTTCGTTTAGTGATATTAATAGAATATCAGTTTCAGTTCTAATAATTCTTTCAATTGTGTCATAGATGCTTTCATTATTATATTTTACTGCATTCATTAATAAGTCATCTGTTATGATTAAATTATCGTATTTCAGATCTTTTCTAAGTAGTTCCTTGATGATTTTTATTGATGATGATGCAGGTATTTCTTTGCCATTTGTAAGCATTGGGTATGCTAAGTGCCCGCTCATAATAATTGGAATATTTTCTTGTATTAATATTTTGTATGGTATTAGTTCATTTGATAACATTTCTTTTAAACTTAAGTCTATTATTGGCATTTTGATATGGGAATCAACAACAGTGTTGCCATGTCCGGGGAAGTGTTTTGCTGTTGAAATTATGCCTGCTTGTTTTTGTCCTTTATAAAAAGCCAGAGCAAAAAGAGAAACGATTTGTGGATTGTTTGAGTACGTCCTTGGTCCTATTGTAAAATTTTGTTCATTACTGTAAATGTCTGTTATGGGTGCAAAATTCAAGTTAATTCCGAGTTGTTTTAATTCATTTGCTATGTGATATCCTGTAAGGTAAGAATCGTTTGGTGATAGGGTCGCTGTAATTCCAAGGTTTCCTATTGTCTTTGATGTTGTGAGTTTTATATGTTGTGTCCATCCTCCTTCTTGATCTGTTGCTATAAATAAGGGTATTTTAAATTTATTTTTTTGAGACATTGATTGTGCTTTATTTATGCTTTCTATTAGCATTTGCAAATTTTTTGCATTCCATCCAAAAATTTTGATTCCCCCTAAGTTTTTTTCTTTTATAAAGTTTAGTGTGAATTTTGTGATCTGTTCTCCTGGATAACTTATCATAAACATTTGGCCCAGTAACTCTTTGTCTTCCATTTGATTTACTATATTGTCTATTAATTTTTCTTTGTTTTTTGTAGTCCAAAAATTGTATGGGAAACAATGATTATGAATAAAAAAGATAACTATATAAACAATTTTTTTCATTTAAGCCATACCAATCTTTTTTTGATTCATAAGTATATCATATCGTTATAAATTTACTCATTTTAGTAGCTCTGTTTAAAAAAAAAAACTATTGCAATCTATAAGCATACTTAAAGTTATAAATTTTTTTCTGACTCCCAATTTATATTAAGAGATTTAATTTATTATTAATAATAATTTTATTATTCTTTTAAAAAAAATGACAAGTATTTATTTTGTAAGTTACTTTTCTTAGTATATTGATTGTAGTCTTTTTAATAAAATGGATTTTTGTCTTAAGAGTATGGTGTTTTATATTGACAAAATATCTTTGAATTTATACACTTTAATGGCTACAAGCTGGTGTAGCTCAGTTGGTTAGAGCACTCGGCTCATATCCGGGGGGTCGTGGGTTCAAGTCCCTCCATCAGCATTAAGGGGTTTTTATTATGAGAGTGGCAATTGTTCTTGCAAATGGCTTTGAAGAGATTGAGGCTATAATTCCTATGGATATTTTAAGACGTGGTGGTGTTGATCTACAGGTTGTTAGTTTAAATGACGATAAGATTGTTGCAAGTTCTAAGGGAGTTACTGTTTTGGCTGATAATAAAATATCGGATTGTAGTGCGGAGCATTTGGATTTAATAATACTTCCTGGAGGAATGCCTGGTGCTACAAATCTTTTTGAGTCAAAAGATTTAGATATAATTTTAAGAGATATGAACTTACAAGGCAAATTGATTGCAGCCATTTGTGCATCACCAGCAGTTGTTCTTTCTGCAAAGAGACTCTTAGGTGTAAATAAGTTTACTTGCTATCCCGGCTTTGAAAATGATATTATTGATGGTGAATTTGTGGATGAGGATGTTGTTATTAGTAATAATTTTATTACTTCTAAGGGTGTTGGCACGGCTTTTGAATTTGCTTTTACTTTGCTTAATATTGTTAAGGGAGAGAGAGTCCTTGAGGATGTTAAAAGGCAAGTTTTACTTTAATGTGATTTATCCCATATAAGAATGATTTTGTTGATTTATTAAGTTAGTTTTTCAAGAGAAGATCCCTTATGATTAGTTTTTGACCTTGTTTTATGATTTATTTGCTAAGTGTTTTGAGAGTTGTATATTGTGTTTCTGTTTTAAGCATGCATTATGAATGACCTGTAATTAAATTGTAGGTGTCTTCAAGTATGGTTAATTCTTCGTTTGTTGGTATTACCAGTATTTTTGTTTTACTTTTTTCACTTGAGATTTCAGATTCTGTATTTTTGTCTCTTGCCAAGTTATTCTTTTGAAGATCGATTTCTATTCCAAGTTTTTCAAATCCTTTTAGTGATAATTCTCTTATTCCATAATTGGTAACACCAATTCCAGCTGTGAAAATTATTGCATCAATATTGAAGTCAAGTACTGCAAGGTAAGAGCCAATATATTTTCTTATTCTGTAAGCCATTATTTCAACTGCAAGCTTAGAATTATACTCATTATTTTCTACTCCTTTCCAAATATCTCTTAGATCGTTTGACTTAAGGGATATCCCAAGCATACCACTTTCTTTGTTAAGGATTTCTTCAATCTTTTTTGGGGTTTTCTTTAGTAGTTTGCTCATTAAAGGAATGATTGCAGGATCTATATCTCCACTTCTTGTACCCATTACAAGTCCTTCAAGAGGGGTAAGACCCATGCTTGTATCGTAAGATATTCCTTTTTTGACTGCATTTATGCTTGAACCATTACCTAGGTGTAGTATTATTAAGTTTAGATCTTTTTTGTGTTTGTTAAGTATTTTTGCAGCTCTTTTTGTTATATATGAATATGATAAACCATGGAATCCATATTTTCTGATATTATAATCTTTATACCAAGAATATGGTATGGCATATAAAAATGCATGCTCATTCATGGTTTGGTGCCACGATGTGTCAAAACATAAAACTTGTTTTGCATTTGGAAATACTTTAAGTGTTGCTTCTATAACTTTTATTGCAGTTGGATTATGAAGAGGGGCAAGTTCGGATATTTTTTTTAGTTCACTTAAAATATTTTCGTTCAGTATTGTTGAATTTTTGAAATTTGAACCCCCATGTACAATTCTGTGTCCTATGCCTTGAATTTCATCTAAATTGTCTATAATTTTTGATTTCTTATCTGTTAGTATTTTAATTAGTTGTTTGAGTGCTTCCTTATGTGATTTAATGTGTTTATCTGTTATTTCTAGTAAGCCATTTTTGGTTTTAATTTGGATGATTGATTTTTTTGTTTTTATTTTTTCAATTGTTCCAGATATTATTATTTGTGTGTCTTTGTGATCATAGAGTGTAAATTTTAATGAAGAACTTCCTGTATTAAGTGTTAATATTTTCATATCTTTTATATTATTATAATAATAGATTTAGATTTCTATATATGTAGTTTATTTTTTCTGATTCTTCAATGTGTTTTAGGTTTAAAAAAACTGAATTTTTGTGTTCTGGATTTATTTTTAGTATAGTAGGATTGTCTTTTATAATTTGCATTATTTTTTTCACAGGAATACTCTTTATATTGAAATATTCGATTTCAAGTAAGTCATTTTTTTCTTTAAGGCTGGCAATATTTAGTTTTTTTGCAAGTATTTTTAATTCTGATAATATAAGTAAAGTGTTAAGCTCTTTTGGAATTGTTCCAAATCGATCATGAATTTCTGCTCTTATTTTGTTATTTTCTTCCTCACTTTGGATTACTGATATTTTTTTATAAATTGATATTTTGTCTTGTTCATTGTTTATATAGCTATCTGGGATGAATCCATTGTAGTTAATTTCAATATTGATTTCATCTTCCTTAAAATTCTTTCCCATGCGTTTTTCAATTGCGTTGTTTAACATTGTTAAGTAATAATCTAGTCCAATAGATTCAATCTCCCCATGTTGTTCTCTTCCAAGTAAGTTTCCAACGCCTCTTATTTCCATGTCTTTCATTGCAATTTGAAATCCTGCTCCAAGCTCTGAAAATTCAGATATTGCCTTTAATCTTTCAATGGCATTTTCTTTTAAGCTTGAGTTTTCTTTATATAAGAAATAAGCGAAGGCTTTCTGAGAGCCTCTGCCAACTCTGCCTCTTAGTTGGTATAGTTGTGCAAGTCCAAATCTGTTTGCATTGTTAATGATTATTGTATTTGCATTTTCAATATCTATTCCATTTTCAATTATTGTTGTTGATAGCAATACTTGATATGATTTATTTATAAAATCATGCATAATGTTTTCAATTTGGTCATCTTTAAGCTTTGCATGGATTGTTGCAATTCTTGCATAAGGGATTACTTTTTCTATCATTACTTTTATTGAATCTAATTCTTGAATATTATGATGTACAAAGAATACTTGCCCATCTCGTGAAAGCTCATTTTCTATTGCATGTTTAATTATTATTTCGCTAAATTCTTCTACATAAGTTTCTATTTTGATTCTATTTTTAGGAGGCGTTTTTAGTACAGAAATGTCTCTTAATTTGATCAATGACATATGAAGGGATCTAGGAATTGGGGTTGCTGATAAGGCAAGGCAGTCAACAGAGATTTTTATTTCCTTTAGTTTCTCTTTTTCTCTTACTCCAAATCTTTGTTCTTCATCGATTATAATTAGTCCTAAGTTTTTATATATGATTTTTTTTGAGAGTATTTTGTGTGTGCCAATGATTATATCGATTTCACCTGTTTCTAATTTTTGAATAATTTCTTTTTCTTTTGATTTTTGTATAAACCTGCTTATCATTTCAATGTTGATTGGAAAGTTTTTAAATCTTTGTTTAAATGTATTGAAGTGTTGTTCTGTAAGGATTGTTGTTGGAGAGAGTATTGCTACTTGTTTTTTGCCCATGACAGCTTTGAATGCTACCCTCATTGCAACTTCAGTCTTACCAAATCCAACATCTCCACATAAAAGTCTATCCATTACTTTTAGACTCATCATGTCTTGTTTAATTTCTGATATTGCTGTTAATTGATCAGGGGTTTCATCGTATGGAAATTCTGATTCAAATACTAATTGCCATTCATTATCTTGAGGATATTGAAATCCTTTAGTGTTTTCTCTTTCTGAATAAAGTGCAACAAGTTTATCGGCAATTGCATCAATTTTTTTCTTTGCATAAGCTTTTTTCTTTTCCCAGGTCTTTGAGCTGATTTTATCTAATTTTATGTTTTGAGTTCCATTTCCGATATATCTTTGAATAAGGTGTGTTTGTTCAATTGGTATAAATAATCTCTCGTTATTTGCGTATTCAATTTCAATATAGTCTTTTTCAAGAAGACTTGTTTTAATTCTTTTGATCTCTCGGAATATTCCAATTCCATGGTTTATGTGAACGACATGACTATTTTTTTCAACTTCAATAAATGAATCAATAGTTTTTGTTTTTGATGATTCAAAATTTTTATTTGTTTTTTGTCTTCTATTAAAGATATCTGATTCAAGGATAATGGCTATTTTTTCTTTTGTTATTATAAGTGAGCTTGATATTTTTAAAATTTCAATTTTAATTTTTGTAAGATCTTTAAAAATATATTTTAATTTTTCTTTTTGTGAATTAGATTCTGCTGCAATGATTACTTTAAATCCATTATTTAACCAGTTTTGTATTTCTTCCTTTGCAAGTGTAATATTTGAAAAAAAATTACGTTCACTTTCAATTTTGAATTCTACAACTTTTTCTGTGTTTATGTTTTCAGGATTTTTAACCATGAAAACATTAGTTTTGAGTTTTAGATCATTAGAGTTTATGAAAATTTCTTTTGGTGCAATTGTTTTTTTCCCAGACTCTATTGCTTGGTTATAAAGTTTTTCATACTCTTTATATATTTTTTTTATCTCTTCTTGTAAATTTGGTATTTCGAAATTGATAGTAGGTGTATCTTCATGTATCTGTTGACTTAGGTATGTGTCTCCTATTAATGGATAAAATATCTCTTCTGCTCTTGCATGATATTTTGTTTCAATTTGTTCAAATAATTTTTTATATTCATTTTCTTTGATGTGATTTTTTAATTTGTTTATGTTTTCGTTATTCCAAATGATTTCCTTTTTGGGAATTATGTTAAATTCTTCAATGGAATTGCCTTTATTTAATTGAGTTAGAGGATTGAAATATTTGATTTCTTTTATTGTATCACCATACAGTGAAATTCTTATTGGTTCTGGTTTGTTAAATGAATATATGTCTATTATGTCACTCTTTATTGTGAATTCCCCAGGTAATGTGACTCTAGTTGTTTGTTCATATCCTAGTCTTATGAGTTTGCTTTCAAAATTTTTTATTTTTATTTCTGTTTTTGTTTGAATTTTATATATGTTTTTAAATAAATTTTCTTTTGAGGGGATTTTACTAAGTAGAGATTTTAGCGAAGCAATGTATATTCCAGGATTATTTTTATAAAAATTGATTAAGAATTTTACTCTTTCAATAAATATTTTACCTTTTGAGCTTATGTCTTTATATATAAGGGGGCTGAAGTAGTTAAGCTCATATATTTTGTCTGTAATTTGCATTAAATCATTTTTGAGTATATCTGAAATATTTTCATTTTTAACTATTAATATAATTTTATTATTACTACTGTATTCTTTTATTTTGTTGATTAAAAAAGCTTTAAAAAATCCTTCTTGTCCTACTATTGAAAAGGATAAATTTTTTGCAATAAGTTCTTGTATCTTTTTTAAATTTTTATTGTTGTTTAACCTAGTAGTTAATTCTTTTTCTATATTCATTTTTTACCTTTTTGTTTATGTAGTTTAGTATAATATTATATATTAATGGATATGTTCTGTTTCGTTATGTATAATATAATTAAATGTTGAGGAGTTTATGGAATTTAGTAAGTTATTGTTTGTTGTATCTCTTATGCTTATTCCTTGTATGCTTTTTTCTAAAGATTATAAGGGTCTTGATTTTAAAATAAAGTGCTTTAATCAATCAATCTATCGTGTCAATAGTAATGTTTCTATTGAAGTTTCACTTAGCAATTTATCTGATGATTTACTTACTCTTGAAATAGGCGATGTTAATACTTTCGGCTTTGATTTTGATGTTACAGATACTACTAATATAAAAGTTAAACGTTCCCTTGAATATGTTAAGGATAGAGCAAAAAATGTTGCAATTCCTGTAAGGACTTTGAGTTTGAGACCTAATGAAAAATTTTCTGTAGTGATGAGCTTAAAACAATTTGTACAGTTTGATAAAGATGGGGTTTATTTTGTTAAGGGTTTATTTTTTCCAAATATTTCAGATCCACAAAAGTATGTAGAATCTAATGTTATTACATTATTTTTAAAACCTAAAATGGATGATGTTGCTGCAGAGAAATTTGACTTTTCTAATTTAGCTTCCAATCGTGAGATTCAAAGTGTTTTGAAAAGAGAGGGTTTATCTCCTGATAAAGTTGTTGAATATTTATTTTCAGCATTGCGTCTTGGGGAGAGAGAAAAATTCTTTTTGTATATTGATATTGAGAGTCTTATTTTAAATGATCAAAATAAATCATATCTTTATAAGCAAGAACTTAAATCAGGTTCTAATAGTATGCTTGAAGAATATAAGGATTATTTATGGAATAATAATAATTCTAATATTACAAGAATTCCAAGCAAATTTTCTATTGTTGAAACAACTTATACAGATTCTATAGGGAAAGTTGTGTCTGATGTGTATTTTGAGGATGGTCATTTTTATATAGCCAAACGATATACCTTTTTTTTAAAAAAGTATGATTATTATTGGATCATTTATGATTATACTGTCCAAAATACTGGGATTAAGGAGAAGTATTAGGTCTTTTATTTTTAAGATTAAGGGCATTAGTATTACTTTATGGATAATAAGCTCTTTTAGTTTATATGCCGATTTTAAACATAAAGTTGTTAAAGGTGATACTTTATATTCGCTCTCTCGTAAGTATAAAATTTCGATAAAAAAACTTAAGAGAGTAAATAATCTGCACTCTGAGAGTATTAAAGTTGGAAGTGTCTTAATTATTCCAAGTGTTTCTAAGGTCAACAGATTGCCTACTAAAAAAAGAGAGATAAAGCCTAAGTTAAGCAAACTTAGTACTGAGCCTAGAGTACATGTTGTTAATGTCGGCGATACTATTGAAGATATATCTAAAAGATATGGAATTAAGGAAAAAGAGTTAATTGCTTGGAATAATTTGAGTTCGAAAATTATTAAGGTTGGTTCTAAGTTGAATTTGGATGAACCTGATTTTTTAAAGCCATATGTAGTTAAAAAGGGTGATTCTCTCTCAAAGCTTTCTGTGGATTTTGATATTAGTATTGGAGATATTATGAGATTTAATTCCTTAGAAAATAAGGAATTGATAATTGGTCAAAAATTATATTTGAAAAAGACTTCTGGAGATGTTAATTTTCATTATGTAAAGCGAGGTGAAACCCTTGGGAAAATTGCATATATTTATGGTGTTACTGCAAAGCATCTTGTCCGTCTTAATGGAGATAAGGCAATAAATTTGAAAGCAGATTCAATTTTAAATGTTTCAAAAATTATTGAAGAAGATTTGTCCATTGCTAAGTCTTTACAATTAAAGACAGGAAAACGAAGTAGTGAGACATTTATATCCCATAGGGTATCTGTTGGTGAGACATTATATAGTATTGCTCGTAAATACGGGGTTTTGCTTGAAGATCTTAAGGGTTGGAATAATTTAACTGGAAATAGTATTTTTCATAATCAGGAGCTTAAAATTTATGATAAAAATAAAGAACAAGTTGTTGCAAATAGCGATCTAAATGAATTTGTAGATAAAGCTAGTAATTCTAAGACCAAAATTAAAGCTATTGCAAATATTGTTTCTGCTAAGAATAAGAAGTTAAATTTAAATTTTTCTAATGTTTTGGATAATAGAGTTGTTTTTGATATTAGTGCTTTAGTTGTATTGGAACCTAAAATACCTATATTTGAATCTAATGGGGTTTTTTATTATTGGTATAAGCCTAAGAAAGTAAGTCAGCCAAGTGAGTTTTATTCAGAAGATTGGTATTCGCCTCTTAATGCCTATAAGAAAGCAAGTCAACTTTTTAAAAGCTTTGAAAAGCTTGTAAAATCTCGCCCGGTTAAAAATAATAATTTAAAGAATAAATTAATAATTATTGATCCTGGTCATGGGGGACTTGATCCTGGTGCTATTGTTAAAGCTAGAGATGGACTTAATAATGAAATTTTTGTTGTCGAGGATGAATATGTTTATGATATTGCTTTAAGACTTTATGTGTATCTTAAAGAATATGGGGGCAATGTTGAACTTACTATTTTATCTCCTGAGCATTTAATTAGAGATAGTTTATCTGCTAATAATACGTTTGTTAATGTTAAGAATGAGGTTTATAATGATTATGATTTAAATAAAACTGATACGGTTGACTCTTGGATAAATGGTGCTCAGGAAGGTTTAAGGAAAAGATTGACTGTTGTTAATAAGTTTATAAAAAAGTATAAAAATGTTAAGGAAGACGATATTCTTTATATTAGTTTACATTCTGATAATAGTGTTGGGGCACCTCGGTGTATGGGCTTTTATTATCAGTCCGAGGAAGGGAAGGGATTTGATGCTCATTCTAAGAGTATAATTGAAAAAATGACAAAAGATTTTAAGAGAACTCCTTATGTTAAAGGACAAAACCTTTATGTGTTAAAAAATAACGTCGTTAAGACTAAGTTATTAGTTGAAATTAGGAATTTGGCATTTGATGAAGAAGCCTGGGCAATTCGATCATCTAAGCTTAGGGATCGGGATGCGAAGATACTTGCTGATGCTATTTTGAGAGTCTTATAAATGAATAAATTCTTATTTATCTATTTGTATAGCTTGACAAAAGATTTTCAATTTAGCATAATATCTAGGTGTTCATTCCCCTATAGCTCAGCGGTAGAGCAGGTGGCTGTTAACCACTTGGTCGGAGGTTCGATTCCTTCTGGGGGAGCTTTTCTTCTTTTATTAAAAGTATTGCTTCTATGTCTTTTCGTGCTATTTTAAAGTAATTGAGTCTTTCAAGTAGTTTTTTGTTATTTCCATTGCCTAGATTGAAGTGTTTTTGTATTTGTTCTCTTTTCTTCTTAGATTGGGCTCCTGTGATACCAAGCTCTAATAAGTCATTTAAATTTAAACTCTGTTTTTGTTTTTCTTTATAAAAAGTACCTATTTTTTTTAAAATTGTTTTTATTTCAAGTTTAGAAGCTATTTCTACTTCTTGATTCTTATTTTTAAGGTGGGCATGCTTAATTTTATTTTGGTTTAAGTTGCCTACTCTTTGAAGTATTTGTTTCCTAATAATATTTCCTGCTTTGTCGCTATCAGTAAAAATAATGATGCCATTTGTTTCTATTGCTTTTTTTAAAACATTAATGGTTTCGTACTTAAGGTATAGCCCACCAGTCTCAACTATAGTACATTTAAATAGTTCTTTTATTCTCTTAGCATCGTCTTTGCCCTCAACTACAATTATTTCTTTTATTTGTTCCAGATGTTAATTCCAATTTTCAAAAAATGTTCTAAGCAGCTTTATTGATTCTATATGATCTGATATTGCAATAGTTTCTCTTAAAGAGTGCATTCCCCACATTGGGACCCCAATGTCTATAGTTTCAATTCCTGTTTGGCAATTTGAGATTGGGCCAATTGTAGAGCCAGAGCGGGTATTTGCTTTCATTAGTATTTCTTGAATTTTAATATTATTTTTCATAGCCAAAGCTTTAATTTTTGCGCATCCATTTGCTGTTGTTGCATATTTAAAATTGGCATTGCTTTTAATAGTTACTCCTTTTCCTAAACTTATTTGATAGTTTGGGTCATGTTTGTATATGTAGCCTGGATGAGTTCCATGTGCGCCATCCATTGAGATGTTAAATGATTTGTTTAGTTTGATTAGGTGTTCTTCTTTCTTTAGGTTTAAAACAAGATCTATTCTTTCTAAGATTTCTGTTAATAGTGTTGAGTCAGCCCCTCTTGAAGTTGAAGATCCAATTTCTTCATTGTCAAAAAATACAGCTACTTTATTGTTATTATTATTTGTATGAACAAATGCATTCATTATGGCATGACATCCCGATTTGTTATCTAGGTTCTTGGATGTTAAAAATTCACCTTCGCTACCTACAATTTTGGAAGGTTCAGATGCTGTAAATATTAAATCGCATGATAAAAAATCTTTTTCGGATATTTGCATTTCTGCTAGAATTTTTTCTTTAATGCTTTTTGTAAGACTTGTGATAATTACAATATTTTCATGGGTGTCATATGTAAATCCTTCATTTACCTTGTGGTTTAAGTGAATGGCAACATTTGGTATGATGCCGATATTTTCAATTGTTATTAATTCTGATTTAATTATTCCATCTTTATTGAAGTATACAATTCCTGCCAAGCTTAAATCTCTGTCAGTCCAAGTTGAGATTATTGGACTACCGTAAACCTCAATGTGATTAGAAAATACATTGCCTTTGTGTTTTATAGATTCTATTTTGAGCTTTAAGCCAGGACTATCAGAGTGTGCTGCTGCTATTAGGAATGGTTCATGTGTTTTGTTGGTGTTAATGTTGAATGCAATAAGACTTGTCCCTTCTTTTTTTACGTAATAATATCCTGTTTCTAATAACCATTTATCATCAAGTTTTAATTCTTTTGCATTAAGATAATATACTAGTTTTTGTTCAATGTAGTTTACTAAATGGTATGGTGTTAAACTTTTGTCTAATAGGTTTTGAAAATGTGATATATCGAATGTTCGGTCATACATTCTTTTTTCCCCTGTAGTTTTATTGTTTTGATACTTAATATTTTATTATAATAGCTAGTGCATGTATATATGTTTGTGTATATACTAAGGAGATTATTAAATGTATAAATTTTATAAGTTAATGTTCGTATCTTTAATATTTATTGCTTGTACGACAGTTTCAGAGGTTAATTTACAGGATGATGCAAGCGGAACAGTTTCATTAATATTTAATGTTAATAAAGAATTTGAAAAGATCAGAAAAGAACTTGTAGCAACTCTTGTAGGGAAAGAGGCTGCTCGAATGCCTCTTTTCCCCATCGATAAGATAGAGCAATATTTTGGTGATGAAGGGAAAAAATTAGGCCTAAAACTCTTAAGTATTAAGGCTAATGGTGATTCCCTTAATTTGATTGTTAAATTTGATAATTTGTTTAAGGTTGTAAAAGATTATTTTGCAAAAGAGAAAATGCCTATATTTAAAATAGAAAAGAAAAATGGGAAAAATGTTCTTGAAATTGATTTTAATTTAAAAAGTGTTACTAAGGTCATTAATGAAAATAAAGAATATGTTAATGATGCTCTTGCGGCACTCTTGCCTTCAGAAGAAATGCCAATTTCTGAGCAAGAATATAAGGATGTGTTAGTTTATTTTTTATCAGACTTTACTTCGCATGCAAATGAGCTTATTGATAATTCTAATGTTACAGTTAAAGTTAAGACATCAAGAAAAATTCAAGAGCAGTTTGGATTTAATCAGCTCAACTCGAATACTTTAGAACTTAAATTAGGTATGATTAGAACTTTAAGTCTTGAAAAACCAATAAAATTGAAATTGGTTTATTAATTTTTATAATCTTATTCAAGTTATTTAAGAGATAAGAGTTACTTCCTATCTCTTTTCATAAGTCCTATTAATAGGCCTGTTATCAAAGTTCCTATTAAAATAGACAGTATCCACATTAATGGATTAGTTACTATTGGAAGAATGAAGATCCCGCCGTGTGGAGCCATAAGTTTTACTTGGAAGAATGCAGACAGAAAGCCTCCAATGGATGATCCTATTATGCAAGCAGGTATTATTTTTAGAGGGTCGGCAGCTACTAAAGGAATCACTCCTTCTGTTATGAAACATGCACCTAAAAAGTAACAAACTTTACCAGCTTCGTGTTCTTCTTGTGAGAACTTCTTATTGAAGATGCTCGTTGCAAGTGCAACTCCGAGTGGAGGAATCATTCCTCCTGCCATTACGCTTGCATGAGGAATATAATTTCCAGCAGTTATCATTGCAATTCCAAATGCATAAGCCGCTTTGTTTACGGGACCACCCATGTCTATTGACATCATTCCACCAAGCAGTGCACCCAGTAGTGCCATATTTGTTCCGCTTAGTGAGTTTAACATATTTGTTATGGACGTATTAATATGTGCAATTGGTGTTAGTGATAAGTATGTTAAGAATCCTGATATTAAAACTGAGAAGAGTGGATAGGTTAGGACAGGATTAATACCACTTATCTTGGGTGGTATTATTTTTTTACTTATTGATTTTATTGCTAAGGTTACATGTCCTGCAATAAATCCTGCTAAGATTCCCCCTAAAAATCCTGCATTACCCTTACTCATCATTAATCCTGTAATCATTCCAGGTGCAAGTCCGGGACGTTCTGCTATGCTGAATGAAATGTACCCAGCA
Source organism: Borrelia coriaceae (assembly GCF_023035295.1). Taxonomy (NCBI): domain Bacteria; kingdom Pseudomonadati; phylum Spirochaetota; class Spirochaetia; order Spirochaetales; family Borreliaceae; genus Borrelia; species Borrelia coriaceae. The sequence goes on from NZ_CP075076.1 coordinate 664,986, forward strand.
AGTATTGGGAGCATTAGGAAAAAAGCATTACCACCTCCGATTTGCATTAAAATATCTGCTATTTGATTATAGCTTGGATCGTTTGGATCAAAAGCTTTAATGCCAAACATGAATGATATTGCAATGATTATTCCCCCAGATACTACGAACGGAAGCATAAAGGATACACCGTTCATTAAGTGCTTATATGCACCACTTGTTTTACGGGTTGTTTTACTTTCACCTTGTACTGTGTTGCTTGTATAAATTTTTGCCTTGTTATCAAGAATATTTTGAATGAGTTCTTTTGCTTTGTATATGCCTTCTTTTACGCCAGTTTCGATTAGTGGTTTACCATTAAACCTTGCTTTATCAACGTTTCTGCCGGCTGCAATAATTATTCCTTTTGCCCTTTTTATTTCTTCTTCTTCTATTAGATTATCAACGCCACTAGAGCCATTAGTTTCTACTTTGATCTCTATGTTTAGTTCAGCTGCTGCTCGTTTTAGACTGTCAGCTGCCATATATGTGTGGGCAATTCCTGTAGGGCAGGCAGTTACTGCGAGAATGAAATCCTTAGAGCTACTTTTATTAATTACTGAGTCTGTGTTGCTATTTAAAAGAATTTCTAAAAATCTGTTTGTATCATTTGTACTCATAATTTCTTGTCTTATAATTTCATTATTAAATATATTATTAAGATAAGATATTGTTTTAATATGAGTATTGCCTGTGGTTTTTTCAGGAACAGCTATCATGAAAAATAATTTTGAGGGTTTAGAGTCGGAAGCATCAAAATTGAAACCTTCCCCTTTAACTCGCAATATAGCTATACCGTGTTTTTCAACAAAATTGCCTTTTGCATGTGGCATTGCAATGTATTCTTCAAGACCAGTGCCGTTTATTTCTTCTCGGGTTTTAATTTCTTTTATGAAATCTTCTTTGTTGTTTAGATATCCATTTTCATTGAGCATGTCAGCCATCTTTTCGATTACATCGTCTTTACTTTTGGCCTCATAATTCAATAATATTAATTTTTTAGAAAATAAATCTTGCATAGGAAGCTCCTTGCTATACTTTAATAACCGTATTATAATATGTTATATATATATATATATATATATATATATATATATATATATATATATATATATATATATATATATATATATATAATTAATCATTATAACATATAATTATTGTGTTTTATTATTATTTAAAGATTTTACTTAATTATAAAGGAGATTGGTTTGATATACACTCTTACTCTTAATCCTGCTATTGATTATAAGATAGTTGTAGATGATTTTCAGACAGGATGTCTTAATCATGTTATTAAGAATGGTTTTTTTGTTGGAGGGAAGGGAGTAAATGTGAGTAATGTACTTAAAAATTTTGGAATGGAAAGTGTTGTTCTTGGATTTTTGGGTGGATTTACAGGTGATTATATAAAGACACATCTTGATTTAATTGGAATAAAGCATAATTTTATAAGTATCAATGACAATACTAGAATTAATATTAAAATGATGTCAGATGGAAAAGAAACAGAAATTAATGGGCATGCACCAGTAATTCTTGAGGGTGATTTTCAGTCTTTGATTTTAAAATTAAAAAAATTAGATAATGATATATTAATCATGTCTGGAAGCATTCCAAGCTCGCTTGGGTGTCGGGCTTATAATGAAATAGCTAAAAATCTTTCTAGCAATGTTAAGTTCATTATTGATACTAGTGGTCCTGCTTTGCAAGAGATTATAGGACTTAGACCTTTTTTAATAAAGCCAAATATTAATGAACTTAAGGAGCTTTTGGGTATAGAGTTAAATTCTAATAAGGATTTAGTGAGTGCTGGATGTGAGATTATAGGAAGGGGAGTGCAAAATATTATAATTTCAATGGGAAGGAGTGGGGCTGTGTTTATAAATAGTAAAGATGTTTTTTTAGCTAGCGTTCCTCAAATTGATTCTTTAAGTACTATTGGTGCAGGAGATTCTGTTGTTGCTGGATTTGTGTATGCATATCAAATTGGGAATTCTTTGCTTGATGCTTTTAAGTTTGGAGTTGCATCAGGTACTGCAACAGCCCTTAGGGGACAGCTTTGTAGTCTTGATGATGTTAAATATATTCTTGATAAAATAGAACTTGAGCAACTTTATTTAGGGTAATTTTGAATTGTTTATATATTTATAAATGTGAAAATGAGTTTTCTGTTTTAATAGAATTTTTTTAAAATTTTCTAACTAACTTCAATAATAGTTTTGCAGTTAATATTTTTTGCTACAGGTTAATTTATACTTTAATAACTAATATTGAAATAAATTAAGATGAAGAAAATGTAGATAAGAATTTTTGGTTTGAAAAAATATAATCGGGAGCAACGGGACTCGAACCCGCGACCTCCTGCGTGACAGGCAGGCGTTCTAACCAGCTGAACTACGCCCCCAAATGCAACACCTTAAAATTATATTGTTTTTCTTTTTGTTTGTCAATTTATTTTAATGTATCTATATGCTCTAAGATTTTTGAATCTCTTTTTATTGTTTTTAGACTAACATTTTTAATAATATTTTTATTTGATATTATTTTTATGCTTTCTTTGGCTCTTGTTATTGCAGTGTAGAGTAGTTCTTTGGTTAAAAATGGGTGATCCTCTATAATTATTTGTACATGTTGATATTCAGAGCCTTGGCTTTTATGTATTGTTGTTGCGAAACTGAGTTCATATTTGTTGATTAAATTAAAATTTATTCTTTTGTATTTCTTATCTTCCCTTTTAAATAGAGCGTAAATTTTAGAATTTTCTCTAAAGAGAATTCCTCTTTCTCCGTTAAATAGATCATTTTTATAATCGTTTTGAGTGATTAGGATTATTTGTCCAATTAAATTGCCATATATTTTGTTCAAATACAATTTTATTATTTCATTTATTTTTTTTGTTCCGAATTTTCCAAGATTTCTTGAACATAAAATGACGTTGTTAAGCAGAGTGTTAATTATTGATTCAATTTCTTCGTCATTTAGTGAATTGAGATTGAAGTTAGAGATTTTATTGTATAAATTTTTTGTGTGATTTAATAATTCATTTTCAATATTGATTTTATTTATGTCCTTTAAAATTATATTTTTGTTGGCATTAAGTTGAGTATCGATTAGATTTATCTCTTCTTTATATATTGCTTCGGCTAATAAATTGATCTCATTATTGCTTCTGAAATTTTTTTTAAGTATTTCTACATTTTCATTGTTTGTTTCTTTGATTTTCATAAGACTTGAATATACGTTGCCTCCATCTATTGATGGGAGTTGGTTTTTGTCTCCTGTTATTATGAGTTTTGTGCTTGTTTTGATTGCCTTTAACAATTTTAAAAAAGTACTTGCATCTATCATAGATGCTTCATCAATTATTATTATTTCAAATTCTAGAGGATTAGTTTCATTATATTTGTTGTTTTTATTGATGAATGATATTTTTAATAGTTTTTGTATTGTGCTATATTCTATTTCAAGATTGTTAAATGATTCTTTTAGACTTGATTTTAGTTTTTGACTTGCTTTTCCAGTTGGTGCTATAAGAGCTACCTTTTGCTTGATTTTTAAGTTAAGGTCAATTGCCTTTAAAATATAATTGATAGTTGTTGTTTTGCCTGTGCCTGGACCACCGCTTAGTATAAAGAAGTTACTTTGAAGCGATTTTTTGATTGAATTGATTTGTTCTTTACTTAGATCCTTGGTGTTTAGGTTTGTCATAATATTTTGTATTTTTTGATAGCTTATTTCATTTTTGTGATCTTTAAGTCTTTGATTTATTTTTTTTATGAGTTCTTCTTCTTCTCTGAAGTTTTTTTGAGTGTATATGTGAATATTATTTTCTAATATTAAAGGTGTTGTAATTTTTTCATTTTGATTATAATTCTTTATTATATTATTTGCTTTTAAGTGAAAGATAATTTCTTGTATTTTTGTTACTTTTGTGAGTTTTGTAAGTTCTTCTAATATGTTTCTTGATTTTTGATAGAATTGATTTTCTTCTTCTAGTTCTAGGATAGAACAGGCAATTGTGTTTTGAATATCTTTTATTAACAAATTAATATTAGCTCTTAAATGTCCTTTGGAGAGATAATTAAATAAAAATATTAAAAAAATAGTAAGTTCTTTATTATTTTCATTTTTGATATTTTTTGTGAGTAGGTGTGATTTGTAGTAATTTTCTATGTTTATGTCCAAAATTTCAATTATTTCATAAATTTTGAGTTCTGGGTTTAAGTAGTTTCTTTCATGATCTTTTAAAAATTCTCTTAATACTAGATAATTTCTCATATTTTCCTTTTAATATTTTGATTGCAAATATATTTGTTCTAAATCTAATTCTTTAAAGTTTGGTATAGTTGAGTAGATTCCATTTTGTGTTTTAGATTGTTCTTTGATATTTTTTTGAAATGCTCTTGTAAAGAGGTATATTACGCCTCCAAAGTGTTTTTTATATTCTTCTTCATTTTTAAAGAGTATTTCTTTTATTCCTAGCGTGTAGATTTTGTATTGTAAATCATATTTTTCTTGTTGCATCTTATTTGTTAAATTTGTTAAATTATAATCTTCTAAATTTTCTCCAAGATAATTTGTTTTATAGTCTAAAATGTATACTTTATGATTTATCTTAAAAATAAGATCAATAATTCCCTTTATGTATCCACCGTGTAATGTTAAATCCAGTTTATTATGAACTTTAAAAAGAGATTTTCGTTCATAAGTTTTTGTATTTATTTTAATTAAGAATTCCATTTCTTTTTGTAATTTTTGAATATCACATAATCTTGCGTCAATGAATTTAATTTTTGTATTTAATATGTTGTAAATCATTGTTGTTAGCATTTCTTGTATTTTGGTTGTATTTAGTTTTGAATTAAAATGTTCGATTTTTTGCTGTATGAGAGTAATATTAATTTTTTGGAAATTGTTAAAATTATTTTTTGCATCACTAAAATTAATGTCTTTCATTATGTCATGTAAAATATTACCAATATCTTTGCCTCTTGGTAGTACTCCTTCAGTGCAAATAGCGTTATTATCATAAATCTCATCATCTCTTGTTTCTTGATTTGTATGGTAATTGGGGTTATAGCTTGATGCAAGACTTGTATAGCTATGGGTGTATTCTTTTCTAAATAAATGTTTATTAATTGGTGGTGGAGATATTAATTTTATTTTTTTGTTATCATTGATGTAGAGTTTATTGAATGGGTTAGCTTTAATCAAATTGTACACATTAAAGTTTAAATTTATTTTGTCAATTGTTTTTATTTTTGCTAATTCTAACATTTTATTTATTATTATGCCTTTATTGATAATAAATAGTGCAAACCTAGATCGTGTTGTTCCTACGTAAAAAATGTTTTTTTCTTCATTGAAAATTTTATTTTTAGCAAATTGTTGATTTTCTTTTAATTTTAAAAAATCATATTCTATCTTATTGTTTAGGTAAAATTTATAAAATGTGTCTGATTTTTTAACTAGGCTATCATTTTGTTGAGCATCACTTATTAGGAATACTATATTAAAACTGAGTCCTTTTGATTTGTGAATTGTCAGTATTTCTATTGATTGACAATCTTGAGTAGTGGTTTTACCTTCATATTGTTCAATATCCTGATTTAGTATTAGATCTTCTAGAGTGCCTATTAATGATTCTATGTTTTTCTCTTCATAGTAAATTTTAGAAATGAAATCCAGGCTTGTTTCGTGGTTTTTAAGTTCTTCAAATTTTTTCTCATTGATTAGGGTTTCCTTGTAGCTTTTTTTTGATTGTGCAAATTCAGTAAAGGTAGTATTTTGCAAATCTTTTGCTAGCTTGAGCCATAAATTTTTATTTGATATGATTTCATCTATTGCCTTTATTAATGTTATTTCTTGATTTTCAAGTAAATATATTATATTACTGATAGCTTCTTCTATGTGTTTTATTTCATTTTGTTCAATCAAACTTAGATGTAACGTCCATGGAAGGTTTATTATTTTGCTGGTTAAGATATAGTTTAGAGTTTGAAAGTTTTGTTTTCTGTCTAGACATTTTATGAGGTAAAATATTTCGCTAAATTCTTTAGTCTTAAAGAATGATTCTTCGATCTTATTCGTTTTTATGTTGTGATTTTTAAGTTCCTTATCTATTAAATTTATTTCTTTGCTTGTTCTGCAGAGCACTTTTATATCTGATTCTTTAATTTGTCTAAGTGTATTATGATCATAAATTTTGCCGTTTGTTAGCAGATATTTTATTGTTAGTGCTGTCTTTTGGAAGATATTTGAATCCCCCTCAGTTTCTATTATATTGATTACTTCTATCTCTTGATCATTTATAAAAATTTTATTTTCATCATTTTTAGGGTCCGTTTTTGCTTTCGTAAATTCTATGTGTTCAATTTCAGACGTTAATGTTTTATTATAGATATTATCAAACATAGTATTTAAAGGTTCAATTAATTTTTTATTTGATCTGTAATTTGTTGTTAATGTTATTTTTGCCTCGTCCTTGATTTTGTCTTTTATCCCTTGGTTGTAAAATGATATGTCAGCATTTCTAAATGTATAGATTATTTGCTTAGGATCGGCTATAAATACTAGCTTTATGCCACAGGAATTGAGCAGTGCAAATATTTCTATTTGTGTTAGATCTAAATCTTGTGCTTCGTCTATTAATATTATTTTATATCTATTTTTTATTGAATTTAATAGTTTGTTATCATGGGATTTTAGATGTCTTTTAAAGTTTAATATTATATGTTTTTGGTCTATTTTGTTTGTTGTGTTAATGGTATTGGTAAGTTCTCTTTCTATATATTTAAGTATTTTGTATTCGACTTTTAGTTGAATAAATCTTCTAAGTGTGTTTTTATCTTCTTTGTCTGTATTTGTTTCATGGCTAAGTTTTTTTAAAGCGTTTTGTATTTTTATCTCTTTAGGTAATAGGGTGGTATTTTTTTTAAGGTTAGATTCTATTATTTTATAAAAAAATTTGTTGTTTGTAAGTGTGTCTGTTATTTTGACTATGTCATCTTCATGACTATATTTTATTTCTGATATTTTAGTGCCTTGGTTATGTTTATTGAGAAAATTTCGTTTTTCCTCAATAGTCATTTCATTTAATAAGTCGACTATTGAGTTGTATTCATGAATTAATCTATCTTGATTTGTAAGTATTTTTTTAAAAGTCGTTTGCTTTTCTATCCAATTTTCAAGTTCTTGTGTCTTGTCTCTTTTATAGCCTTGTATTATATGTTGGACCATATCTTTTGTATTTTTAAATTTAGACTTAAAGATTTCAAATTCATCGTCTTTGATTGCAAATTCTTTTTTTAATAATTCTGATTTTCTCAAAAATTCATAAACTATTTCGTTTATTTCTGATGTTAAATTTTCTTTTACACTGTATCTGGCGAAATTTTCTGTTTCTATTTGAAAATTGTTAAGAGAATGTAGTGCAAATTTATTTATAGTTGAGATAAAAATTTTATTTGATTGTTCATAAATAGCTTTTAAGGATTTATCTGTTTTTGAATTTTGATATGCATTTTCAATTGCTTTCAATATTCTAATATGCATCTCTTCTGTTGCTTTTTTTGTGAATGTTAGTACTAAGATCTCACTTGGAGAATATATGTTACTTATGAGTAAGTTTATAATGATATGTTTAAGTGTATGAGTCTTTCCAGTGCCTGCTGAAGCTTCAATTAGTATTTTTTCGTTGTATTTGATTTTATTTATTATTTTTCTCACGTGATTAACTTTGTACCTTAATGAATTTGGCGTAAAAATTTTGAAGTAATTTTTCTAAGTTGTTATCTATGTTTAAATCGTGAGTGTCTTTAAATCTATTGTAATATGGACACCATGTTATATCTTTTTGTTGAAGCATAAATTCCATTGCTTTGTTAAGATTAATGCTTTTTGTTGGGTATTGTATTTGTGTTTTTAATGCCTTTGGAAATTCGTTTATGTCTTTTATTTTGGTTAGGCTTTTTTGTATTAAATCCTTATAAATGGGGGTGGGGTAGCTTGAAATATAGGCTATTTGTTTTAGTAAGTTTGTAAGGTCTAGAGAGTGTATTTCCTCGTTTGTATATTGATTTTCAAGTGATAATTTAGAAGTCTCATAAGTTATTCTGATTTCTTGAATTGAGTCTATATTTTGAATTGTACTTTTTAACATTAGTCCTATTATATATAGATTTATTTTGTTGCTAATTTTATCTTGATTGTAATCTTTTTTTTCTAAATTGAGGTAATAATATTTATTGTCTATTTTATATATGTTTTTAAGTTTTCCATTCAACTTAAATTCTAATTTTTCTCCTTTAAAGTTAATTGGTATATTTTTATTTAATATAATGTTAGTCTCTTGCATCTTGAAAAAATTTTGAAAATTGATAGTAATATTATTTTTAATTTCATTTAACTTTCCTATGAATGATTCTTTTATAATTTCTTTTTTGATGTTAGTGGGCATTATTCCTGTTTGAATCTGATTTTCAATGATTTTATCTATTTTTTTTAATATTTGTTCATTAGTTTCATTTTTTGTGCATTCATATATTGGTATGAGATTATTCATTATTTTATAATTGATATTGTCAATATCAATTATTTGCTCTTCTTGTTTTGCCTTAATGTCATTAATTTGGCTTATGTCTTTAATGTGTACATTTAGTATTTCCTTGTAAAAGTATTTGTATGGGTTAGTTATTGCTTTATTGATATCTGCTATTTCTAGTGTTATTTGCTTTTTTAATTTGAGTCTTTGCTGTTTAAAGGTTGGATATTTACCTATTTGTAGTGATTTTGCAATATTAAAAGCTTCTATGTCATAGTTGATTAAGTAATTGGCTTTTTCTTGTTTGAAATATTGAAAGTCGTAATTTTCACTTGGGTGTATTTCAATTTTTAGTTCTTGACCCATGTCGTTTATGTAATTTACTATCTTATTTATTATTTTGGGTTTGTTGATATCTGGGTTTAAAGATTCACTTAGGGAGTAATATAGATAAAATTTGTTAGATGCTGCAAAGATTATATTAATTAAGTTTGAAATGTTATCTTGTTCCAGATTGACATAGTCATAATATTCATTTAATAGGTTCATGTTATCAAAATGGATGCTTGAATTTAATTTATGGCTTCCTAAAAAGTGGATTTCAGATTTTTTTAAATATTCGATTTTATCAAAGCTTGCAACAAGTATGCCTGCATTTTGATTGTTTGACTGATATGTTTTTTGTTCTATGCTTTCCTCAAGCATTGTTTTGAAAAGAGTAAAATCAACTTTTATGTCTTTAACTTTAGTCATATAATCTTTGTGAAAGTTTGCATTGAAATCCTGCGAAAAATTTTTAAGGTATTGTATTATTGTTCTTATATATTCATCAATTTTATTGTTATCTTCAAGTTTTATATATTTGTCTATGAAGATACCTATTATTTCTGCCCATTCGCATATGGTGTGTTCTTTTTCTTTAAAGTACATTATATCTTCATAAAGACTTTTTATTATGCTAATCAATTTTATTATTGAACTTGAGTCTTGAAAGCTTATACTTTCTTGACAATTTTTGCATTCATATTTTTCATTAAAAATTGTAGATATGAGAAACCTGTTAAAACCATCTTCCCATGAATTTAAGAAGTTCGTATCATAAGATAAGCTTTCTTTGTGAATATCGTTCATTCCAAAATTGATATTCACTGTGTCGCTAAATTTTATTAGATATTCTAGTTCATTGGTTGAGATTTCGAATTTGTCCATTACTTTTATGTTACTTAAAAATTCGATTATTTCTTTTCTATTAAAATTGTTAATCGTTCCTTTGTGTGAAATGAAGAGTTTCATTAATTGCTTTAGTGCTATTACGCTTTTACTTTTTGAGATGTCTTTAGAATCTAAAACATTAAATTCAAGTTCGTATTTGTTTAAAAATTTTTCTATGTATGGTAAGTATATATCCGTATCTTTTGGTAGGTAAGTTATTACAATATCATTTATTCTTAGATGATTGTTTTGAGTTGAATGTAAAATATTATTTACTAAAATTTCTACCTCTCGTTTTTTTGTTTTTGCCTCTATTATTTTGAAACTATTATCTAAGTTTAATAGAGGAGTATTTTTTATGATATTGTTTTTGAGACTTGCTAAAAAATTTTTTTCTTCAAATAGTTGGATATCACTTTCTTGTTCTATTTGTATGCTTGAATTGTATTTTTTAATTTTTATTGGTACTAATTTGTCTATTAGTATAGATTTGATTTGAGTTGTATCTTCAAGTGTTAATTCATGTATTGTAATGTCAAAAACTTTTTGCAAATGGTATAAAAGTGTTCTGTCAATTTCTCTAATTTTTCCAATTATTATTATTCTTTTTGTTTCAATGCTTTGCTTGGTATTTGTGATTTCTTGTTTAATTTTTTCTTGCAAGTCAAAAATGTTGATTTGATTTTCAAATAATTTTTCAAACATTTCTTTTTGCATGGATTCATACTGAATTTTATTGTTATCTTCAAATAAAAGTTTATTTTGCCTCCAATGATCAATCAAATTTGAAAATTCAGAGTAGTATTTATGAAATAAATTGATTATCTTTGATGCAAAGATATATCTGTTTTGTGTTGATTTAAATTGTTTGATATTTTTTATTTTATTGTCTTTTAATATGTGATACAGAATAAATTTTTCTGTTTCTGAGTAAAGAATTAAATTATTCTTTTCTAAGAAATTTTTTATATTATGGTTTTCCATTGCAAGGTTATATATTATTTTCATTATATTTTGTTTGATATTGAGGTTATATGAGACTTTGTTGAGGGTTGCTAAATGTTTTTTAATTTCTTCACCTAGAGTGTGACTTTTTAATATTATGATAGTTTCTTTTTTAAAGATATCATCATTTCTAATCAGTTCATTAATTTTATTATAAATCTTGTTTATTTTGTTTGTTTTATATGTTTTATACATAATGTTAGAATACTTTGTTTTTTTGGGAGAGATTATTTCTTAAGTTTTTTAATTTTTCCGTAATGCTTACTTTATATATATGTGGATTTATGAGTCTTTTATATGTATGATCAATTTTATTAAGATCGTTTTGAACTCTTTTTTTTATATTTTCTAGGCTTGAATCATAGTTTTGACAAGTTTTAGTGTTTTCAAAAACTGTTTTTATTAGAAATTCGAAGCTTTCATATGTTTTTATTTCTTTGAATATATTGTCTTGTAAGGGATGAAAAATTTTAAATTTCTTTTTTAAGCTTAGCATTTCCTTTATTTCTTCTTCTTCTTCTTTTAAAAAAATCAAATCAAAAATCATTTGTGAATTTGAGTATATTCTTACGATCCCTTTTTGAGAAGGAAGTGTTGCTTTTTCAATGTTATTTGTTATTTTCATTTTAGGAATAAATTTGTCGTTTTGTTGAATTGATATCATTTTGTACACTCCTGAGAGATTGGAATCTCCTTTGGCAGTAACTAGATTAGTTCCTACGCCCCAGAAGTCGATGGGAGCATTAATTGAGTTTAAATACATAATTATCTCTTCATCAAGTTCATTTGATATTATAATTTTTACCTCAAATAGTCCATTCTCATTAAGTATTCTTCTAACTTCTTTGCTTAGGTATTCAAGATCTCCACTGTCAATTCTAACAGAAAAATTTTTGCTTCCTTTGTTTTTTAGTGCTTTAAAAACTTTTATTGCATTCTTAATGCCACTGTTAAGAGTATCATAAGTATCAATTAATAAACTTACGTTGTCTGGATATATTTTGGCATATTCCCAAAAGGCTTCTTCTTCGCTTGTGAAACTCATTACCCAGCTATGAGCCATTGTACCAATTACAGGAATATTGTACTTATATCCTGCAAGCACATTGCTTGTAAAATTAGCACCTCCTATATAAGCTGCTTTACTTGCTGAGAGTGCACCATTAATTCCTTGGGCCCTTCTAAGCCCAAATTCTGCTAAGTTGTTAGCCCCCGCTTTTTTAATTCTTGATGTTTTAGTTGCAATTAGGCTTTCAAAATTTATTATATTTAATGTCAGTCCTTCTATGAGTAAGAGTTCAATTAAATTGCCTTCAATGATTAATATAGGTTCATAGGGGAAAACAATTCTGCCTTCTTCTATTGAGCTTATTTTTATGTTTAGTTTAAATGTTTTTAAATATTCTAGAAATTTTTTGTCAAAGTATTGTAAACTGTCTAGATATTTAATCTCTTCATCTCTGAAATGTAATTTTTGTAAAATGTTAATTAATGTGTGTATTCCTGCTAAAATTATATATCCATTTTTAAATGGTGTTTTTCTGAAAAACATTTCAAATTTAGCTTTGGGATTCATACTTTTTATGAAGTAAGCATTCATCATTGAAAGTTCATAAAAGTCTGTAAAGAGTGATAAATTTTTCATTTCTTTACATTATATACTATACCGATTATAACGCTATATTGGTATTTAATTTTTAAAATTTTGTAGCATTTGTCTTAAATAAGGTTTGTTTTGATTGAGTTTAAGGTAAGTGTAACTATTCTTTAGAAACGGGGATTATGTCATAGTTTTTGGTGCAATAATAATAGTATAATTATCTTTTGGAGATCTTGTATGAGAGAAAAGAATGTATCTGATTTTGATGTTGTAATATTTGGTGTTACTGGCAATTTGTCTAGAAGAAAACTCATTCCTTCTCTTTTTAATCTGTATAAAGATGGTCATATTAGTAATTTTAGGATTATTGGATTTTCAAGAAGAAATTTTACTGATGAGGAACTGAAAATTTATATTAAAGATTCTTTATGGCAAGAAAGGTCTAATGCTTTAGTTGATGATTTTTTGAAATTTTTTGTTTATTTATCAGGAGATTTCAGAGAAAAGGATGCTTATTTAAAATTGTCCTTTCTTTTAGCGCATAAAGATAGAATATATTATCTCTCAACATCTCCTGAATTTTATGAGGCAATAATTGAAAATTTAAAGCCATATTCGTTTGATAATACTTCTTATTTATCTAAAATTATTCTAGAAAAGCCTTTTGGGAGTAGTCTTGAGACAGCTAGGTGTTTAAACTCTCTTCTTTACTCTGTGTTTAAAGAAGAACAAATCTACAGGATAGATCATTATTTGGGTAAAGAAACCGTTCAGAATATTCTTACATTTAGGTTTGGGAATTTTATTTTTGAAAATATTTGGAACAATCGTTATGTGGATTTTGTTCAGATTACTGTAGCAGAGGAGATGGGCATTGATGGTAGGGCTGAGTATTATGATTCTGTTGGTGCCTTGAGGGATATGGTGCAGAATCATATTTTGCAGCTTTTAAGTTTGATTGCAATGGAATCTCCTATTGGATTTAATGCTGACTTTATTCATGATGAGAAAGTTAAACTTTTAAGAAGTTTGAGAAAATTAAATAAACAGACTATGCAAGATCATATTGTTAAAGGACAATATATGTGTTCTAAGGTACAAGGGGTTTTCAAGAAAGGATATAGAGAGGAAGCTGAGTTTTTAAGTACTTCAAATACTGAGACTTATTTGGCTATGAAATTGTTTATTGATAATTGGCGTTGGGCTGGGGTCCCTTTTTATATTAGGACAGGGAAAGCACTTGTTAGAAAATTTTCAGAAATATATATTCAGTTTAAAAAGCCTAATTTCACTATTTTTAATGTTGGATTGAGTAATCTTTCAAATGCTTTGATTTTTAGAATTCAACCAAGGGATGGTATTGAAATTAGGTTTAATACTAAACGTCCGGGTTATAATTATGATATTCAGGAAGCCAATATGGAATTTTCTTATCATGCTTCATTTAACAAGTTTTTTGGTGAATCTTATGAGCGATTACTTTTTGATGCTTTTTTGGGTGATAAAACTTTGTATGCTCGTAATGATGAGATCGATAGTTCTTGGGAGTTTGTATCAGATATTCTTGATAAGTGGGAAGACATTAAGAATTGGAGTTATTTTTATGGATCAGAAGGTCCAGTTGAAGCAAATATGATTTTAGAAAAGGATCATTTTTGGCGTAAGATGTAGATTTGAAATGATTTTTATCTCTTGCCTGGGTTAAGTAGGATGTGTCGTTTTAAATTTTGATTACAAAATAACTATTGTATGGAAATTTTGTAATTCTTTTACAAAGAATAATCTTGGTATCGACTGAATTTATAATTTTCTTTTTGTGTTCAATTGTTATTCAGTATGAATTTATTTTGTTAATAAAGTCTTTTAATATTATATTCTGTGGTATAATATTAAAATATATTTGTGTTTATACTTGTAATTGATTAGGGCAATTTATCCTGTTGTTTTTGTCTTTGGAGTTTGAGGTGAGGGATAGTGAGAGTAGGTCCGATTTTTTTTGGACTTTTATTCCTTATTATTTTTTTATTGGTAAGAGTGTTTTCTGTGATTTGTAAGAAGATATATCGTCTTGAAACCATTTCAAGTATTATTCTTAAGATATGTTATTTTGCATGGATTATTTTTATAAGTATTGTGAGTTTTTTTCTCAAAAAAGTTTTCTATCAAAGGTAATGTAGACTTATTGGAGTTTTATGCAAATTTGTAATTATTTATGTGTTATGTGAAAGATTTAGTAGTAAGATAGGTAAGGGTTTTTGATACTGAGATGGCACAAATTTTTTGGTTGAAATGTATTTATCATGAAAAATGTAATGAAAACGAATGGTTAGGATTGTTTGTTAAGATTAAAAATATAATGTTAAGTGGGAGTTCTATAGGTTTTATAGTTATATCTCTTCTTATTATGGTTGGTGGTATTTTTTACTAATGATACAACAACTATGCTTATTTGTGATAAGAGTGTCAAAGAAATATCTGTCCATGATGACATTTCTTTTTTAGATATGTTTATTTGTGTTTTTTCAGAGCGGAAGATTTCATATGGAACCTGTGGGGTATAAGAGTATTGTTACTTTCATAGGTAGTTATAGTTTTAATTTGCCATATAGTTTTTTTATTGTGTGTGTAATTTGTCTGTGATTGGCCTTGGTATAGAGGGATTTTTTAGGTTTTTGCTAAAAATTAAATTTTTTGTAGATTTCTTAGTTTTGAGTAAGGGATCTAAGTAATAATTCATAAGTGCATGGATTATAAGGGGGTTTAAAATGAATAAAGATAGTCACGTAAAGCCAAGTTTTTTAGGTCTTGTTCCTTTCCTTGTTTTTATCATTGTTTACGTAGGCACAGGGGTTGCTTTAGAGATTCAAGGTGTAGAAATGGCTTTTTATCAGATGCCACCAATAATTGCTATGCTATTAGCTGTTGTTACGGCATTCCTTATATTTAAGGGTTCATTTATAGATAAGCTTAATGAGTTTATTGAAGGATGTTCACAGACTGATATTATATTTATATCTTTCATTTTTCTAATTTCAGGTGCTTTTTCCGCTGTTTGTAAGGAAATAGGTAGCATTGAGACCGTAGCCAATATTGGACTTAAGTATATACCAGCTAATTTATTGGTAGCAGGAATATTTTTAATATGTCTTTTTTTGTCCACTGCAACTGGCAGTTTTCTTGGAACTGTTGTGGCTGTTACTCCAATTGGGTTTGAGATAGCAAATAAAAGTGGTATTCCATTGCCAATGGTTGCAGGAGCTGTGCTTGGAGGTGGTGCTTTTGGTGACAGTATGTCTTTAATATCAGATACAACTATTATTGCAAGTCGTACTCAAGGAGTTAAAATTATAGATGTTTTTAGGAATGTTGCTTTTTTTACGTTTCCTGCATCTATTTTATCAACTATAGCATTTGCTATTTTAGGTTCTTATATTGGTGGTATTGGAGTTAATGTTGAGCTTGGTGATATAAATTATTTGAAAGTGTTACCTTACCTCTTTGTTATAATTTTTGCATTTTTAGGCGTAGATGTATTTTTAGTTTTGTTTTTTGGAATATTGATTGCTGGTGGCATTGGTATTATTAGTGGTGATTTAACTTTAATTTTGATGTTTAAAAAGATTAATGCGGGGCTTGTGGATTTAAGTGAGATGCTTATTCTTGTTATTTTTACAGGAGGAGTCTCTTATATGACTATTAGGCATGGGGGGTTTGAGTGGATTTTAACTAAGTTGAAGTACTGGGCTAAGTGTAGAAAGAGTGCCGAGTTTACAATTACTTTTTTAATAGTTATGGTAACAGGTTTTCTTTCAAATAGTGGTCTTGCAATTTTAGTGAATGGGACTGTGACTAGGGGTATATCTGAGGCTAATTCTGTATGTCCTAAGCGTTGTGCAGCATTGCTTTCAATTTCTTCTTGTGCATTAATTGGTGCTTTACCATATGGTATGCATATGATCAGTGTGATAAATATTTCAAAAGGGGTTATATCTCCACTTGATATTTTTCCGTTTTTATTTTATCAAGTGTTCTTAAGTATCATTATTATTGTATCTATAGCTTTTTTGGGATTGAAAAATCAGTTTTTAAATTCTGCTAAACTTGATTAAGATAAGGCACCTTTGAAATGAAAGGTGCCTTAATTTTGTTAGGATGATAGTTCGATATATATTCTCATTTGTTCTTCTTTCACTTTTTGTGGTACTTTTTTGAATATTTCGTGTTGTGAAAAGTTTGTTGGAAAGAATTTTTCTTCTAAATACATATTGAGTTTGGGATTATTCTTTGCCTCTTCTTTTAATCGACTAATTACATTTTTATTTGGTGAATTATATTTTGTCTCTTGAAAGTTTGCATAAGATGCTTCATTTTCATAAAGGAAGTTTATGAATTTATGGGCAAGTTCTTTGTTAGGTGCATCTGATGGAATTACTATAACATCAATCCAAAGATTTGTGCTTTTAGGTACATAAAAGTCTAAATTTGGGTCTTTGAGCATTGCATTTATAGCTTCTCCGCTCCATGTTAGTTGGATAGATGCTTCTCCATTGAGTATTAGTGATTTTGCAGCAATATCTGAAAAATAACCTAGTACCAAGGGAGCTTGTTTTTTTAATACTTCTTCAGCTTCTCTTATTATAGGTATACTGTGTTCGTTGAAAGAATAGCCAAGTTTTTTAAGTGCAACTCCAATATTTTCTTTTGGAGAATCTAACATGGCAATTTCTTTTTTATATTTTTCGTTAAATAGTATGTCAAATTCATTCATGTCTTCTATATCGACTTTGGTTTTGTTATAAAGTATACCCATAACTCCCCAAAATAGAGGTACAGAATAAAGATTCCCAAGATCGTGTTCTGGATTTTTAAGCTCGTCTAATATATTGTTTTTTACATTTGGCAGTTTTGAGTAATCTAACATTTCAATTTTGTTTTCACTTGCTAATTCACCAACCAAGTATTCAGATGGAACTATAATGTCATAATAACCTTTTGTATTATTAAATTTTGCCATCATTTCTTCATTGTTGTTGAAACATTCATAATTTATTTTTACATTATTTTCTCTTTCAAATTGCTCTAGTAATTTCTCATCAATATATTCTGCCCAGTTAAGGATGCTAAGAGTATTTTGTGTCTTTTGGGAAGAACAAGAGCTGATTATTAAAATTATCATTGCTACTAAAATTTTTTTCAAAATTTAACTCCTTGTTATTAAATTTCTGTATCTATTGTTAATTTTTTTAATTTCTACACATTTAACTCCTTGTTATTAAATTTCTGTATCTGCTGTTAGTTTTTTTATTCCTACACATTTATTGATAATAAATAATAGACTAAGTATTACAAAAAACAGTATAGAAGAAATGGCATTGATTATTGGTTTTATTCCTCTTCTAGCTAGGGAAGTTATGAGTATTGATAAATTATTAAACCCTTGTCCTGTTGTGAAAAATGATATTAAAAAGTCATCAACTGATAATGTAAATGCAATAAGACCTCCTGTTGCAACAGTTCCTATTATTTCTGGATATATGATGTTTTTAAAAATTTGTATCTCTGATGCTCCAAGGTCACGAGCCGCGTCAATGGTGTTTTCTGAGAGAGAATATAATTTAGGCAAAATTATTATCGTGATGTAAGGTGTTGAGAAAATTATATGTGACATTAGCATTGTAGAAAAACCTAACTGTATCTTTATCAAAGAATAAAATGTCATTAGACTAATACCTGTTACAATATCAGGATTAATTATTGGTATTTTATTGATTGATAACAGTATGGTTTTTATTTTTTCGTTTTTTGTTTTATAAATACTATAGGCTCCTAAAATACCAATAATAACAGAAATTAAGGATGATATTATTGCTACTAGTAGAGTATTATATATAACTTGTTTTATTTGTTGTGATTCAAAGACTTCTTTGTACCATTTTAGGCTGAATCCTTGAAAAAAAAATCCATTATCTCCTGCATTAAAAGAATAAACTACTAAAATTAATATAGGAGCATAAACAAATCCAAATGTCAGACATAAAAAAGTATTTTTTAGTGTTTTAAGCATGTTGATATCCTTATTTTGCGTTGTGTTTATTCATTAGTTTAAGTATTGTTAGATTAAATATTAATATTACTATCATTACAATAAATGAAATTGCAGCTCCAGTGTTCCAGTCCTCTACAAATAAGAATTGTTTTTCAATTAAATTTCCGATTAAAATTTGTTTGGCACCACCTAGCAGATCTGAGATAATAAACACTGTGATTGAGGGAATGAATACCATTATTATTCCTGTTGCAAGATATGATAATGTTAATGGAAACTTTATATATAATAATATTTGCCATATTCTTGCGCCAAGATCTTTTGCGGCTTCAATATATTCATATTTTATTTTTGATAGTCCTGTATATATTGGTAAGACCATAAATGGTAAAAAATTATATACCATACCTATTATTACAGCTTTTTCATTGTAGAGCAGTTCTATAGTCTCAAATCCCATTGCCTTAAGCAAGTTGTTAATAATTCCATTTTTTCCTAATATTCTAATCCAAGCATAAGTTCTAAGTAGAGTATTGATCCACATAGGAAGTATTATCATTATTATGAGCATATTTTGAACACTTTTTTTTGACATGGATATGAACCATGCGGTAGGATATCCAATTAGTATACAAACAATGGTTGTAATTAAGGCAAAATTTATGCTTCTTGAAAAAATTTTTAGATAATTTGGTTCTAACAGTCTTGCAAAATTTGCAAATGAGAATTCATTTTGCTCATTGATAAATCCTAGAGTTATTATTATCAGTAGTGGAAAGATAGTAAAGATTAATAAAAATAAGGTATATAGTGTTAAAATTATTCTATTCATCTTTATTGTTCCTTGCACATTACATGAATATCATCAGGACCCAATGAGATATCAACTTCTTCACCTACTTTTGTTAGTTTTGTACTTTGAACTAACCAATTAGATTTTTGAATTTCTAATGTCATTTCGTAATGTACACCTTGGAATACTGCTGAAGTAATTATTCCACTTAAATGTCCCTGGCCTTTTGGCAGTATTTTTACATCTTCTGGTCGTATTACTAGGTCAACGAGTTCTTTGTGCTTAAATCCCTTGTCAAGACACTTAAAATCTTTACCAAACATGTTAACTACAAATTCTTCTTCATAAGTTCCTTCAAAAATATTGCTTTCTCCGATGAAACTGGCTACAAATTTGGTTTTGGGTTCATTGTAGATTTCTTCAGGTGTTCCAATTTGAAGAATTATTCCTTTATTCATTACTACTATTCTGTCGCTCATTGTTAATGCTTCTTCTTGATCGTGTGTGACATAGATGAATGTTATTCCAAGCTTTCTTTGTATTTTTTTAAGTTCTTTTTGCATTTCTTGTCTCATCTTTAAATCAAGAGCTGAGAGTGGTTCATCTAGTAGTAAGAGTTTGGGTTCCATAATTATTGCTCTTGCAATTGCTACTCTTTGTTTTTGTCCACCTGATAGTTCATTAATATTTCTGTAAGCGTATTTTTGCATGTCAATTAAGGAAAGTACGGATTTTACTTTTTCTTTAATTAAACTTTTGTTTATTTTTTTTATCCTAAGTCCGAATGAGATATTGTCAAAAACATTCATGTGCGGAAAGAGTGCATAGTTTTGAAATACAGTATTAATTTCTCTTTTATTAGGGGTAGTTTTTGAAATCTCTTTTGAGAGGAAATAAATTTTTCCTTCATTTTGATTTAAAAAACCTCCTATTATTTTTATGAGTGTTGTTTTGCCGCATCCTGATGGGCCAAGTAGGGTAATAAATTCATTTTTTTTAATTTTTAAATTAATTGTATCTAGAGTTTTATTATTACAATCAGTGTAATAATGACTTAAGTCTTTAAGCTCTAGGATGTAATTATTCAACTAATGGGACCCTCCTTTTGCATGTGTCGATTGAATCACATGAAACTAGATTATACTTTATATTAATGCTTATGTAAATGATTTTATTTATTGTTATTAGAAAGTTTTACATCAAGTATAATTTTACCAAATTTTCCTTCTCTATATTCTTTTATTAGTATTTTTGATGCCCGTTCAATGTTTAGTGTATGTTTTCTATTTATAAATCCCCTTTTTCTTGCAAATTCTTCTAAAATTTCAAGTGGACTTGCTGATATTATATCATATTTACCTAGTAATTTGTTTTTATTATTTATGTGCATTTCTTTAAGTAGGTAAAGTGCAAGTTCTGTGTTATCTATTATTTCATTTTTTATCATGTCTAGTATTGCAAGTTTTTTTGCAATACTTTGATCTTCTAAATTGTGCCATAAAATTCCCGGCATGTCGAAGATATTAATTTCTTCATTTATTTTTAATATTTGTATATTTTTTGTATGTCCAGGTTTGTTTGCAACACTTGTGCTTTTTTTTCCTACCAGTAAGTTAATTATTGAAGATTTTCCAACATTTGGCACCCCAATTACTAATACTTTTATTTTTTCTTTGTAAGTTCTAACTTTTTTAACGTTAGCTATTTTTTTTATGTTGTCTATTATTTGTTTCCTCATTCCTTTTTTGTATATGTTTGTGATTAGTACGTTATTTCCAAGTGTTTCAAAATGTTCTCTCCATTTTAGAATTTCTCCTTTTTGTACAAGATCGGATTTGTTTAAAAGTATTATTTTGTTCCTATTTGAGTTTTTAATTAGTTTTTCAGTTAGTGGATTTTTGCTGCTAAGTGGAGCTCTAGCGTCAAGTATTTCTAATACAATATTTGTTCTCTTAAGATTTGCCTGAATGAGTTCCAAGGCTCTTTTCATATGGCCAGGGAACCAGTTGATTTTACTTAGCATTATTAAATTATACTTTAATTTAATCAGATATGAAATTTGTATTTTGTATGGTTAAATTAATGTTAAATTGTATCTTTTGCAAAAATGGTATATTTTGTAAGTTTTAGATTTTTATTAATGATTAAGTTATAGGAGGGTTTTGATATTAATGGAAAGATGAAAAGAGGTCTAATTGTATCTTGCCAAGCACTTGAAGGAGAGCCACTACATAGTAGTTTTATTATGTCCAAGATGGCCTTAGCAGCAAAGATGGGCGGGGCGGTTGGAATTAGAGCCAATAGCGTTAGTGATATTCATCAAATAAAATCAGAAGTTAATTTGCCCATAATAGGTATTATTAAGAGGGTTTATAATGATTCTCCTGTTTTTATTACACCTACTATTAAGGAAGTCGATGAACTTTGTAGAGAAGGTGTTGATGTTATTGCTCTTGATGCTACATTTAGAAGGCGTCCCGATGGTCTTTTGTTAGCTGAGTTTTTTAATAAGATTAAGGAAAAATATCCCAATCAGCTTTTAATGGCGGATATTGCGTCTTTAGAAGAAGCTGTGAATGCGGACGAGCTTGGATTTGATTTTATTGGTACTACTTTACATGGATATACAAGGGATACTGAGGGGTGTAATATTGCAGATAATGATTTTGCCTTTTTAAAAAGGTTGCTTAGATGTAATTTTAAATCAAAGTTAATAGTTGAGGGCAAAATTGATACCCCTCTTAAGGCTAAGAGAAGCTTTGAATTGGGAATTTCTTTGGTTGTTGTAGGTGGAGCTATTACACGTCCTATGGAAATTACAAAAAGTTTTGTTGATAAAATAAATGAGGTTAAGGAAATTTGAGAGTATAGATGATATCTAATGTGTTTTTTCATAATCACATAGGAGGGTTTTATGGGGAAATTTTTTGAGAGTGCGCAAAAATTTGGACGTTCTTTTATGTTGCCTATTGCTATTCTTCCTGCGGCAGGATTATTTTTAGGTATTGGAGGAGCTTTTTCTAATCCGGCAACTATGAATGTGTATCCTTTTTTGAACGTCTTTTTTCTTCAATCAGTATTTAATATAATGCGTACTGCAGGTGCTATTGTTTTTGTTAATCTACCTCCGATATTTGCAATAGGAGTTGCTGTTGGGCTTGCAAAATCAGATAAGGGAACAGCAGGACTTGCTGCTTTTATTGGATACCTTGTTTTAAATTCTACTATTGGCATTTTAGTTGATATGTTTGGAACAGCTGATAATCTTTCAAGTGGAGCTGTTGGATTTATGCTTGGAATTAAAACTTTGGAGACTGGTGTTTTTGGAGGGATTATTATTGGAATTTTAACTTATTATCTTCACGATAAGTTTAATAAAATTGATTTTCCAAGAGTTCTTGGATTTTTTTCAGGGTCTAGGTTTATACCAATAATAGTTTCTTTTTCAAGTATTATTCTTGCTGTGTTTATGTTTATATTTTGGCCATTCATTCAATTTGGAATTAGCAAAGTAGGTGTATTAGTGGAGGCAACAGGATATGTTGGTACTCTTATTTATGGTATCTTTTTACGAATGCTTGGGCCTTTTGGATTACATCATATATTTTATTTGCCTTTTTGGACAACTGGTCTTGGTGGTTCTGAGATTATTGATGGTAGGTTGGTTGAAGGCACTCAGAACATTTTTTTTGCTGAACTTGCATCTCATAGTACTGATAGATTTTTTATTGGGACTAGTCGTTTTATGAGTGGAAGATTTATTACTATGATGTTTGGATTGCCAGGTGCAGCTCTTGCGCTTTATCACCTTGCAAAACCTAGTCAAAAGGCAAAGGTTGTAGGTCTTTTATTCTCAGCAGCTTTAACTTCCTTTTTAACGGGGATTACAGAACCCCTTGAATTTTCTTTTCTCTTTGTTGCACCAGTTCTTTATGTGATGCATGCGGTGTTTGATGGTTTTGCATTTATGCTTGCTCATATTTTAGAAATTACAATAGGACAGACTTTTTCTGGAGGATTTATTGATTTTATTCTTTTTGGGATTTTGCAGGGAAATGCAAGGACAAATTGGGTTTTAGTTCCAATAGTAGGTGTTTTTTGGTTTGTTTTATATTACTTTAGCTTTGCTTTTTTAATATCTAAATTTAACTATAAAACCCCTGGTAGAGAAGATGTTGTAGATTCTAATAGTTTATCTATTTCTGATTTAAATGCAAAGGGAGATAGTGTTGCTTCTCAAGTAATTACGGGTCTTGGAGGGCTTGATAATATTATTGAACTTGATTGTTGTGCCACAAGGCTTAGAGTTACTGTAAAAGATTCTCTTAAGGTTTTAAAAAATATTTTGGAGAGTACTGGAGCAAAAGGTGTCATTATTAAGAATAATGGAGTGCAGGTGGTTTACGGACCTGGTGTTAGTGTTCTTAAAAATGAAATTGAAGAGATCCTTGGTAATTAATACCAGTGTAGATTTTTTTGGCAAGTGTATGCTTGTGTCTATCACTTGCTTTTTATGTTTTTAATAAAATCAACTGCATATTTTGTTAAATAAGATGTATTTTGGGCACTTCTGTAGCTGTGATTTCCTACAGGAAGATGAGAGTGTAAGCTTTCGATAAGAGTTATTGGTATTGTTTTTTTATGACCCCCATATTCGTTTATGAATTTGCTTATTTGCATGGAGTCTACTGTAGGATCATTTGGGGAGTAAGCGATTGTTAACGGGGTTTTTATTTCGTTAAAGCCATTATCATTAATTAATTTAACAAGGCCCATCATTGCAATTATTGAATCGATTTGTTGTATTTGTGAATAGAATGGTGTGACCTCTTCGTGTTCTATTCTTTTATTTTGTCTAATTTCGAGTTTATTATATCCACCTGTTATTAAGTAAGCAATTTGACGCCCCCAAGGATAGTAAACTAAACTCGTTCTTTTATCTTTAGGATAGATATTGGGTGATACTAAAACAGCAGAGTGTATTTTATCAGGGTAATTTTTTAATGCCCAAATAGCACAAGCCCCACCATTTGAGGTTCCAATGAGTATTAGTTTTTCTCCTATTGATTGCCCGATTTGAATTGCTTCATCGATATCTTTTAACCAATCTTTGGTATTGACGTCTTTAAATGCATCTTTGTTATCAATACCGTGTCCTTTGAGTCTTGTAAAGAAGATGTTTGCATTTAATGCTTTGGCTATATTATTTGGAGTGGGATAAATCTCATTTTTAGATGCACCAAATCCATGAATATATACTACTGAATATTCTGTTCTTTTTGGAGTGTCGTTCCATATGATTTCTTTTTGTGTATTTGCTTCTAGATTGAATTTGGATTCTGCAATGAGTAAGTATTGATCAAGGTCTTCAAGATTATTGGGAATTGTATTTTGTTCAAATTCATTTCTAAATTTCATTCTTGGTCCTACTACTGCTAAGAGAAGTAAGAATATAAATATAAAAATGGTGTTTTTTATGTTCATATATTTTTTCCTTTAATTATTTTCATAATCAATATTAGATTTTTCGTTTTTAGATTCTTGATAGCAATTATTACATGAGCCTGAGTAAATAATTTCAATAGATTTAGTTTTCCATTCTTCTCCAAGTTTGTCTTTCAGAATATCTTTAATGTCATCAAGTTGGATTGGATATACTTGATTGCATTTGTTGCATTTAAAGTGAGCTATTGTAGAAGTCAAACTTAGATAAAATCTTGTTTCTTTTTGGTCAGTTGTTTTTATATCTTTAAGAATATTACGTTCTTTTAAGATGTTTAATGTATTGTACACTGTAGCTTTTGATAAACTTGGTATTTCTTTTATTAATTTATTGTAAATTTCTTTTGCTGTAAAATATTCTTTTGGATTTGAGGCAATATGTAGAATTATTCTATTTCTTGAATGTGAGGCTTTCATGCCCAACTCTGTTGTTAATGATTTTAGCAAGATAGGGTCATTAGTAATTCCGACTTTTTCTAAAGTAGAATGTACCTCTATTGTATTGTTGTTCATATATAATACCCTTTATTATTTAAGATTAAGTACTTTAATGTCCTTATAGAAATAATTTTATAACGGTTTGTTAATATTTTGCTACTGATAGCTATTTATTTTCATTTTTTTTTATATTTGGATAAAAAAGTAGGCTTTTTATTTTTGAGTTTAGCTTTATTTTATTATCGAAATTATTATTAATTGGGAGCAATAGTAAATTTAAACTCAAAGAATAATTTTTTAAATCATCAGCTTTTACTATATTGTAAGATCCTCCTATATTTAAAATAAACCATTTCTTAAAACCCCTTTTTTCAATTTTATAATTAACTGTATATATAATATGTTTTTCGATATTTAAAAAACTTATGAAGAAATTATTGTTTTGATCGTTTCCTTTAGATATTAGGAATTCTGTGCCATTAATATATCCTTTTATGTCTTTTTTTGTCTCAATAATTTTTTCATAAGTGTCAAAGTCATTATATTTGGCAGTAATTTTTAAATTTACTCCTTTTTCTACTTCGAAAATTGGTATCTCTAGGCTTGAATATTCAAGTAAATAATTTCTGTTATTTGTCTTTAGATTTTTATTATTGCAAATTATATTCGAAGGCCATACTATTTTAATGGATATAAAAAAGCTTGCAAGGTTTTCGTCTAGAAAAAAATCAATTATTGATTTTTCTTTCGTGTTGAAATTTAAGTATTGTCTAATTCCTACAATTTTTTCACTTGAGAATGAAAATGAACTTTCAATAGTGGGTTCTATGATTATGTTTTTTTTTGATAGAATCTTAATATAAGTTTTGCAAGAATCTAAAAATTCAACTTTTCTATCTTTATACTTGATTTTATTTAGCTTTCCTTCTTTAAATTTTACATGGTATTTTTCATGAGATAGCGTAAAATTGCCTTCCATATTGTATTCTAGATTTTTGCTTGTGATAGGTTCTAAATTGGACGGGAGCTCTTGAGAGTTTTTATTCACTAAAAATTCTTTTAAAGAATTTTCGTTGATTTGATATTCTTTTAGTCTTTTATTTTGAAATTGTAGTATTAATGCTTGTTCTTTTAATGAATTAAACTCTGGGATTTCTAGAAGCTCTGTGTTTATTTTTTTACCTTCTAAATTTTGTATTTTAATACTGTAAAAGTTTGCATCTAGTTCTTTTAAAGGCAGTAAAAAGTTTTTTAATTCTTGATTGTTATAGACGTCTTTAATTTCGTGAAAGTAAAGAAGCGTTTCTATTTTTTGTTTTTTTGTTTCAGGTTCTTGGATTTCTGATAAAAATTGACAATTATTTTTATAGAAAACCAAATATTTTTTATTATTTTTTGCAATTCTTATTCCTTCTATGTAATTAAAGTTAAGCTTTCTATATAGTTCAAGTACTCTCTTCCTTAGTTTTTCCATGTTGTATATGTAAAATGTTTCTGGATTATCTTTAAATAAGTCTTTATATCCACTTTGAAATGGATTTTTTAAAGCCCAGTATAAATCTACATGTATTTCATCATGTAGCATGTATTCATGGGGACTTCCGCTATATGTGCTTGGAATATAAATATCTTCATTATTTTTAAGTCTTTTAAGAAACCATTCATTTAATTCTATATTTAATTTTAAAATTTCAAAAAAGTATGTTGGGAATGTCCAATGTATTTTATAGCTTAGATTTTTGTTTTCAATTAAATATTTAGTATTTGATAAAATTGAATATAGTTTGCTCTCAGCAAATGCAGTTATCGAAATAATGACAATATAAGTTTTTGAATTTCTAAATTTTCTAAACATCATAAAAAATCTTTATATAATTATATATTAAATCAGTGTAACTGGTATTGATTTTACAGTAAATTGCTGCACAAAGAGGTTTCTTGATTTTTATATTATTTTGGCTTGATTAATGAATAAAAAAAAACTATATTTTTATAGTGATATGTATGAAGTTCATACTAATTTTATAATGTGGCATTTATGTTTAACTTTAAATTTTATACTTAAAAGGAGTCAAATTTATGGCTAAGGACATATATTTTAATGAAGATGCTAGAAAGAGTCTGCTCAGTGGTATTGAAAAATTATCAAGTGCTGTAAAGGTAACCCTTGGTCCTAAGGGGAGAAATGTTTTAATTGATAAAAAATTTGGTTCTCCTACTGTTACGAAAGATGGAGTGAGTGTTGCTCGTGAAATTGAGCTTGAAAATGCGTTTGAAAATATGGGCGCACAACTTTTAAAAGAGGTTGCAATTAAAACAAATGATCTAGCTGGGGATGGAACCACTACTGCTACTGTACTTGCTTATGCGATTGCAAGAGAGGGTCTTAAAAATGTTTCTTCTGGGATTAATCCAATTGGAATAAAAAAAGGGATAGAGCATGCTGTGGCTTTAGCTGCTGAAAAAATTCGTAAATCTGCTAAGAAAATTACTACTAAAGAAGAAATTGCACAGGTAGCATCTATTTCTGCAAATAATGATACTTCAATAGGTGAAAAAATTGCTGAGGCAATGGATAGAGTTGGAAAAGATGGGGTTATTACTGTTGAAGAGTCAAAAACTTTTGATACTACAATCTCTTATGTTGAGGGAATGCAGTTTGATAGAGGATATTTATCTCCTTATTTTTCTACAAATAAAGAAAATATGAGTGTAAGTTTTGATGATGCTTATATATTGATATGTGAAAAAAAGATTAGCACAATTAAAGAACTTTTGCCAGTGCTTGAAAAAGTTTTAAATACAAATAAACCTTTGTTAATTATTGCTGAAGATATTGAAGGAGATGCTCTTGCGGCACTTGTTCTAAATAGTGTTCGTGGAGCTTTAAAGGTTTGTGCAATTAAAGCTCCTGGATTTGGCGATAGACGTAAGGCGATGCTTGAGGACATAGCGATACTTACTGGAGGAGTGTTTGTTAGTGAAGAATTGGGACTTACTCTTGAGAATGTTGAGCTTGAGCAGCTTGGTCAGGCTAAATCAGTAAAAGTTGATAAAGATAATACTACTATTATTAATACTGGAAATAAAGAACAAATAAAAGAGCGTGCAGAGCTTATTAAAAAACAAATTGAAGAGACAAGTTCTGAATATGATAAAGAAAAACTTCAAGAACGTCTTGCAAAACTTGTTGGCGGAGTTGCTGTTATTAATGTTGGTGCTGTTACTGAGTTAGAACTGAAAGAGAAAAAACATAGAGTTGAGGATGCTTTGTCTGCAACTCGAGCTGCTGTTGAGGAAGGTGTTGTTCCTGGTGGTGGCTCGACTCTTATTGAAGTGGCCATGTATCTTGATACTGTTGATACAAGTAAACTTAGCTACGAGGAGAAACAAGGTTTTGAGATTGTGAAGAGAAGTCTTGAAGAGCCAATGAGACAAATAATTGCTAATGCTGGATTTGAGAGTTCTATTTATATTCATCAGATTAAAACTGATAAGAAAGGACTTGGTTTTGATGCAGCTAGTTTTAAGTGGGTAAATATGATCGAGAGTGGTATAATTGACCCTGCAAAGGTTACAAGAAGTGCTCTTCAAAATGCAGCTTCAATTGCAGGATTGCTATTAACAACAGAATGTGCTATTACTGAAGTTAAGGAAGAAAAGAGTAATGCTGCTGGAGGTTACCCTATGGATCCTGGAATGGGAATGATGTAAGTTAGTCTTGCACATATTATTCCTTTATTAAGATTTATATTGCGGTAAGGAGCTAAGTTTGAGTGAAAATGAATTTGTCTTTTGTATAGGTTATGATGGCTCTAGGGCAATAGTAGATAAAGAGCTTTTAAGGCAACATAAAGATAAGAGTGTGGAAGAACTTTTTGAGCTTGGCTTTTATAGAAGTGCTTTTAGTAAAGCTCTTTATAGGAAGGATGATACTCTTATTGGGTATTTAATTGATAGTTATAATAAGCTTAGCAAGTCTAGTTATAGTAAAAAAGAGGAGCTTGAGCTCCTCTTTGGGGTAGTTTATCCAAATGATATTGCTGGTATAAAAGTTATTTATGTTTAAAAATTAGGAAATTTTATGTTTTTATTGCAAGAGTTTAACCATAGCAGTAGTTTTTTTAGGAGTTTGTTAGTTTTTATTCCCGTAATTGCTATATTTTGGTTTTTAGTAATATCTCCTCAGCGTAAAGAAGAGAAGAAAAAAAAGGATATGATCAAGAATCTTAAAAAGGGTGATAAGGTTTTAACTATAGGTGGAATTTTTGGGATTGTTAAGAAAGTTAGTGATTCTGAAGTTGTGCTTGAGCTTAGTCCAACTTCAGATGTAAAATTTGTGAAAAATTCAGTTGAAAGAATTATTCTTGACGAAATTAAAGATAAAAATTAATGAATTAGAAGCAATTTAAGATACTATATTAATTTAAATGTTGATTGATCATGATATTTAGATTAAATTAACATAATAAGGGTGCTATTTATGAACAGAGTCTCTAATTTTATATTAATACTATGTGTGACGTTATTTGCTTATCTTTTAATATTTCCTACTCTTAAGTGGTATTTTTTTATTAATGATGAGGATAAGAAAATTAGTGCATATTCAAAAGAGGCTTTAAGGGATTATTCTAAAAATAAGGCCTTAAGTTCTCTTGTTGAACTTAAGAAGTTGTATCAAAGCGATCCCAATGCTCAAATTCCAGATAATTTGAAGTATTTAATTCCAATTGCTAAAAATAATTATAAGATTTATGGAAAAGAGCTTCCCAAATCTTTTGATAATGTCAAAGTTTTAAGAAATGGTTTTTTAAGAGATGTTGATATTGAAGAGCTTAGTCTTGAGATTTATAAGTATTATGAAGAGATCAAGAAGAATAAAAATAGGATAATACAACTTGGGCTTGATTTGTCTGGAGGAATGAGTGTTACTATTTCTCTTGATTACTCAAGGCTTGAGGAAAAGTTAGGTAGGGCTTTAAGTTCTCTAGAAAAAGAAGAGGCCTTTGAGCGTACAATGCAGATACTTAAAGAGAGAGTAGATACTTTTGGACTTACAGAGCCTAAGATTACAAGGGAAGCGGGTGGGAATAAGATTTTCTTAGATGTGCCAGGGGAAAAAGATGAGAAGCGTGTTGATTCTCTTTTAAGTGGTAGAGGAAATTTGACCTTTTATGTGGTTGATAATGAGGCTACCTCTGTGCTTAATGCTAAAATATTAGAATCAGGACCTCTTTATTCGATTTCTGATATTAAGACTAGCATGGGACTTGGAGATAATAAAAAAATTTTTCCGTGGTATGTTAAAGATGCTTATGGTATTGATGATGAGAGTGCTGTTCGTTACTATGTTGTTGATTCTAGTATTGAAAATTCTTTTGATGGTTCCTATATTAAAGATGCTGGGGTTTTAGACGATCACAAAACAGGTAGGGGTATGGTTACATTTAATCTAGATAATGAAGGTAGTGAAAAGTTTTTTGGATTTACTCAAAAGAATATTGGCAAGGCTTTAGCTGTAGTTATGGAAGGCAAAATTAAGTCAGTGGCTAATATTAGTCATGCTATTGCTGGTGGCAATGTATCAATTCAGGGTGATTCTTTTGATAAAAGAGAAGCTAATGAGCTTGCATTTATTTTTAAAACAGCAGCTTTCCCAGTTGAAATCAAGATAGATGACTTAAGAGTTATTGGTCCTACTATTGGAGAGAAGACAGTTAAACTTGGCATCAAAGCAGCTCTTCTTGCACTTGTTTTGGTGTTTTTATTTATGTTGGTATATTACAGAATTAGTGGTTTTGTAGCAGGGTTTTCATTGGTGATTTATAATCTATTTTTAATATTGGCAATGCTTTCGGCGTTTAATTTTACTTTAACTCTTACAAGTATTGCAGGTCTTGTATTAACTATGGGTATGGCTGTTGATATTAATATAGTTATTTATGAGCGTATTAAAGAGGAGATTATGAGTGGTCGAAAATTTGAGAGAGCATTTGATGATGGATTTAAAAAAGCTTTTTGGGCAATAATGGATTCAAATGTAACAACATTTATTGCTGTTCTTTTTTTAACTCTTCTTGGAACAGGGACTATTCAAGGTTTTGCGTGGACTTTGTCTATAGGAATTGTAGCGTCACTCTTTAGTAGCTTAGTCTTTTCAAGATTTATTTTGGAGTTAATTATGTCTTTTAGTAAAAGTAAATGTGTAAGTATCTCTTGGAGTTCAAATTATGCAAAAGGTGTTTAATTTTCTAAAATATGGAACTAAAGTTATTATGTTTAGTATTTGTGTGATTTTTTTAGGCTTTATTTATACTTTTATGTATCATGGTGGTTATAATTGGGGCATAGATTTTTCTTCAGGGGTTAGTATTAATTTTATAATAGATAAAACAGGCATTAAAGATTATGATGTAAAAAGGGTACTCTCTTCAGTTTATAATACATTTGATGTTAAAGAAATTATTTCAAGTGATGCTTCTAAGAGTCATTTTTCTATTATAGTTAAATCGGATGTTACTGATTATGCTTTAAAAAAAGAGATTCACAGTACATTGAGCGATAAGTTAAATACCGCATTTGGTGCTGATGTTGAAATTCTTGATTCTTATTTTATTGATTCAAATTTTTCCTCTATTTTGAGGACAAAATCAATATTATTGGTTTGTCTAACATTTGTCCTTATTTTAATTTATGTTGCGTTAAGATTTAGGTTAAGTTATGCTGTTTCATCAATATGTGCAACAGTACATGATATACTTTTTGTAGTTGCTTTTTTAGGGGTATTTAGAATAGAAATCAATAGTTCAATAGTTGTTTCTATATTAACAATTATTGGATATTCATTAAATGACACTATAATTATTTTTGATAGAATTAGAGAAAATTCTAAGAATATGACAGATACTTTATTTTTAAATGTTTTAAATGTAAGTATTAATCAAACTTTATCAAGGACTATTTTAACCTCTATTACGACATTTTTTACTGTGTTTTCTATTTATTTGTTTACTGAAGGAGCCATTAAAGATTTCTCTTTAATCTTTATGGTAGGTGTTGTTGTTGGTACCTATTCTTCAATTTTTGTAGCTTCTCCTATTCTTTTAGGTTGTTATAAAAAAATTAAATAGATATTTTGTTATGATATTATGATATGAAGTTTTTTGATTTTGGATCATTAGGGTTTTATAGGTTTTTTGATTTTCAAAAACATTTAAATTTTAGTATTTTTAGATATAGTTTAATCAATTATTATTCTTATAAGGAACAGTCAAATCTTATTAATGATGCCAATTTTCTTAAAAGTAAGATTGTCTTTTTAGATAAAACCCATAAGGACCTTATTGATATTGTTAGTACTTCTTCGAAATCAGATGATAGTTTGGAGAATATCAATAAGAAAATCTTTTGTGAGGCCTTGAGCACTGTTAAAAATTTGATAAAAAAATATTATCCAGATCGTTCAGAATTAGAATTTTTAAATTTAGAATGTGATGTGCTTTTAAATGGTGAAGAAGTTTTTAATAAATTTTTAGAGCAACTTAGGTATTTGAATTTTAGGGTCGATCTTAAGAAAAAGATTGAAGAATTTGACAGAAAAAATAAAACCCCTTACGATTGCATAAAAGTTGCCACTTTTTTTATTAAAGAAGAATTTTTGGAAAGACTGGTGAATACAATTAATTTTTTTTCTAATGAAGCTAATAATAATAGTCTGGATTTGATTAATAAAGAAATTGATGAGTATTGTGAAAAGGTGGAGCAAGTTAAGGTAAGCGAATCTATTAAAGATACACATAAAAAATTTGTTATAGAATATGCAAAAGAAAGAATATCAAAAATTATGAAAGAACATAGTCTTGATGTGTCTAAGTTGATTATTAAAATTTCTTTATTAGATATTACTATTCAATGTTTTGAAAGTTATTATTTGAATTTATTAGAGACTCTTAATATTCTTTTATCAATAAGTAATATTATTGAGATTGGTTTAGATGAATTGCCCGATGCTATTTTTAATGAGTGGAATGAATTTGTTTATTTGCGTAGGAAAGAGTTTCAGAAACTTGTTTTAGTATCAGATTATGTTTTTCAGAAAAGAATAATATCTACCATAAATTCTGGGGGTTGGAAGTTTACTTTTTTTAGTCTTTCACCCCGTCAAGGTGAAATTATTCAATTTGCAATAGATATGAATAAAAGTTTTAATTCTATCGAGGATGGAATTAAGGAATATGCACTTAAAATAAATAAGCTTAATGATCTCAGGTTTGATTGGGAGAAAGGCTTGAAAAATTTTGAACATTTATTTATTTAATTTTTATATATTTCTTTTAATCGTTCATATATTTTTTTGACTTCATCATTAATAATTTTGGGTACGTGTACTATTATTTTGACGCTAAGATCCCCTTTGATGGCATTTCCGAGTGCAGGCATTCCAAGACCCTTTAAAATGAGTATTTCTCCATTTTTTGTATCTTTTGGAATTTTTATCTTTATTTTTTTACCTTCAATAGTTTCAAATATTTTTTCACTACCCAAAGCTATGTCCCATGGATATACATTGATTTTTGTTTCTAAATTTTTTTCCTTTAAAGTAAAATTCTTGTAACTTGAGATTTCAAATCTAATAATTAAGTTACTTCTTTTCCCCGAAATTGGGTTTATATTTCCCTTGCCGTTAAACTTTAATTTTGTAGTTTCAATTGTTCCCTTTGGAATATTAATTTCGATTTTTTCATTGTTTATTAATATAAATTTTTTACTCCCCATATAAGCTTCATATAATGAAATTTTAATAGTTATTTCTTGATCTTGAAGTGTACTTTTTGTTGAGCCTCCAAAAATTTCAGAGAATAAATCGAAGCTTTCAAAATGATTAAACCCGGTGCTCTTAAAGCCTTTACTAAAGGTTTCTGTGTTAAAATTATTATTAAAATTTGTATTTCCAAAATTATCATAGTTGGCTTTTTTTTGAGGAGATGAGAGAATTTCATAAGCCTCATTGATTTCTTTAAATTTTTCTTCAGCAAGTTTATTGTCTTTATTTTTGTCAGGGTGATATTTTATGGCTAATTTTTTATAGGCTTTTTTGATTTCTTCTGTCGTAGCATTTTTGTGTATTCCAAGTATGTTGTAATAGTCTTTAGACATTCAAACCCCTTGTTTTTATTTACTATTTTATATTGACTTATCTAGATTCAATATAATTGATGCTATCATTATATATATTATAATTAAACTTAAATTTTTTAAAGGCTGTTTATAGAGAAGTGAATTTTTTGCATTTAACGGATTTAAGTATTTATATTGATCTTACCAAGTGTTTGAGTATCGTTTTTTTTGATAAAATATTGCAAGAATTGTCTTATTATTTAGCTGCTTTGGGATTTCCAAAAGTCAAAACTCTTTATATTAAGTATGAAGCTTTGGGCCTTAATAATAGTTCTTATTTAGAAATTTTTTTAACTTCTTTATCTGAAAAGTTTGATTTTGCGATATTGGATGAAGTTACTTTTGAGTTGCATCCCGAAGAGATTACACCTTCGCTTTTAACAATTTTAAATAGTTTTTCTATTACTAGAATTAGTCTTAATGTAAAAAGTTTTTCTTTAAAATTGTTAAAGATTATGGGTATTTCTGAGGTTTTTTTGGGTAAAATAAACTGTGCAATTGATAATATTCATAAATTTGGTTTTGAGTTAAATATTGATTTGAATATTAATATTCCTTCTCAAGAAAAAATGCATCTTAGGAATGATTTATTAAAGGTAGTTGAATGTTATCCTAGACATATTTGTCTTTCAGAAGTTCTAATTGATGAGGATAATTATAAGACTGATCTTTTAAGAGATAGTTCTTTTAATTATAATGAAGAGCAGGCTGAGGATTGTTGGTTTTATGCTTTTGATTTTTTAGAATCTCATGGCTACATAAATTATGAGATTTCAAATTTTGCATTAAAGGGGCATGAGAGTAAACATAATTTGCGATATTGGAACCTTAAACCATATTTAGGTCTTGGAGTTAATGCTGTTAGTTTGCTTATTACTTCTGAAAGTGATGGGCTTAAGGCTGTAATTAGGCGGGATGACAATTTTTTAGGTAGTAGTGGGCCTTCTGCAACTTTTGAGAGTTTAAGCGATTTAGATTTTTTTATTTTTCATTTTATTACAAGTCTTGGCACTAAGAATGGTCTTGATGTCTCTATTTTAAGGTGTAGATTTATGTATAATAAG
Source organism: Borrelia coriaceae (assembly GCF_023035295.1). Classification (NCBI taxonomy): domain Bacteria; kingdom Pseudomonadati; phylum Spirochaetota; class Spirochaetia; order Spirochaetales; family Borreliaceae; genus Borrelia; species Borrelia coriaceae. The sequence continues at coordinate 700,386 of NZ_CP075076.1, forward strand.
GAAGATTTTTGTAAATTTATTAATTATCTTTTGAGTTTAAGTAAATCAATTATTTTTAGAAATGATATTCTTTATTTAGATGGACATGAGAGATTTAAAGTGGATTTTTATCTTCGTTTAATTAAGAAATACTTAGTTGACAATTCTTTTAAAGTAAATTTTAAGTTTCTTTAATTTGTCCATCTTGATAGTATATGATTTTAGTGTTTTGATGGTTGAAGATACCAATTTCAAGTATTCCTGGCATTAATTTAAAGTATTTTTCAATTCCTTTAGTATTTTCAATATTCATTTTTACATCTAAGATATAGTTATTATTATCGGTTATGATTGGTCCTGCTTTAGATTTACAGGTTCTTAAAATAGGGTTAAAGCCCATGTTTTTTAGATTGGCTGTGATGAATGCAAGAGCCTCTGGAACAATTTCGATTGGTACAGATACTTTTGAGCCTAAAGCTTGTACAATTTTTGTTTCATCTGCAATAATCAATAATTGATGAGAATTGTATGCTACTATCTTTTCCATTAAGTGAGCTGCTCCACCACCTTTTATTAGTGCTTTTGTATCTAATAAAATTTCATCAGCTCCATCGATTGTGATGTCTATATTTTTGCTAAGTTTTGTAAATTTAGATTCATATATAATATCTTCTCTTGCAAGGAGATATTTTGTGTCACTACTTGTTGGATAAAGTTTTAGGTTTTTTAAATCTTCAGATTTTATTTTTTTGCTTAAATACTTAATTGCATGAAAAACGGTTGTTCCTGTTCCAATACCAAGACGCATGTCGCTTTTTACATAATGATCAATTGCATATTTTGCAACTAACTTTTTTTGTTCTTCCATTATATATTGTCCTTAATCATTTAGGTTTATTTATAAATTTTCAGGGTAAATTATATCATTAAGGATGAGATGATCAATAGTATTAAATTTTGAGCTCAAATTGTTTAATAACTTAATTGTATTTATGATTATTATAGAATTTTTGAGTATTAACATTGATTATATTTTGTGTTAATTTATACTTGATAAAGTATTATTAAAGTAATAAAAACATTTCATTAGGAGATTTTATGTATAAATTAGTTTTAGTGCGTCATGGTGAGAGTGAATGGAATAAAGAAAATCTTTTTACAGGCTGGACTGATGTTAAGCTTTCTGATAAGGGTATTTCTGAAGCTTTAGAGGGTGGTAGGGTTCTGAAACAGGAAGGCTATTCTTTTGATATTGCCTTTAGCTCAGTTTTGGTAAGGGCTAATGATACTTTGAATATTATTTTGCGTGAATTGGGTCAGTCTTATATTGATGTGGAGAAATCTTGGAGGCTTAATGAGAGGCATTATGGAGCTTTGCAAGGGTTAAATAAGGCTGAAACAGCTGAGAAGTATGGAGAAGATAAGGTTTTAATGTGGAGACGTAGCTATGATGTTCCTCCTATGCCTTTAGAAGAGTCCGATAAACGTCATCCAATTCATGACTTAAGATATAAAAGCATTCCTAAAAGTGAGCTTCCTTCAACAGAGTGTTTAAAAGATACTGTTGCAAGAGTTATACCGTATTGGACAGATAAAATTGCTAGAGCTATTATTGAAGGTAAAAGAGTGATTATTGCTGCTCATGGTAATTCTTTAAGAGCTCTAGTTAAATATCTTGATAATATGAGTGATGAGGATATTTTGAAGCTTAATATTCCCACTGGTATTCCTTTAGTGTATGAACTTGATAAGGATTTAAGGCCTATTAAACACTACTATTTGGGTGACGAAGATAAGATTAAGGCAGCTATGGAATCTGTTGCTAATCAAGGAAAGAAAAAATAAAGGGATTATGAATATTGCTAATAAAAGGAGAGCATTAAGTTAATGATTTCCTTTTATTGTATTGAATAATTGGCTATGTTTAAATGTAGTGCGTTATAATTTCTTCAAATTTTTTAATACCAATTGTTTTAATAAATCCTGCTAATTTTGGTCCTTTGTCTTTGTTAATTAGTATATTATATAATTGTTTAAAGAATAATGGGGGTTCGATGTTATTGTTTCTTGCAATATTATAAATTTCATCCTGTATTTCTTTTTCAGTGACATTGTTGAAATTTTTTTTCAAAAAGTTTAGTAATTGTGTCACACCTTGTTTATTGTTATCCTTTAAGGTTTCAATTTTATCAAATGTAGACCTTAGTGAAAATTTAAAGTCTTCAGGTGCAAATTTTTTGATCCAGTTAATTGCACACTCAATTTTATTTATAAGTTTTGCTTTTTGACTTTCTTTTACATCATTTAAAAGCTTAAAAATTTTATCTTTGTCACCTTCAACGATTTGACAAATCACACTTAAATGTCTAAACCCAATTTGATAGGGAATTTCTTTGTCTGGTGCTTTTGGTTGAGATAGTTCGTAAATTCTTTTAAAAGCTTCTTTTTTGTTTTCTTTGATGTCATCAATTCCATAGTATACTCTTTCAAATTTATCATAATCCTCGTAAATTTTTATTACGTCAAGATCGAATGATATTGAAAACTCCGTATTGGGTTTTGTTGATGCGAATAGGAATCTTGTAACTTCAGGAGTATATATTTCAAGGACATCTTTGAGTGATACGACATCTCCAGATGATGAAGATATTTTTCCGCCATGTCCCTTGATTGATATGAAATCATACTGGAATGTTACGGGAGGAGTTCCTCCAAAAATTTTTACAATTTCTATTGAGGTATCAAAGCTCCCTCCACTACTATGATGATCTTTTCCAGCAGGTTCGAAATCAACGTTTTCGTATTTCCATCTCATTGGCCAATCGATTCTCCATGGGAGTTTTACAGCCCAAGTTTTTCTTAAATCGAGTGATTCCTTATTACCACATTCGCAACAGTATTCAACGGAATAGCAATGATTATAATTTTTTACTGTTGTAGTATCTTTGTTGCATTTGGTGCAGAAAATGCTAATAGGATACCAGTTATCAGCAAGTTTTGTCGTTCTGTATTGATTGAGGACTTCTGCTATTTTATCCTTATGATCTAGTGCAAACTTAATTTGATTTGAATAGTCACTTGACATGTATTTTAGACTTTGATTTATAAATTCTGGCTCAATACCTACAATGGGTAGATATTGTTCGAATTCCACTTCGTTTGCTCTTGCATAGCTTGATTTATTGGTTTTGGTATCAGGAACCCTTGTGATTGCTTGTCTTAAATGGGCTGTCAGTAATTCTTGGTCAGGCATGTTCTTAGGTACTTTTCTAAATACGTCATAGTTATCCCATGAGTATATAAATCTTACATTTTTTCCTGCATCTTTTAGTGATCTTGCTACAAGGTCAACTGAAATTACTTCTCTGAAGTTTCCAATGTGTACGGTTCCTGATGGAGTAATGCCTGATGCAACTGTATATTGCCTCTTATCACCTTTTTCTTCTATTATTTTTTTCGCATAAAAATCCGCCCAGTGTGCTGTTTTCATAAGTATTACTCCTGTTTAAACCTTAATTCTAACATTTGATGTTTTTTATTTCAAGGCTTGAAAGAGATATTTTAATGTGTTATTGTGCTAATTGATTAACTTTTTGATTAATTTAGGGTTTTTGTTCCAATTTTTTTTTAATTTTACTTGTAGAAATAAATCACATTTTTTTTCAAATATTTCTGATATTATCTCTCTTGCTTCTTTTCCAATTGCTTTTATTCCTTTGCCCCCTTTACCTACTATGATGCCTTTTTGACTCTCTCCAGCTACAATAATATTTGCTTTAATAAATAGTTTGTTTTGCCTGTTTTCTAAAATCTCTATTTCTGTATATAAAGAATATGGTAGTTCTTCTTTTAGTTTTTTAATTGCTACGCCTCTAATTATTTCACTAGTTCTTAAGTTCATTTCTTGATCTGTATAATATTTTTCTGGATAGTAAAGAGGTCCTTCTTGTAGGTTTTCATAAATTTTATCTTTAATTTCTTCGATATTGGTTTTTTTAGAAGCAGAAATTTTGATAATATTGTTTTTTTTTATTCCTTTTTTTTCTAAAAATATCATTATTTCTTTTTCTTTTGTTTCTTGGATATCAATTTTGTTGATGACTACTAAAAAATTAATCTTGGAGTTACTAATGATTGTTAATATTTCATTTTCTTCAATTCCAGGTTCGTCTTGAATGTCAATTACGTAGAGAATCAATTCTGCTTCTGTAATTGCCGAATGCACGTTATTCATTAATGCTATGTTGAATTTTTTCTTACTTATATGAAATCCAGGTGTGTCTATAAAAATAATTTGACCCCTTTTATCTGTGAATATTCCTTTTATTTTATTTCTAGTTGTTTGTGGTGTAGATGAAATGATTGATATTTGACGTTCACATATTGCATTTAAGAGTGTAGATTTCCCCGTTGAAGGTCTACCTATTATTGATACAAATCCTGATTTCATTTTAATTTTCCTATTTAAATATATTAGTATATTTTATATGATAGTTAATGTATATTGTGTTTAGGAATTGTATTTAAAGGATTTTTTTTTGAAAAAAGTTAATTTTGAAGTTTTTTGTGAGCAATGTGGGGCGGCAGTTGAGCTTGATAAAGCTATGTGTTCAAATTGTCACTCTAGGCTAGGGGATCTTGAGTGTCCAAATTGTGGATATGTAGGTACTGTTTCTGCATTTGAGAATGGTTGTCCAAAATGTGGTTATAGTCCTTTTGAAGAACAGGTTAAAGAACGCTCTTTTAAAAGAAGACGAAGAGTAGAATTTAGAAGAACCTGGAATAGTAATTTTTTAAAATCGAGGTTTTATTTTGGATTTAATGTTAGTGTAATGCTTTATTTATTTGCTAGTTTTTTGATAGTTTTGCTTTTTGTTTATATTCTTTTCTTCTAAGGATAAGGTCATATGGGAATTACTGTTTTTTATTTATTATCTGTTTTTTTATCTTTTAAGATTGGAGATAGTGTTAAGTCTGTTGAGGATACTGTTCGTAAAACCTCTGTTCTATATTATGATATTGAAGAAGTTGAGTTTCCCCATGCTAAAACAGAGATTTTAAGGTTTGAAGGTAGGCCTTCTGTAAGGTATGCTTATTTTAATTTTGATAAGGATAAGCTTTATTCGTATACTTTTGTGTTTGATAAGAAATTGATTACTCAATACTCTATTGTTCTTAGTGTTAAAGAAAAATTTGGTGATGCTACTGTTGTGACTCCTTTTAATTATGTTTGGGATGTTGGTGATTCTATTATTGCTTTAAACAATAATATTTTAAGGATGACATTAAAGTCTTATATTAATAAGGAGAGTTGATCCTGAGAATTTTTTTTACATTAGTCTTTTGCATATCGTGTGTTAATCATATATATGATAAAGAAATTATTATCAATAATACTAAATTTTTTGTTAAGCTTGCAATTGATGAACCTACTAGAGCTAAGGGCTATATGGGTACTAAGAGGATAAATGAGAATAATGGTATGCTTTTTGTTTTTAGATCGGAGAAAAATTTATCTTTTTGGATGAAAGATACTCCAGTGCCGCTTGAAATTGCTTATATTAATTCTGTAGGTATTATTAAGGAAATTTATAGTTTGGTTCCTTTCTCAGAAAAGGTTGTGAATTCTAGGTATAAGGTTAAGTATGCTCTTGAGGTTCTAAAAGGTTCTTTTGCTAAATTTAAAATTAAAGTAGGTGATAGAGTAAAATTTAACTTTGATATTGATTCTTTGAATGTAGAATAGTTACTCAGCTTTTATTTTTTGGAGTTCTTCTTCCGCATGGTCTTTTATTTTATCTTCATTTTGTAAAGTTTCATCATCAGCTTCAGTGGGTGTGTATTTAATATTGACTTCTGTATCATTGCCCTTGAGTACCTTTTTGAAGATGGATATTGTTGCTGCAACTTCTTCAAGGGCATCGAGTACAAAAGGTGCTTTTGCATTCTCTTCAGCTTTGATGATGTATACTAAAGAATTATTACCTCTTTCAGGATCATGAATGATTTCCCATGATCCTAAAACACGATTATTGTAGCTATCACTCATTAGGGATTCTGATATTTCTTGAATTTTCTCTGAATTGGCGTCGAATATCTCTACGATTCCAAATATTTCTCTTATTTTTGAATTTTGATACGAATTTAGCTTTGATCTAATTATTATTTCCATTTTTGTGTCATTTATGATTTTTGATACAATAAAGTCATTTTCTTTGTCTATTTTATATTCAATATTGTTATTATCTAGTATTTTTTTTATTCTCTTGTCGTAGGTTATATTTTTATCTTTGCAACTTATCAAGGTTATGAGTATTAAAATAGCAATAACTATGTTATATTTTAATTGATTAATGTGTAAAATACTTATTTTTGGCATTTTAGTGCTTACCATAGTTGTTATTATAGTTTAATTATGAGGATTTTTGAAGTAACTTATGTATTTTAAGAGTAATGACTATTCTTATACAGTTGTTCAGTCTAAAAATAATTATGTCCAAAGATCAACTTTTGGCATCTCTTTTGTAATTTTAAATAGAGGTACAAAAATTTTTAGAGAAGATTTATTTGAGTTCCTTTCTAATTTTGATTTTATCAGGGAAATTATTTCTATTGAAAGGCAAAGTAATAGAACTTCTCTTCAGTTTATTTCAGAGAGCTATGATAAATTAAAATTCATTTTGCTGTCTGATGACTTGAATTCTGGTGAGAAGGTTAACTTAGCTATGAAAGAATCCATTTGTAGTTTTGTGTTTGTGTTGCAAAGTGATATGTACTTGTTAAATCCTTTTTGGATTCCTAATATATTTGATGAAATAGTTAAGAAGAATATACTTCTTGTTGGTGGAGAATTTTTTGACAAAGAAGAGGAAGTTGTTCCATCAGTTTTTATTCCCACTATTGATAAGCATCAAAAATTGAATGTAATTTTAATAAATTCTGAGAAAGATTATGAGAAAACTTTAATTACTATGGATTATTGTGGGCTTTACTCTAAAGAGAAGTTTATTCAGTTAGGAGGTTTTGATAGAAGGATTAAAAATGAATATTTTCAAAGACTGGATTTTGGGCTTAGGGCTATCTATTTTGGAGAGAGTATTCATATCTATAGGAAGCTTAGAATACAATATACTGCTTTAAATGTTCCAGAAGACTTGACGAGAAATAAAAGTTTTTTAATATTTTTGCTTAAAAATTATGTTCCTATTTTTGTTGGGAATGGAATAAAATTTTCGTTCTTTAGATTTTTAAAACTATGCTTAAAATATGGTATTAGCCCTTTTAAATTTGGCAGAGAATTTGGAGAGATCAAAAATGAAATTACTAAAAATAGCTTAAGGTTTAAAGGTGACTTAAAGAGTGCGATTGAACTTTGGGAAAATAATATTATTGATTAATTTAATTTTTGTTTCTCTATTTTTAAATGCCCAGGAAGTTGATTATGTTAATATTCTGGATTCATTTGATAGTAACGTTTTTAAGTTCAACTTTAATATTGAAAGTGATATTCTTACAATTGAACATGAGAAAGGACATCTTAAGCTTAAAGTTGGCTTTGAGTATGGTCTTTCATCTATTGGTTATTATATTTACGTTGATCCTATTATTTTAAAGGATGGAGAGATCTTGATAACCGAGAAGGCTGTGATGCGGATTGAAAATCATTTTAGAGCTTTGCAGAGTTATAGTAAACCTCGAATAACATCGATAGTAATTGATCCTGGTCATGGTGGACATGATGGAGGGGCTATTGTGACTCATAAGATCAATGAACATGATATTACTCTCGTAGAGAAAGATTTTGCTCTAACTTATTCTATGCATTTATATAAAATCTTGAGTAATTATTTTCTAGACAGGAATATTCTATTAACTCGTGTAGATGATGTTTTTGTGTCGTTACAAGATAGATCTGAGCTTGCAAATGCAATTAAACCAGATTTTCCACATAATGTCATATTTTTATCCATACATGTGAATAATGCGCTAAATCCTGAAGCTAGGGGAATTGAATTTTGGTATCTTCCCCAGGATTCAAAAAGAGAAGTTGTGAGAAATTTTAAAGGGTATGATATTAGAGGTAATAGATACTTAAGGGAGCTTAATGATATACTAGATATTAAGTATAAATATGAATCAAAGAAATTAGCTGAAATTTTATATGAGACTTTTATTAATGTTTTATGTGAGACCAAAATTCGATCAATTAGGGAAGAGCAGTGGTTTGTAATTAAAAATAGTAGTATGCCTGCTGTGTTAATTGAAATTGGATTTTTATCTAACATTGATGATGCGATGTTGATTTTGGATTACAATTATATGAGCAAGATAAATGTATTAGTACTTAAAGCTTTAATTAAGTTTATTGAATTTTATGAAAAATAATTTTATCTATTGTAATTTTTTTATTCGTAATGGAACAAAATATTCTCTTGAGATATTAGTTGCACTTTTATTTTTAAGTTTCCTATTTTCTTCATATATGGTTTTTATAAATTGTGAGAATATTTTCTTTAGGAAAGTATTCTATTTTTATTGTGATAATGAATTGATTTCTGATTTAAGATATTTGAAAGAGAAAAAGACTCTTAAAGATAATTTGGATTTTTTAGTTAAAGATTTTCTATTGGGTAATAGTAATGGTTTTTCTTTGCAATTTGATACAAGAGACGTTAGATTTTTGTATTCTTTTATGATTGATGATGTATATTTTATAAATCTCTCAAAGGAGTTTTATAATTCTTTTGCAAGTGGGGGTTATAGTGATTCTGATAAATTGAGAGTAAGTTCATTTGTTAAATCTTTAAAAGAAACAATTAATTTTAACTATCCTAGACATGTTAGAAAAGTTGTTATTTTTATTGAAGGGTATGTTTTAAATGTGTAAGGCATTTTTAAACATCTTTAAATGTACTGTAAAAGTTAAAAGTTAAAAATGAAAATCTTAAATTACTTTGTAAAAGGAGTTGATTTTTATGGCTAAAGTAAAAGACATTGTTTTTGTTTTATTTTTTCTTATTATCTTAAGTCCTATTTTTGGACAAAGGGTATCTAGTGAATCATCAGGTGATAATTTTGTGCAAAACGAACCTGGAGAATTAGTTCTTGATTTTGCAGAACTTGCAAGGGATCCAAGTCCAACAAAGCTTGATCTTACAGATTATGTTGAGCGTGTATATTCTGGAGCTTCAGGTATTGTGAAGGCAGAAGATATGGTTTTAGATCTTGGAATAAGTAATTGGACTGTCCTTTTAACTCCTTCAGCTAGGATGCAGACTTATGTTAAAAATTCTGTTATTGCTCCAGCTGTTGTTAAGAGTGAATCTAAAAGATATGCAGGTGATACAGTATTAGGAGTGAGAGTGTTATTTCCAAGTCATTCTCAATCTTCTGCAATGGTTTTGCCTCCATTTAAGATTCCTTTTTATGCTGGAGAAGATGGTAATCAGTTTTTAGGTAAAGGTCTGATTGACAATGTTAAGACTATGAGAGAAGTTAAGGTGACCGTTTACAGCTTGGGTCATGAGATTGATCTTGAAGTTTTATTTGAAGATATGAGTGGTATGGAATATGTTTATCCTTTAGGTAGTTTAAAATTTAAGGGTTGGGCAGATTTAGTGTGGTCAAATCCTAATTATCTTCCAAGCATAAGTGCTAAAATAGTTAAAGATAATGTTCCTAATTACCCTGTTCCTTCAAGTAAGATGAGATTTAAGGCATTTAGAGTTTCAAAATCGCATAGTTCCAAGGATCAGAATTTGATTTTTTATGTCAAAGATGTCAGAGTTATTTATGATAAATTAAGTGTTTCTTTAGATTCTGACATTGATAATGAAGCTGTATTTAAGATTTATGAGACACGTGGTGCTAAATCACTTCAAAGATTAAAAACACGGGAAGCGCTTAAGAGAGTTTTAAAGATTAGGGAGAATGTGTCAATGCCAGATGAGTCCTTTCAAAATTTCCTAGAGAAAGGCAATAAGAATGGTCCTGGAACACGATCTCTAGAATAATAAATTTAATTGTATTAATAGGGAAAATCTTTGAGATTTAGCCCTATTATAGCTTAAAGTAGGAAAAATAAGCTGATGATAGATCCAGAAAACGAAGAACTTTTAGAGATTTTTTTTGAGGAAGCTCAGAACCTTGTAGATACTCTTGAAGAGAACATTATGTCATTAGAGGATGACCCTCATAATGCAGATACTATTGATGAGATATTTAGAGCGGCTCATACTCTTAAGGGTGGTTCAGCTTCTGTTGATATGATGGAACTTTCAGGTTTCACTCATGTCGTTGAGGATGTATTTGATGCTATTAGAGATAATAAATTAAAGATATGTAATGACCTTGTTGATTTACTTTTAAGTGCGCTTGATGTAATAAAAGGTATGCTAGAAGCGCGTCTTAATGGGGATGTTTATTTACAAGATGTAAGCGAGCTTAAAAATAAATTAAGAGGGTTTTTAAAAGATGAGCATCAGACAGTTGCTCCTGTTGTATCTTTGGATGATGCAAATGATGATGAATTTTTACTTTCTTCCCATGAACTTGGTGATATGAGAGAAGTTGTGGGAGTTGGGCAAAAAGTTTTAAGAGTGAGTATTTATTTTGATAAAGATAATCCTATGGCTACAATTTCTGGTATACAGATATTTCAAGCTTTAAAAGACTTAGGTCCAATTCTTTATACTGTTCCTAATTATGAACAACTTATTGCAGATAAATTTTTAAGAAGAGTAGATTATTATTTGCTATATTTAAATAGTTCTAATGTTGAAGAAAAGATCAATTTGTCTGATGTTGCTTTGAGTTGTGTAATTGATGAACTTGATGTTGATAGTGAGTTAGCCAAGGCAGAGTTAAGAGAGAAGGGAACAGTTGTTCATGACACTCTCTTTAAGGTAAAATTACAGCTTTCTAATGATGAGCTTATAAGTTTAAGAGAGCGTATTGGTGATTCTAAATTGTTTGAGGTAAAGTTAAATTTCAATAAAGATAATCCTATGTCAACAATTTCTGGATTTCAGATGTTGCAGGCGTTAAAAAGTTTGGGAGAAATTTATAAAACTATTCCTGATAGTGAAGATTTATTATCCGATAAATTTTTTGAGTTTATTGTATATTATTTAATATCAGATGCCTCAGTAGATAGTATTTCTAAAAAGGTAGATTTGTCAGATGTTGTTATTAATTTTGATATTAACGAAATTGATTTAAAAAATATTAAGGATATAGATTTAAGTAGTGAAGTTGGGAGTTATCCTTCTGTTAAGGAACCTAAGAAGGCAGCTGTAAGTGTCAATTTAATTAGAATTGATAGTAAAAGAATAGATTCCATATTAAACCTTGTAAGTGAGGCTGTTATCAGTAAGTCAACTTATAATCAAATCAATGCTGATATGACGTCTTTCCTTTATGGTTTTAATTATTTTTATGATTATCAAGAAAATTTGAGAAATAGTTTCTTGGTGGATTTAAAGGTGGTTTGTAAGGATGTGGGTTTAGAATTGGAAAGTTCTCTTGAAAACCAAATAGCCAATTTGGTGGAACATAAGCTTGATAAAACTTTACGTGACATGGCAGGTTTAAGAGATTTACTATTAAAAATTCTTCAAGATTCTAAATTTGCTTCTAATAGGTTTTCTAGGATAATTACTGATTTGCATGAAAGTGTTTTAAAGACAAGAATGCTTCCAGTGTCTAGTATTTTTTCAAGATTTACAAGAGTGGTAAGAGACCTTTCAAAGAAGTTAGGAAAAGTTGTAGAGCTTTCTACCGAGGGTGAAGATACGGAGATTGATAAATCTGTTATAGATGATCTTGTAGATCCTTTAATGCATTGTGTTAGGAATTCTATGGATCATGGCCTTGAAACTGCTGATGAGAGACTTAAAAAGGGCAAAGATAAGGTTGGTCATATAGTTTTGCGCGCTAAAAATGAAGGTAATGTGATATCAATTGAGATTGAAGATGATGGGAAAGGTATAGATCCAAATATTATTAGGCAAAAATCAATTGAGAAAGGCTTAATAAAAGAAGATGCGGTGCTATCTGAGAGTGAGATTTTTAATCTAATTTTTGAACCTGGGTTTTCAACAGCTAGTCAAATTACAGATGTTTCTGGTAGAGGCGTAGGACTTGATGTCGTTAAAAATAATATTAAAAAATTAAATGGAAATATTATCATAGATTCGAAAGTTGATGTTGGTACTACTTTTAAAATAAAGCTTCCTTTGACGTTGGTTATTGTGCAGGGCCTTCTTGTAAAGTCAGGTGCTGAGGTTTATGTTGTTCCTTTAAATAGCGTTCTTGAAACACATAGAATTAGTGAAGAGAATATAAAGCTTCTTGAAAATGACCATGAAGTTTATAATTTAAGAGAAGAAGTTATATCTGTGCTTAGGCTTGATGAGCTTTTTAATATAAAGGACACTCAAACCCTATGTGAAAAATTTTTGATAGTCATTAGCATTAATGATAAGAAGGCAGGGATAGTTGTGGATTCTATTCTTGGAGAAGAGGATTTTGTTGTAAAGCCTATTAAAGATAAGTATGCTTCAAGTCCTGGAATAGTGGGAGCTACTACACTTGGTAATGGTAAGGTTGTCTTAATTATTGATGTGTTTAGGCTTTTTGACCTAAAGGATATGAAAGGATAGTCTTATGATTAAAATAAAAGAGATATGTTTTGGTGAGGATAGTTTAAGGAATCAGGGTGGAGGCTATAATTCTGTTAACTTAGATTTTAAAGTGGTATCTTTTAATATTGGGAATGATAATTATCTGGTAGATATTATGCAAGTTAAGGAGATTAGGAAATCTAGTAATTTTACATATGTTCCAAATGCTAAGAAATACGTGATTGGTCTTGATAATTTAAGAGGTGAGATTATTTCTATTATTGATTTGAGGATAATGTTTAATTTGGAAGTAATGAAGAGAGAGCTTGAAGACATTATGGTTCTTAAGAATGGTGATTTATTAATAGGGGTTATTGTTGATAAGGTTAATAATGTTTTTTCAATTGATTCTTCTTTGATTCAAACGCCCCATCCTGTTTTATCTCAGGAATCCCTTATGCATTACATAAAGGGAGTAGTAGAGTATGGTGACAAATTATATATTCTGCTTGATGTTGATAAAATTTTTAATTATGATGGAGAAGAAGAAATTTTATTGGAAGATGGCAGGAATGATGGTGAGGTAAATGTCTCTGAAAATGAAGACAAATCATTTCCTTATAACAATAATGCTGTAGAATTGTCAGAAGCATCTATTACTGAGTTTTCAACGTCTTCTAAGGATGATGATTTAAAGATTATTAAGGAAAATCTTTTTAAATATTCTTTCAATGCATCTTTAGTGAGTGACGAGTTTTTAAAGAAAGTTGGTATGAAATTAGATATTGCAAATATTAATGATTTGTCTTATGATAATTTTCTAGGTGAGTTTTATTCAAAATCATCAGGATGCTTGTGGGATGATAAGTATTTAAAAGAATTTCAGGAAGAGATTGTTAGGCGATATATTAATGATATGAATGATGTTGGCACAATTTTGAATGTTTTTGAGATTGGATGTGGCGATGGAAAGGAAACAGTCTCGTTTGTGAATGTTTTATATGATACTTATAAAAATCCCTTTAAGGTAAAAGCTATTGATAATAATTTAGTTAAAGCAATTAGCACTTCTAATTTAGTTTTCTCAGAGGCTGAGATTAATTTGAGCGAAATTTATGTAAAAAATTCCTTTGAGCAAAGTCCGGGGGTTTATAAATTTAAGCCAGAGATTATGAATAATATTTTATTTGAATATTCAGATGCTATTTTATCAGAATTCCCAGACAATTTGGCAGTTATTTTTTTAAGGGATATTTTATGTTTCTTAAATGATGATAAGCAAATTTTAATTCTGGATGCTATTGCAGAAAAGTCTGTTAGAGGAGCTCTTTTAATTTTGGGAGATAATGAAGAACTTAAGAACAGTAATCTTTTTGTAAAAGATATTTCTGTTGAACATTTTAACTTATATAAAAGGATCTAAAGGAGAAATTAATGAGAATAGATTATATAGAACCATTTTTAGATGCTGCGTCTTCAGTTTTAAGAGATATGTTACTTGTTGAAGATATTCATATGGGCAGCCCTGGACTTAAATCGATAAATCAAAAAATAAAGGGTGTTTCTGTAATTGTAGGACTTGCAGGTTCTGTTGAAGGTAGCATTATTATTGATATGGATATTGATACTGCGCTTTTTGTTGCTTCCAAGTTGAATTTTGAGGAATATGTTGATTTTGATGATGAAGAGACTAAGGAGATGGTAGCAGCAACTCTTACAGAAGTTGGCAATATTATTGCTGGTAATTTTGTTACTACTTTGCATGCTAAAGGTTTTGTGTTTGATATAACTCCACCGGCTTTTATTTATGGAGAAAATATGAAAATAAGTAATAAGGGTTCTGAAGCATTAATAGTACCTTTTACTTTGCCAGATGGTAAAATTATAGAAGTTAATATTGCAATAAGAGAGAGGGTTTGATATGATTATGAAGTTGAAAGTACTTATTATGGAAAAAGAGGGTTTGATATGATCCAGAAAACTACGATTGCTATGGATTCTTCAAATAAACCAAAGGGTATTAATTATGAAACAGGTGTTCCTTTTAATGTTTTGATTGTGGATGATTCGGTTTTTACTGTAAAGCAGCTTACACAAATTTTTACGTCTGAGGGCTTTAATATTATTGATACTGCTGCTGATGGTGAAGAGGCTGTAATCAAATATAAGAATCATTATCCTAATGTTGATGTTGTTACTCTTGATATTACTATGCCCAAGATGGATGGAATAACTTGTCTTTCTAATATTATGGAGTTTGATCAAAATGCTAAAGTAATAATGATTTCTGCTTTAGGTAAAGAGCAGTTGGTGAAGGATTGCTTGATTAAAGGTGCAAAGACATTTATTGTAAAGCCTCTTGATAGAGCTAAGGTCCTTCAAAGAGTTATGTCTGTATTTATTAAATAAAGTAGTATATGCTTAATTGATTATTATTCTTTGTAAAAAAGCATTGAATTACTTATTTCGTTTAAGTTCTTTGTAAAATATGACATGTTAAGATTGAAAATTTCTAATTTGTTTTTACTGTTGTTTCCTATATATAGTTCTAATTTGTAGAATCCTTTTTTGGTGTATATTAATGCTAAACTTTTAAAAATTGAGTCTATAGTTTTTATTTTGAATATTTTATACTTAGAAAAATCTTTGTCGATAATTTCACTTTGGATTAGATATTGATTTGCTTCTTTGTAGGCTGGAGTGATTGTGCTGTAATCAATCTTATCTTTTAGAATGCTTTTTATAAAATTTTCTGTTAATTTATATATCTCTATTTCATGTGTGCTTTTTGGATATTTGGTATAATATTCTTCCTCTATTATTAAATTAAAAGCAGAATATTTTTTTGTTGCTTCTGCTGATCGTTTTTCGATTGAAGTTGTTATTAATCTTGAATAGATCGATGTGGTAATAACGAAAATTAGAAATATTTTTTTTGTCATATATGTTCCTTATTGTTGTTTATTATTCGTTTCACTTTTTCAATTTCTAAGGGAATTTTGCTTCTTCGTTTTGCATTAAGTTTATCTTTTAATAAGACATTGTTAAATGTTTTTGCCATTTCATATACTTTTTCTTCGCTGAAATGAAATGGAATTTGAATTTTTCTATATTCAATTGGATTTTGTAATACTTCTTGCATTAGTATAATTGGATTTAGAAAACTTGCTTTGAAGAATTTATAAAAGTTTGTTAAAAACAGTGTAAATGATATGAAAAGTGTAAAGAAAAATATTCCAATTACAGAATCATTTTTTCTCTGCAGATATTTATCTATATAAAATTTTGTTTGATCTATTTCAATGATTTTGTATTCGCTAGGACTGTAGTAGAAAAATATATCATCAGATTTAGAATATATTGTTTCATCTATATCTTTAATTATTAGTATAAAGGGGTATTTTTCTTTAATATAATTTTTTTCAGTTGTTATTGAAATATTTTTTATAATATTAAATTCTTGTTTTTCTGGAATTGTATTTGCAAAACTTGAACTTGAAAATATTATGAAAAATATGAATGGAATTAGTAAACTTATTGAAAATGTTCTAGCAAATGCGACTAAGATTAGATTTTTTTCTTTTGGGTTATAATAAATTTCAATCATTAAGTCGTTAAATCTAAGTAGTCTTAAGAATCTTAATTTGAAAAGCGAAAGTATGATAGGGCTTAAAATTGTTTCGTGAGGATTAATTATATTTTGAATTTGATGAGCACTATAAAATATTAAGGGTATTAGGCAATGAATTAAATCGAAAAATAGATTATTTCTTATATATATTTGTAATGTTCGTGATATATAGGCTTTTAAAATTTTATATAAAAAGATTATGATCAAGACTAAATCGAATAAAAATCCAATGAATATTAGTGCAAATCGAATCTTGTATGGCAAGAAGAGTATTATTGATAGTTCTTCTATTAAGAATGCAAGTATAGAGGCTATTAAAGTGGCTTTAAAAAAATTTGAAAGTATTTTTACCATTTATTTTTCCTAGCTATTTCTAGAAGTTCTTTAACTATTCTAGGATCATAGTCCTTGGAGCTTGATTGTTTTATTGAAAACCAACTTTCATCATATCCTATAAATCCTTTTGTTTTGTTATTTTTAATGTTTGGCATTTTGGTTCTATTTGAAAAAATGGATATTAATGTCGCAATTGGTGACATGTTATTTAGGGTTTCATATTTAAAGAGACTTTGAGTTATTAGATTAACTGTATTGTCATCTAAAAATTTAATTTCTCCGTTAACTAATTTTGCTGTGTTTTCAATATTCTTTGGAATTAATTTTATCCCTTTTTCTAAATAAAACTTGATTATTAAAACTCTTAATAATAGTAAAATTTTTATATAATTTTTTACAATTTTTGAGGAATCGAGCATATCATTTTCTTTTTTGATTAAATATGTTGTGTAAGAATTTTTGTCTTCAAAGAGTTTATTTATGTAGAATGTCATATATCCATTACTTATAGCATTAAAATCATATAAAAATTCTTTCCTTAGGTAAGGATTTGATTTAATGGAATGAAATATTAATTCTAGATTATTTTTATTAAGTTCTTTGTTAAAGATGTCTTTTACAATATTTAGATCAATGGATTCAAGGTTTGACGAGATAATAGGGGTAATTATTATGTCTGTTTTTTCTTTAACGTATTGAATAAGTAGATCAGTATCAGATTTAAAGTTTTCGTTTATGAATGTTGAAATAGTTTTTTTATTTTCTTCTAGATATTTGATTATTTCAATTTCTTTTTCAAAAACTGATAATCCCTTTATGCTTTCATGATTAAATAAATAATGATATAAATGTGGAAAATATACTTTTAAATTCATTTGATTATGTCCAAAAGTTCCGATGGACTATTTAAGATATATTTTGCTCCGCTTTTTTTTAGTTCTTCTACTGTTCTAAAGCCCCATGAAACTCCTATAGGTAGGAATCCGGCATTCTGAGCAGTGAACATGTCAATATCACTGTCTCCGATATATGCTATTTCTTTTGGCATGAGATTTAATTCTATTATCATGTCAAGTGCATTTTCAGGATCTGGTTTAGCCTCAAATTTTGATGAGTAGCCTCTCACTTCAAAAAAATTTATGTCTTTAAATATATCTTTTGCTATTATTAATAGTTCTTCATGGTTTTTGTTGCTTAATATTCCTATTGGAATATTAAGTGTGTTTAGATTTTTTAAAAGTTCTGGTATTCCATCATATGCTATTGTTTGTGAGGCAAGATTGTGATTATATGCTTTTACGAATTCTTGATAAAGATTATCTTTAAGATACTTGTCATTTAAGTTTATGCTGAGATAGTCTAGAGTGTTTTCTACTAATTTAGAATACCCTCTTCCAACAAGAGTTTTAAATTCATCTGGTTTAATTTCTCTGTATCCAAATTTTTTTAGGGCAAAGTTCATTGAGCATGCAATATCCATGATGCTGTTTATTAGAGTGCCATCCATGTCGAAAATGCAAGCTTTAATTTTCATGTTTTAATCCTCTTGAAAGTAATCATTCTTTTAGTGTGCATTCATTTTATCATTATTTTTTGTTTTTTATTAATTTTATTGCATGATTTTTAATCTTTTTCTTAAGATCTCTTGCAAATATTTATGTTTAGTTTTAGCATGTATGATTAGGGTATAAGTAAATGTTATTTATTTTTGTTACATTTCAGGCTATCTTTGATGCAAGAAGATATATTAATTTTAGATAAAGTTACTAAACGGTATGGTGACTTTGTTGCTAATGATAATATTTGTATAAGATTTAAAAAAGGAGAGATACATGCAATTATTGGTGAAAATGGTGCTGGCAAAACCACTTTAATGAAAACTATTTATGGAATTCACAAGCCCGATAGCGGGCAAATTTTTTTAAGAGGAAGTGAAATAAAATTTAAATATTCAAGCGAATCTGTTCGCAGTGGTGTTGGAATGGTTTTTCAGCATTTTATGTTAATTTCAAAATTTACGGCTGTGCAAAATATTATTTTGGGGTATGAAGATTCAAAATTTGGCTTTATTAATTATAATTGTGCAAAGAAGAAAATAATTAAGCTTTCTGAAAAATATGGTTTAAAAATAGATACTGATATTCCGATTGAGAATTTAAGTGTTGGGATGGTGCAAAAGGTAGAAATACTTAAGGTTCTTTATAGAAATGCAGATGTTATTATTTTTGATGAACCTACAGCGGTGCTTACACCTAATGAGATTGATGAATTCATGAATGTTTTAAAAGCATTGGCTGTAGAGGGACATACTGTGATACTTATTACACATAAAATAAAAGAGATACAAGCTGTAGCACAAAGGTGTACAATTATGCGCCTTGGCAAAGTGGTTGGAACTTTTAATATTAATGAAACTGATGAAAAGATGCTTACTAAATTGATGATAGGCAAAGAAACTTCTCTTGATATGTCTAAGAAACATATTGTTGATGGCATAAATGTTCTTGAGGTTAGAGATTTAAAAGTTAGAGATGAGAGGGGTGTTTTAAAAGTTAAAGATATTAGTTTTAATCTTAGAGAAGGTGAGATTTTTGGAATAGCTGGCATTGAAGGAAGTGGTCAAGAAGAATTAGTAGAAGCAATTCTTGGAATTAGAGCTATCTTTAGCGGGGATATAATTAAGAGAGTTGATGGCAAATTTGAGTCAATCAAGGGGCTTAGTGTTAAACAAATAATAGATAAAAAAATTGGCCATATTCCGTCTGATAGACAAAAACACGGTCTTATTTTGGACTTTAACATTTTTCAAAACATTGGAATTAAAAGTTTTGATGATGTAAGTTATTTAAAAATGAAGAATAGTGATATGAATGGTGGTAAACTTAACTTTTTAAGTACTGTTAAGAAACAGTTTGTTGATTTTAATTTAACTGTTCTTAAGGAAATAAGTGAACAACTTGCAGTATCATTTGATGTTAGACCAAGAGATATTTTAAGCAAAGTTAAGAATCTATCTGGGGGTAATCAGCAAAAGGTCGTTGTTGCACGTGAGATTAATTTGAGGCCTGAGGTTCTTTTAGCAGTTCAGCCTACAAGGGGGCTGGATGTGGGTGCTATTGAGAATATTTATAAAAAAATGATAGCGCAAAGGGATGCGGGCATGACAGTTCTTCTTGTATCTCTTGATATTGATGAACTTATGAGTGTTTGTGATAGGATAGCTGTCATGTATGATGGTGGAATTGTTGGTGTTTTAGAGAACAATTTTGATGCTGGTGTTATTGGCAAAATGATGATGGGTGTAATTTAAATGACAATTAATAATTGTAAATGTAAAAAGATAATTGAGACATTTTTAAATTCGTCAATATTTATTAACTTTTTTGCATTTTTTTTAGGTGTTTTAATTCTTGGTTTAATAGTATTGTTGCTTGGGTATTCTCCTTTTAAGATGTATTATTTAATGGTAGAAGTTATATTTTCTTCACCTAAGCATTTTGGCTATATTATAAGCTATGCTACTCCATTGATTTTTACGGGCCTTTCAATTGGCATTGCTTTAAAAGTGGGACTTTTTAATATTGGGGTTGAGAGTCAATTTATGCTTGGTTCAATTGTAGCTTTAATGACTGGAATTTTTTTGGATTTTCCACCTTTATTACATGTAATTTGTATTTTTTTGTCTGTTTTTCTAGCATCAGGGATTTTAGGTATTTTAATTGGATATTTAAAAATTAGATTTAATATAAATGAAATAATTTCAGGAATAATGTTTAATTGGATTTTATTTCACGTAAATAATCTAATAATAGATTTGCCTGCTATTAAAAAAGATAATAGTGATTTGTCTAAGGCTATTCGAGAAAGTGCTTTTATTGATTTTTTTGGTTCTTGGAAACTTTCATCTGAGGGACTTGCTTATAGAGCTGAGCATCCATTTATTAATGATTTGTTAAAAGCTCCTCTTAATTTTGGGATAGTTATTGGGATTATTATTGCTATTTTGATATGGGTTTTATTGAATAAGACGATGCTTGGGTTTAAAATCAGTTCTGTTGGACATAATATTGTTGCTTCCTATCGTGTGGGAATTAATATTAAAAAAATTTTGATGTTTACTATGTTTCTTTCAGGTGCACTTGCGGGAATTGCAGGTGCCATACAGGTTATGGGTGTTAATAAGGCAATATTTAAGCTTGCTTATATGGAAGGGACAGGTTTTAATGGTGTAGCTGTTGCATTAATAGGCAATAGTTCTCCAATAGGAATAATATTTTCAAGTATTTTATTCTCAGTTTTGATTTATGGTAGTAGTAGAGTGCAAAGTTTAATGGGACTCTCTTCTGCAATTGTGTCTTTGATGATAGGGATAGTAGTGATTGTGATTTCCGCCGGTCATTTTTTTAATAGGGTATTTTTGAGAGGTATCAAGAGTGTTAAACACATTAATATTCCTGATTAGTGAAACGCTTGTAAATTCTCAGATCTTAATTTTAGCTGGTCTTGGGGGACTTATAAGTGAGAGAAGTGGAATTATTAATATTGGTATTGAAGGTATGATGGCGCTTGGGGCATTTGTTGGAGCTACAGTTGCATATTATTATGGTAGTCCATTATTTGCAATTTTTGTTGGAGGACTCTCAGGACTGATTCTATCAGTGCTTCATGCCATTTTTACTGTTTTTCTTAAATCAGATCATATAATAACGGGAATAGCTATTAATTTTTTAGGACCATCTATTGCGATGTTGTTTGGAACTTTTATTTTCGGTTCTGCTTCAACTCCTCCAATAAATATTAAGTTGCCCATATTTTTTGATGGAATTTTGGATAAGAAGTCCCTTATATTTCAGATTTTTGGTAAGAGATATTCACTCTATATTGCAATAATATGTGTTGTTCTTTTTCATATTATATTTAAATATACTAAAATTGGACTTAGGATTAAAGCTAGTGGTGAAGATCCAGAAGTGTTAGAGTCTCTCGGTGTTAATGTGATTATGATTAGGTTTTTTTGTGTTCTTCTAAGTGGTTTATTTGCAGGAATTGCTGGGGCAGTGCTCTCTACTGTAATTGCTTCAAGTTATATGCAAGGAATTGTTGGTGGTCAAGGTTTTATTGCCATCGTTATGGTAATTTTTGGAAATTGGCAACCTTTTGGGATTTTGATGGGTAGCGTTTTATTTTCCTTTATAAGAACTTTAGTTGTGACGATGTCTCAAGTTTCTTTTTTGTCTTTCATAATTCCTCTTAAGGTATTAATAATTTTGCCTTATGTTGTTGTGATTGTAAGCCTTATGTTTTTTGCAAAAAAGAATTATGCTCCTAGAGCTTTAGGTTTACCTTATAAAAAAGATTGATTTTTATGTTTATTTCTTTTAAGATACAGGTGGAATTCTTTAGGGTTTATTTGGGAATTATATTTTTTGATATACAGTTGTAAGAGATATCTTATTTAATTCTTATGTTTTTTAAATTAATTAGGTGGGTGATTAATTGACGAGGTATTTTTATGTTGAAAATTAAGCACAGGTTTGTTGGGTTTTTATTCTTATATTTGTTGATAACTATATTGTTTTTTTCTTTGATTTTTAAATTTATTTTGGGTAGTTATTTAGAAAATTACTATAAACAACTTACAAGATCTCAAGTAAGGCGAGCTGCTTTTGCTATACAGAGTTTATTAGATACATTTTATATTGTAATTGATGGTGCAAGTACTAATTTAGCCCTTGAGACTATGGATGAATATTCGATTATTAAAAAGTCCGGACATATTTTTTCAGAGTTAGAATTGGAAAGATTTAGAGAGAATTCTAAAGTTATTCTTGATACGGTGAAAAAAAATAAAAAGTATCGAAATCGGGTATATGAGATATTGTGGAATTTAAAGCTTGATACTTTTTATGAAGAATTTGCGTTTTTTGATTTTGACGGTAAAGTAATTGTGACGACAAGACATGCTAATAATATAGATTTTGGTCATTCTGAGTCAAATACTGGATATTTTAAAGATTCTGTAGAAGGGTATAAAGAGAAAGGGTTAGATTTTGTTGGGTGGTATCCTAATCTGACTGAAGGGATAGCAGGAGAAGTTGCTGTTAGATCTCTATATAAGGATAAAAAAGCTTCTGCCATAGTCCTTCCTGTATATTCAGCAGAAGATAAAGTATTCCTTGGTTATTTGGTAGGTTATTTACTTGATGATGTTATAAGAGATAAATTAGATAGAACTAGATTTGGTTTTTATGATAGAGGGAATTTATTGTATTTAGATCCATATAATAATCTTGTTAATCCTTTAGAGGAGTATGGTGAAACTTCTAAAGTTAGTGCTGGATTTATTGGGCTTTTAAACGATGCATTGTCTAAGCCTCCTAAAAAGCCTACTGTGTTAACTGAGGTTCCAGTTTATCAAATTGAGAGAGCGTATTTCCCAGAGCTGAAATTATATAATTATTATGCTGTGTTGCCTATTAAAAGTGAGCTTGGGGATAATAGTGGTCTTCTTGCAGCTAGAATTCCTTATGAAGATATTTATGGGGTTATTAATAGTTTAGCTTTTAAATTTGTGGTATGTTCTATTTTAGGTATTATTATATTGGTTGTTATTCTTGCAATGAGGATAGAGATTGTTATTAGCTCTAGATTGAATGTGGTTAGAAATTTAGTAAAAGAAATAGTTCAAGGAAATTTAGATAAAGATTATGCTATTGGTAATGACAAATATTCTGATGAATTGAGTTCATTGAGCTTACAAATTATTAAAATGAGAGATGCTATTGCGGATGCTATTACAAGTGTTTTGCAAAATATTAGTTATGTTAATAAGGCAAGTGTTGAGGTTGCTAATTCAAGTCAAAGTTTAAGTTCTAGCGCATTGCAACAAGCGTCAACACTTGAAGAAATGTTAGCTAATATTGAACAGATATCATCTGGGGTTAATATGAGTGCGAATAATTCCCGAGAAACAGAACAAATTGCCTTGATTACTGATGAGAATGCTCACATAGGAGGTACGGCTGTTGAGGAATCTGTTGTGGCTATGCATGCAATTGTTGAGAAAGTTAGTGTTATTGAAGAGATAGCTAGAAAGACTAATTTGCTTGCTTTAAATGCAGCTATTGAAGCTGCAAGGGCTGGAGAAGAAGGAAAGGGATTTGCTGTTGTAGCAAGTGAAATTAGAAAGCTTGCTGATCTTAGCAAGGAGTCTGCTCTTGAAATTGGTGAATTGGTCGAAGAAAATTCTAGATTGGCAACAGAAGCTGGATTAATATTTAAGGACATGTTGCCTGATATAGAAAAGACCACAACACTTGTAAAGAAAATTTCTGAGGGAAGTTACAAACAAAATGATCAAATCGCACAGTTTAAAGTTGCTCTTGATCAGGTTGGGGAAGTTGTTCAAGCTTCAGCATCAAGCAGTGAAGAGCTCTCAAGTATGGCTGATAGAATGCTTGAGAAGGCTAAAGAGCTTAGACAAGTGATATCTTTTTTCAAAGTTAAAAATATTGGAAATGATGATTTTAATCAATTTAATGCTGGTGATGATCTTTTTGGGAATGAAAATACTACTTCTTTAGATGTAGAGGGTAATGCATTGTTAGGAGATGGGCAAAGTAATATACATGTTAATTCAGTTAATTCAAATGTAAGTTATAACTCTATTAATAAGAGGGTCGATCCTAAGAAAGCTATTGATGTTGTTGATAAAGATATAGAGTTTGATGAAGATTTTTCAGATTTTTAGAATTTATTTTTGTAAGAGGTGATTAGCGTATGAGACTGAAGCTTAAGGTTAGGATATTACTTCTTGTTAGTATTCTTATATCAATCTTTATTTCTGTGTTGTTTTTTGTGTTTGGGATGGCAATTAGCTCTAATTTAGTATCTGAACAGTTAGATCTTATGCAAAATCTTATTAAAAATGTTACAAGTTCTTTAAACATTTATCTTTCTTCAATGGAAGAAAGGGTAAAAATTAATTCCATGTATTTAGATTCTTCAGAGAGATTTGAATCCATTGCTAACAGTAAGCCTAAGAGAATAGAAGCTATCTTAGATCAAATTGAGATTTTGGTTAAAACAGGCAGAGGTAATAATTTGATGATAACTAATAAGAAAGGTGAAATAGTATTTACTACTGCTGTTAAAGATAATAGTGATTATGGTATTTCTGTAGCAAATAAAGAATATTTTCTTAATTTAATGAGAACTAGTTCTATTTATAACTCTTCTGTTCTTTTAGCAGATTCTGGATCTGTTGAAGAGGTCTTAATGAAAGATGTTTCTAAGATTAGGAATAAAGCAGGTCAAATTCCTTATTTATTAATGGGAATGCCTTTAAGAGATCATGATACTAATGATGTTTTTGGATATTTTATGATATTTTATGCTGTCGATTATCTTTATAATTCATTTAAGGATATTAGTTTTGGAGCGTTAGATACTGGTAGGGCTATAGTATTTGACGAAAAGGGTTCATTTCTTATCCATCATACTTGGTTTCCTGGTGATAATTTAGTTAATGTTAGACCTTATTATACTAATGTAGTTAAGAATTCCGTTGAAGATTTAATTCAGAAAAATAAAGAACTTAGCTTTAGACGTTATTTTGATGCTAATGGACAAGAATTTGTTTCTCTTGCTCAGAAGGTAAAATGTAAGTTGTCTAATTTGTCGTTTATAGTATATCTTAGAGCTAATGCTAATGACTTTCATTATATGACTAGACTTACTACTTTAATTTTAGTAATAAGTTTTTTTGTGACTTTGGTGATTCTTGGTTTAGTGACTATGTATCTTGTAGGTAAACTTAGTTCTGTTATAAATGGAATTTTAAGTTATTCTGAAAGACTTGCTTCTGGTGATTTTACTGTTTCAAATTATTCTTTAGATTGGGAAACCTTAGAGCTTTATGGTTTACATGAAAATTTGGAGCTTTTAAGGTCTAATTTTTCATCTGTTGCCAGAGGGATTATTGAAAATCTTGATTATCTTTATGAGAATGCAATTCATATAGCAAATGCTAGTCAAAATTTAAGTTCTGGAGCAGTTGAACAAGCATCTACATTAGAAGAGATGACAGCAAACATTGAACAAATATCTCAAGGGGTTACTGAGAATACTGATAATGCTTCTACTACTGAGAGTATTGCTGTTAATACTAATGAAAAAACTAAAGAGGGACATCAGTCTGTTGCTAAAGCTATCGAGGCTATGGAGGTTATTACAGATAAAATAGGAATTATTGATGAGATAACAAGGCAAACTAATTTGCTTGCTTTAAATGCTTCTATTGAAGCTGCTAGAGTAGGGGATAAGGGTAAAGGATTTGAAGTTGTTGCTGCTGAGGTTAGAAAGCTTGCTGATCAAAGCAAGGAGTCTGCTAGGGAAATTATTGATATTGCACATAAAAGTTTTACTGTTGCAAGTAAAGCAGGTAATAGTTTTGAGCAAATTGTTCCTGGAATGGAGAAAACAGCTGGGCTTGTTAAAAATATTACCCGTGAGAGTTATAATCAGAGTAATCAAATT
The DNA here is from genome assembly GCF_023035295.1 of Borrelia coriaceae. Classification (NCBI taxonomy): domain Bacteria; kingdom Pseudomonadati; phylum Spirochaetota; class Spirochaetia; order Spirochaetales; family Borreliaceae; genus Borrelia; species Borrelia coriaceae. The sequence goes on from NZ_CP075076.1 coordinate 726,492, forward strand.
GGACAATTTAAGAATGCAATAGAACAAGTTAGTCAGTTAGTTCAAACAACAGCATCCAGTAGTGAGGAGCTCTCAGCAATGTCTGAGAGAATGTTGGAGAGTGTTAAACATTTAAAGGAATCAGTAGATTACTTTAAGATTGATAAATAATTTATAGGGATATTAAAATTATTCCCTATAAATTGTGATTTTAGTAATTTATCTTGTTATATTAGTGTTTTAAGGATTTTAGCTCCTCCTAGGCATTCGTCTTCTTGATAAAATATGCAAAATTGTCCTGGTGAGATTCCATAATCTTCTTCTTCTAGATCAACTTTTATGATATCGTTGTTTAACATTTCTATTTTGCATTTTATTTTTTTCTCTCCATGTCTTATTTTGGCACTTAAGTCGTGATTATTTAATGGTTTGTTTATCCAGTTTGTTTGATGCACTAAAAATTGTTTCTTCCCTTGTTTTAAATAATTTGTGCTGTTTGAGACATAAATGACATTATTTTGAATATCTTTTTCTATAACAAACCACGGGCCATGGCTGAGTTTGATACCTTTTCTTTGTCCAATTGTAAAAAACCAATATCCATTATGTGTTCCAAGTATTTTACCCGTTTCTTGTTCAATTATATTACCTTTAAGTTCTCCTAAGTGGTATTTTATAAATTCATCATATTTAATTTTTCCAAGAAAACAAATCCCCTGACTGTCTTTTCTATTTTTATTAGGTAGATCTATTTTATGTGCTATTTGTCTTATTGCAGTTTTTAATAGGTCGCCTAATGGAAAATGCAATTTTGATATTTGTTCTCTAGAGAGATGGGATAAGAAATAACTTTGATCTTTTATCTTATCTTTGGCTTGTTTAAGTCTGTGATAGTTATTTATGTTTTCTATTTTGGCATAGTGTCCTGTGACAATTAAATCATAATTTTCGTTGATTTTGTCGAAGAATGCTCCAAATTTTATTCTTTGATTGCAAAATATATCTGGACTTGGAGTATTTCCGATTTTTAATTCTTCAATAGCATAGGTTACTACTCTGTCATAATATTCGTCTTGTAAGCTGATGATTTCATATGGTATATTGAATTTTTTACATACAGTCTCAACATAATTAATATCTTCTTTCCAAGGACAATCCCCGATGTAGGAAAGTTCATCTTCAAGCCAAATTTTTAGATAATAACATTTTATGTTTTTATATCCCTTTTGTATCATTGTGTAAAGGGCTACAGAGCTGTCTACTCCACCAGATAGAAGTACTGCTATTTTCATTATTTGTTTCTCCTTTCGTTCTATCATATTGAATTTTGGTGTTTTTATGATCTATATTATAATAATTGGTAATTATTTTTTTAATTGGGGGAAATTTGGTGAAAGTAGGTATTAGTGATATTAGAGTTTTTTTGCCTTTAAATTGTCTAAGTTTACAGGTGCTGTTGGACAATCCTTTATATAATTCTGATGAACTTTTTTTTAAGAAATTTACTAGAGCAATTGATGCAACTCTTCAAAAAGCGTTTAGGTTTACAAGGCCTAATGAAGATAGTGTTACAATGGCTAGTTCTGCTGTTAAACTTATTTTTGATAATAATAATCTTGAGCTCTCTAAGATGAGAGTATTTTTAGGTGGAACTGAGACAGGGGTGGATTATTCAAAGTCGATTTCTTCTTATGTCTATGGGGCTTTGAAATTGGCTGGCATTGATTTGACAAATAATTTTTTAACTTTTCAAGTGCAACATGCGTGTGCAGGTTCTGCACTTTCTTTGCACAGTACTGCAAGTATTTTAAGTCATTCAGATAAATCTGAATATGGCATAGTATTTTCTAGTGATATTGCACATTATAGTAACCTTACTACAGCAGAGATTACTCAAGGGGCTGGAGCAACAGCAGTGCTTATTGAACAGGATCCAAAGGTTTTGTCTATTAATTTGTCTGAATTTGGGGTTTATACTGATGATGTTGATGATTTCTTTAGGCCATTTGGAAGTCTTGAGGCTAAGGTAAAGGGGCGTTATTCTATTGAATGTTATAATAAGGCAAATGAAGAGGCTTTAGCAAATTTTGCATATAAAAAGAATATGAGTATTAAGGATTTATTTTCTAAATATAGATTTATTTTGCATGTACCTTTTGCACAAATGCCTATAGATTCAATGCATTATGTTTTAAAGAAATATTATAGTGAGGATGAATCTGAGCGAAATGCTTATTTAGAATCAATAGATTTTTATGATTCTATTGAGGCTTCTAAGGAAGTGGGAAATTTATATACAGGATCAATATTTTTATCTTTAATGTCTTATTTAAAGAGAGTATTTGCCAAAAAGGATATTACTGGTGAGAAAATACTTTTTTGTTCTTATGGATCTGGTAATATTATGGTTATTTATGAGCTTACAGTTGAAGATAATGCTCATTGTGTTGTTAAGACTTGGGATATTGATAGGATACTTTCAGTAAGGCATGATGCAAATTTTGATGAGTATAGAGATTTTTTTGAAAATAAGATAATTCCAGGTGAATCTTTTGGCTTTTATTTAAAAGAAATTAGAGAGGATGGATACCGGGTTTATGGGTATCGAGCCTAATATATTAAATAATAAGAAACGACAAATTGAAATTTGTTTAAATAAAGGGGATGTGAGTAAGAGTGATAATCTTTTAAATTTTGTTAATTTAAAGCATGATGCACTTAGTGAGCTTAATTTTTGTGATATAGATACTAAAGATAGCATATTTGGTTATGATATTGCTATGCCTATTTTTATCTCATCGATGACAGGTGGTGTTAAAGAGGGAAATAAACTAAATAAGTCTCTTGCCAAGATTGCAAATGATTTAAGAATTCCAATGAGTCTTGGATCCTTTAAGCTTGTATTTAAGTATCCTGAATGTATTAAAGATTTTTCTTTAAGAAATTATGCACATAATATTCCTTTATTTTCCAATATTGGTGCTGTTCAGTTAAGAGAATTTGGTATTTTTGAAATAATTGAAATGAATAAGATGCTTGAAGTTGATGCCGTAATTGTACATTTAAATTCGGGTCAAGAATTAATGAATTCAAGTGGTGAGAGAGACTTTAAAGGAATTAAGGACTCAATTGCTAGACTTTGTTCTGTTTCTGGTATTCCAGTTATTGTTAAGGAAACGGGTTTTGGAATTGCTCCCGATTCTGTAATGAGCTTATTAGAGCTTGGTGTTTCTTATGTTGATCTTGCTGGTAGTGGTGGCACTAACTGGATTTTGGTTGAGGGAATTAAAGAAGAAAACTTGGATGTTGCATCTTGTTTTGCTAATTGGGGCATATCTTCAGTGTTGACATTACTTAGTATTAAAGATTCTTTGAAAAATAAAGTTTTTGCATCAGGGGGATATGAGACTGGGATGGATATTGCTAAAGGCATTGCTCTTGGAGCTAAGTTGGTAGGTCTTGCAGCAGTCATTCTTAGGGTTTTCTATTCAGGGGGTGAAGATGCTATATATAAGCTTTTAAAAGATTATGAATATGTTTTAAAGATGTCGATGTTATTGACTAATAGTAAAGATTTGGCACAGTTTAGGTTAAATAAATATTTTTTAAGTTATCCTTTACTGTTTAATGTTAAGAGCTTTAAAGATTGTTATGAAACTTAGTGAAAATTTTAGAAACAAAAGTATTTTAGATAAAAGACAAGAGATCAAAAGCCTTTTGGAATTAAGTCCTTGTGATTTTTTTTATAATTCTGTTGATGAAGATTTTCTTGCTCATATGATAGAGAATTATGTTGGTTATTTAGCCTTACCTGTTGGCATTGTAAAAAATTTAAAGATAAATGGAAAATATTATGTTGTTCCTATTGCTACTGAAGAACCGTCAGTTATTGCGGCATTAAATTTTGCAGCTAAAATTCTTGAGAATGCTAATTTAAGTTATTCTGTGGGTGAAGTGCTGGGCATTGCTCAAGTTTATGTAAAAACAGATAAAGACTTAAGTGATATTCTACTTGGGCTTTTTGAAAAAGTTGATCTTTGGTCGAAGCCTCTTTTGCATAATATGGAGCTTAGGGGTGGGGGATTTAGAAGATTGTCAACGAAGTTTATTAATGAAATTGGTATTCAAAAATTAAATATTTATATAGATGTTTGTGATGCTATGGGTTCAAATTTGTTAAATTCAGTAGCTGAAAGAGTGGCCCATCATATTACTTTAGAGCTTGGGTATGAGTGTGTCTTAAAAATTTTAAGTAATGATTCTAATGATTTTGTTGTAAGAGCTACTTTTGAATTGGATATTAATAATTTGCTTAAGGATAATGAGGGATCTTGGGCTTTGGCTCAAAATATTTCACTTATTTCTAAAATAGGATTTTTTGAAGAAGAGCGCGCTATTACTAATAATAAAGGCATTATGAATGGTATAACGGGTTTATGTGTTGCTACACTTAATGATACAAGGGCACTTGAAGCATGCATACATAAATTTGCCTCAAGAAGTGGCAGGTATTTACCTCTTAGTAAATTTTATATTTCTGATAAAAACTTGGTTGGAGAAATTGAACTACCATTGCAGGTTGGATTTAAAGGCGGTTCAGCTGGTTCTCATGAAGCAGCTATATTAAGTTTTAAAATTATGGGGATTGATTGCAAAGAAGAATTTATGGGGATTCTTTCTTGTGTTGGTCTTGCAAGTAATTTTGCAGCTTTAAGAGCACTGGCTCTTGATGGAATTCAAAGAGGACATATGAAACTGCATGTTAATAAAGTTTTATATCTTCTTAATAGGGATTATGATGTTTCAAGTTCAGAGAGAGCAGAAATATTATTAAAAATGAATGAGAGTGGGATTTATTCTTTTGATTTTGCTTTTAAACTTTTAAAGGACCTGAGAGCTTAGTATGAAGATTAGATGTAAGGTAAACCCTAGTTTAGCTTTAATTAAGTATTGGGGAAAGAAAGATAAATTTTTAAATATTCCAGCTACTTCAAGTATTGCTGTAAGTATTGATGAGTTTTATTCAATAAGCGAACTTGAATTGTCATGTAAGGATGAAATAATTTTAAATTCAAGGACTGTTGTATTGAAAGAGAGAGAAATCAATTTTTTTAATTATGCAAGGAAAATTATCAATGAACCAAATGTTGGGTTTAGGGTGATTAGTGAAAATAATTTTCCAACAGCTGCAGGTCTTGCAAGTTCAAGTTCTGGTTTTGCATCTATTGCTGCTTGTATTTTAAAATATTTTAATCAATATTCTCATCAAAAAGCTTCACAGCTTGCAAGAATAGGTTCAGCTTCAGCATCAAGAGCTATTTACGGTGGATTTACATTGTTAAAAGAAGGGGCTATGAATGCATTTCGGCTAAATAGTTTCGATCATTTTAGTGATCTGTGTATAATATTTGCTATAGTTGATAGCAGAGCAAAAGAGATTTCTTCAAGGGTTGCCATGGAAATTTGCAAGCAAGAGAAGTTTTATTGGGATGCTTGGATTAAATCTAGTCGTAATATATTGAAGGAAGCTTTATATTTTTTTTTAAAAGGAGATTTTAACGGATTTGGTCTTAAAATTGTAAAAAGTTATCAGTGTATGTTTGCTTTAATGCTATCATCTTCCATTATTTACTTTAAAAGTAATACTATAAAATTAATAAATTATATAGCCACTCTTAGGCGTAGAGGTATTTCTGTTTTTGAAACGATGGATGCTGGGCCACAAGTTAAGGTATTGTGTTTAAAGAAAGATTTGGAGTTGGTTTTGACTGAACTTACTAGTAATTTTAAAGATGTTAATTTTGTTGTTTCAAGGATTGGAAGTGGTTTGGAATGGATGTAGTTAATTTTTCAGTGCCTGGCAATTTGCTTTTAATGGGTGAATATTCTATTTTGGAAGAAGATGGTTTTGGGCTTGCAATTGCAATCAAGGAGAGAGCTTATTTTTCTTTTAGGAAAAGTGATACTTGGCGTTTCTTTTCTAAAAAAACTAAAATTGATGATTTTACTTTAATAGAAAATAATGATGATTTTATTTTTAAGATGTTTAGATATTTGAGTCAAAAATATTTTGCTAATTTGGAAACTTTATTTTTTGATGTTTATGTTGATACAAGTAATTTTTTTTTAAATAATGGGATAAAAAAAGGATTTGGTTCAAGTGCTGTTGTTGCTGTTGGGATTGTATGTGGAATTTTGTTGATTTTGAATAATAATTATTTTGATAAAGATAAAGTTTTTGTGTATTGTTTAGAAGCTTACAGATATGCCCAAGGAGGTATGGGTAGTGGATATGATATTGCTACTAGTCTTTTTGGTGGTGTTGTTCGCTTTAAAGGGGGCAATTCTCCTGCATATGAGATTTTAGAGAAGATATGCTTTAATAATTTTTATTTAATGAGAGGTTCCAATCCAGTTAAGACTACTAGTGCTATTATTAAGTATAATGAATGTAGGGCTTCTTTAATGAGTTTTATCAAAGACGTTAATATGATAATTAAAGATATTATTCTTGATATTAGTAATTCTTCTGGTTCTTTACTCTCTGGTTTGAAGTTGGCAAAAAATATAGGTTTGGACATTGGGAAGCGGATAGGTATTTCTGCTAGTTTGCCTTTAAATCTTTCTTATCTTGAGGATGAATGTACCTTAATTAAGGCTTTAGGTGCTGGGAATGAAACTTTTTTAGTCTATGAGCCAAATCTTGAAATTTTTGAGCAATTTAATATTGAACCAATAAGTCTAGATTTAGATGGTGTTAAATTTCAGTAAATGTTTATAATAAAAAAGCCTGCTAAAATACTATTCTTGGGCGAACATAGTGCTGTATATGGTTTTCCAGTGATTGGTGCTACGCTACCTCTTTATATGTACTTGGTTTATGCCTTTTCTGATTCTTGGAGATACTTGGGGGCGCCTTCTTTAAAAATAGATGAAGTAATACGTTTTATTGATAAGAATTTTAATAAAGTTAGACCCATTGAATTTTTAATATTTTCTCAGATTCCAGTTGGATTGGGATTTGGTTCTTCTGCTAGTCTTAGTTTATGTTTTGCCGAATATATTGTAGGGCATGATGAATATTGTACTTATGATAAAATTTTGTTGGCAAGGGAAATTGAAAATATTTTTCATGGCAAGTCTTCCGGTATGGATATTTTGCTTGTTGAATTAGATGGAACTTTTTATTTAGAGAATAAAAATGGTGCTTTAAGTTATCAAAAAATAGCCTTTTGTAATTTTTACTTTTTGATTGGAGCAGTCAAAAGGGAGTGTACAACAGATAAGATCATATCTGATTTGAATTACATGATTTCTCGTGATAATAATCGATTTGAAATTATTAAGGAGCTTGGTTGTATTGTTAAAGATTCTTATTTTGCTTTTGATAAACAAGATATTGTTTTACTGGCTAATAATATGAGTATTGCAAATGATTATTTAAATTTTTTAGGTTTATCTTCAAAGATCCTTGATTATATAATAAATAAAGGTAGAGAATTTAATGCTCTTGCTGGCAAATTGAGTGGTGCTGGTAGGGGTGGTGCTTTTATTTTGCTTTTTCAGGATAAAAATGAGGCTAGTTTATGCCTAGAAGAATTAAGTAAAGATTTAGATAAAAGTAATATTAACTTGGTTGTTCCCCTTAGAATATGTAATTGTTAACTTATGTTGAGGATATACTAGTTAAATACGTTTGCTTAAAGTTAAGGAATTGCAATTACGTAGTACCTTTATAGTCATTTAAAGAGAAGTTGATATAAACTTCTTAAGTTGATTTTAAGGTTTAGCTTTAATTATCGTTTCCCTACCAGTAAAAAAGGCTAAAACTGTGCCTTAGATTAGACTGGATAAAACAATGTTGGGTTCAGAGGGATTCGAACCCCCGACATCTTGCTTGTAAGGCAAGCGCTCTGACCGTCTGAACTATGAACCCTTTTAATACTGAGGAACATTATATAAAATAAGTTTAATTTATGTCAATTTATTTAGAATTTTTCTCCAAAAATTACTACAAATATGTTTTTTTTGTCCTGTGTGGGTAGTACATACCCTCCCATTTTACTTGTGTCTTTATTTAAGAGAGCTGCTTTGTGTGTTTTACTTTTAAGCCAGGCTCCCGTTACGTCTTTAACCTCGAATCCTGATGCTAAAATTTCTCTTATCCTACAAAAATGTTGATCATATTTTTTTACTCTTTGCATAGGAGTTGTGCCAAAAAGTGTGTGGGTTAATACTTTGTTTTCGTTAAGATTGATTGCATATTCTTTTGCCACTCTTTCAAGGGTTTTGTCTATTTCTAGCTTTTTTAAGTTTAGTTCATTTCTTAATTTATGAATTGATGAATAAAGAAATTCTAGGTCTTCATTTATACCTAAGAGTGTAATTTGACTTATAAAAATTAAAATAATAGGAATAAATTTCTTTTGCATAATAAGCCCTGCTTATATTAAAATAATATCATTATAGCATATATTTAATTATTTTTATTAGGAGAATGATATGTCAACTTATTTAAGTTATTTGAAATTGGATGATTTAGATAAAATAAATTTGAAGCTTCAAGAATTGTTAGCAGGCCTTCATGTGTTTTATGCTAATCTGAGAGGTATTCATTGGAATATAAAGGATGTTAATTTTTTTGTGATTCATAAAAAAATTGAAAAACTTTATGATTATGTTGCAGAAGTTATCGATATTTTGGCTGAGAGATCTAGAGCACTGGGATATGATTCTGAGTTTAGATGTTCTGAATTTATTAAGAAATCATTTATTGATGAGATTAGTTTAGATATCACTTCAAGTTTTGTGCCTTCAATTAGCAGTGTTGTTGATAATCTTAATGAGATTCTTAAACATATGTCTGAAGCAAGATGTTTTATTGATAGTACTTCTGATTATGGTACAGCCAATGTTTTAGATGATATGATTGTTTCTTTTGAAAAATATTTATGGATGTATAGATCTTTGTTAAGTAATTCTGTGTGTTCATGTCATAAGAGAGAATGTTGTACTGAAAAGCATTGATCTTGTGATATGATATAATGATATTTTTGAATATTTATTTTATATATCTTAATTAATCATATAATTATGATTTAATTGAAGAAGGCTATAGCATAATCTATAGCTTTTATGATATTTGAGGGCTTTTATGGAAATTAGAAATATTGGAATTATGGCACATATTGATGCTGGAAAAACTACAACTACAGAGAGAATTATATATTATACTGGTAGAACTCATAAGATAGGAGATGTTGATTCTGGAAATACTATTACTGATTGGATGGTACAAGAACAAGATAGGGGTATTACAATTAGTTCCGCTGCTATTACTTGCTATTGGAAAAATCATCAAATAAATATTATTGATACTCCTGGACATGTAGATTTTACAGCTGAAGTTGAGAGGTCTCTTCGTGTTCTTGATGGAGGTATTGTGGTTTTTAGTGCTGTTGATGGAATTCAGGCGCAAACTGAGACGGTTTGGAGACAGGCATCAAAGTATGGTATTCCACGACTTGCTTATGTTAATAAAATGGACCGTGTAGGAGCCAATTTTTTTAAGGTCGTTGAGGATATAAAAAATAAATTTGGTATAGTTCCAATAATTTTACAAATTCCAATTGGAAGTGAAAATAGCTTTGAAGGCGTTATAGATATTATTCGCAATAAAGAGTTGCATTTTGAATTTAGGGATGGCAAGCCTATTGTGATTGAAGATGTGGTTCGTGATGAATTTGTTGAAAATGTTAAAATTTTTAGTGAAAATTTAATAGATTCTCTTAGTAATTTTAGTGAACAGCTTACTAAGCTTTTTCTTGAAAATTCTGTTATCGATGATTTTTTTATAATTTCAGAGATTAGGCGATGTACTATTGGTGGTTTTGTTATACCTGTTTTAATGGGCACTAGTCTTAAAAATATTGGTATAGAACCTTTAATAGATGCGATTGTGGATTATCTTCCAGATCCTTTTGAGAAAAAAATCAATGCTTATTCTTTAAAAACAGATAGAAGTGTTTCAATTGATCTTGCAAATGAACAAAAGTTATCCGCGCTTGTGTTTAAGGTTCAATATTGTAGTGCAATTGCAGCGCATCTTTATTTTATTAGAGTATATTCAGGAACACTTAATTCATCTAAAAAAGTTGTGAGTATTGCAAAGAATAAGCGTGAAAAATTCACAAGGATTTTTCGTATTTTTTCAAATAAAAATGAGCCAATTGATGAACTTAAAGCAGGTGATATTGGAGCAGTTATCGGACTTAAACATTCTATAACGGGAGATACTCTTGTTGAAGAGGGCAATGAGATTATGCTTGAGTCTTTAGTATTTCCAGAGCCAGTTGTCTTAATATCTATTGAGCCAGAGAGAGCATCTGATGATGCTAGACTTAAAGAAGTTCTTGAAATCATTGCTAAAGAGGATCCTACGTTTAGTTATAAGGAAAGTAAAGAGACGGGGCAATTATTGGTGTCTGGAATGGGCGAACTACATCTTGAAATTATTATTATGAGAATTAGAGATGATTTTAAGCTTAATGTTTATACAGGTAAGCCCCAAGTGAGCTATAGAGAAAGTTTGAGTTTGACAGTTAATGATGTATTTGAATTTGTTAATGTGTTTGCGGGTAAGGAACTTAGTTTAAAAATTGGTATGATTGTTAGTCCTTTAGTAAGAGGTGAGGGCAATAAGATTGAGTTTGAGTGCAATGTTGAGCCTTTGTTTAAATCTGCAATATTAAAGGGTATTACTTCTTCCTTTTCGAGTGGCATTATTGGGTATCCTATTATTGATACGGGAGTTAAGATTATTTCATTAGATTATGATAGAGCTAAGGTTAATGAGTCTATTATTGAATCAATAACAGGTTTTGCTTTTAATGAATTTTTTAAAAAGGCAAATCCTATTAAGCTCGAGCCAATAATGATGTTAGAAATTAGAACGCCTATTGAGTATACAGGGGAGGTTATTTCTACATTGAATTTTGTTGGTGGCATTGTTCATTCCATTAGTAATATTGAGGACTATGAAATAATAAGAGCTGAAGCGGCTTTTGAAAAACTTTTCGGATATACTTCTATTTTAAGAAGCGCTACTAAGGGGCGGGGGGTGGTTACTATGGAATTTTCATATTTTAAAGAAAAGTGTGAGTGATCATTTTTAAAATGTTTGTAAATTAATTTGTGCGTAATTCCATGCATTTAAGCTATATGATTTATATTTGTTTGACGTTTTATTTCTTCTTATTGTTTTAAAGTTTTGCTAATGATTTTCTTTAATTGTTAGCTATTGAAGTTTATATTTTAATGATTTGTTGGATGATTTCCGTAGTTAATAAATATAAGATTTTTTTTGTTATTAAAAAAGATTTTTTTTGTCTTATAAGTGCTACTAGAATATTAAGGTGATTTTTTGATATTATGTCTTAATATTAATATTTTTTTATTTTAAAAATAAAGGAGGTTATGTTATGCAGGGTGAGAACATGGTTTCAATTAGAGGTGGTAATAGAAAAAAGATACTCCTTAGCTTAAAGAATATGCAATATTCAAGGACAGATTTAGCTCGTAAATTATCATTGACAAATGCGGCTATGACTATTCTTACTAATCATATGATCAAGGAGAATATTTTAGTTGAAGTTGGTTCAAAGGAATCAGGCATTAAAAAGCATGGGCGAAAAGAAATACTTCTTGATATTAATAAAGATTTTGCATATTCAATGGGAGTAATTATTTCAAGTAATTATTTTCAAATAGGAATTGCAAACCTTAAATGTGAGGTTTTAATAAGTGAGACTTATTCTTTTGAACCACCAGTTAGTGCTTATGAGATTTTGGAAAAAATTAAAGATCATATGATTGAGATTATTTGGAAACATAATTTTTCAAGGGATAAATTTATTGGTTTAGGATTTAGTATTACTGGTGTTATTAAGGATAAGGAATCTGGTATTGTTAATGATAGTCATGGTGCGTGGGTTGAAAAAGATGTTCCTGTGAAGGCTATATTAGAGGAGTATTTTTCACTTACAGTGTATCTTGAGAGTTATGTTAAGAACTTGTCTCTTGCTGAATTCATGGGTAAAAATGTGGATAACATTATGTTTTTCGATTATACAGATACAGCAGAACTTTCTATTTGGGCTGGTGGTAATGTTTATGCTGGATTTAATAATAAATCTGGTATGGTTAGTCATATGGTAATTGATTATGGGGGAGAGAAAAATTGCCCTACATGTGGGAATAAAGGTTGTGTTAATATGTTGATATCTAATTTTGCACTTCAGCGTTTGATTTCAAAGGAATTTATGAATGGAGAGATTCCTGAACTTTATGACAAATATGAGAGTAGACTTAAAAAAGTTACTATATATGATATTTTTGCTCTTCATGATAAGTATGATTTTATACATAAAATAATGGAAGATACAGTAAAATATTTAGCGATAGTTATTATTAATATTCAAAGGGTTCTTGATTTTAATTATTTAGTCCTTTATGGGCAAAGTTTTAAACTTAAGAGTTTTTTTGATCTATTAAAAAAAGAAATAAAAAGATTGAATAAGGAGAGCATAATATTAAAGCTTAGTTCTCTAGATACTGAAGTATCTGTTGTTGGGCCTGCTTCTAGTGTTATATTTAATAAATTTTATTTGACTGGTGGAGATATTGATTAATATTTTCTTTTTTTGTATTGTATACTTTATAGGATTTTTGACAAATGAAGGTGATTTTTAGTGTTTGAGAATTTAGGTGCAGGTTTTAGAGATTTTGTAAAGTATATCTCTGGGAAATCTGTGATAAATGAGAAAAATATTGAAGCAGCTGTTGACACCATTAAAAATGCCTTAATTGAAGCTGATGTTAATTTAAGGGTAGTAAGACGTTTTGTAAACTCTGTTGTCGAAGAGGCAAAAGGGATTAAAGTTTTAAGGGGTATTGATCCTAAGTCTCAATTTATTAAGATTGTTAATGATAAACTTATAAATTTTTTAGGTGATAAGCATTCTGAGCTTATTTTAAACCCTATTAATAAATTGTCATGTATTTTAATGCTTGGACTTCAGGGTTCTGGAAAAACTACAACATGTGCAAAGCTTGCTATGCGACTTAAATCAGAAAATCGAAAAGTTCTTCTTGTTGCTGCGGATACTTTTAGAGCAGCAGCGATTGAGCAGATAAAGGTTTTGGGGCTGCAAATAGGTGTTTCTGTTTTTTCTCTTGAAGGTGAGAGTGATCCTATTAAAGTTGTGAAAAAGTCTATCGAATATGCTAAAGCAGATCTTTTTGATACTGTAATAGTAGATACTAGAGGACGCCTTGAGATTGAAGATTTGTTGCTAAGAGAAATAGTAAAGATTAAAGATATTATAACTCCTACAGAAACAATATTAGTTGCCGATGCAATGACGGGCCAAGTTGCTGTAAATATTGCTAAAGAATTTAATGATAGTGTTGGAATTACGGGTGTAATTTTTACAAAATTTGATTCTGATGCTAGGAGTGGTGCTGTACTATCACTTAAGACTATTTGCGGTGCGCCTATTAAATTTGTTGGCGTTGGAGAGAAGCCTGAGGATCTTGATGTTTTTTATCCAGATAGAGTTGCTTCACGAATTCTTGGTATGGGAGATGTTGTTAGTCTTGTTGAAAAAGCCCAAAGTGTTATAGATAAAGAAGAGGCTTTAAGATTTGAGGAAAAATTTAGAAAAGCTAACTTTAATTTTGAAGATTATTTAAATCAATTTAAGTATATGCGTAATATGGGTGGGATTTCTAGTTTGATGGGGATGCTTCCAGGCATATCATCAGAGATGTTAGGACGTGGTCTTAATGAGAAAGAGCTTAAAAGAGAGGAGGCAATCATTCTTTCTATGACTAAGAGAGAGAGGCTAAATCCTGTCATTTTAAATAGCCCTTCAAGGAAGAAAAGAGTGGCTTTGGGAAGTGGAACGACGATTTTTGAGGTAAATAAGCTTATTAAGAAATTTAGTCAGATGGTTTTAATGATGAAAAAAATGAAAAATAAGAGCTTTCAAAATAAGATAGCATCTCTTTTGGGAGGTAAAGGAGGAATTGTAGATTGAGTGTTAGAATAAGATTAAAAAGGATGGGCGCAAAAAAGAGGCCTTATTATCGAATCGTAGTAATGGATTCTGCTTCGTCTAGGGATGGACGAGCTATTGAAGAGCTTGGATATTACCATCCTGTTGAGAGGCAAAATCAAGTCAAAATCAATGGGGATAAGTTTAGAGATTGGATAAGCAAAGGAGCTATTCCAAGTGATACGGTTAAGAAAATTTTAAATAAAAATAATTTTAAAGTTGAGAGTTAGGAGGACTTAATGAAAGAGTACGGTAATGAAATTGAGCTTATAGAATTTGTAGTTAAATCTCTTGTAGATAAAAGAGATGAGGTTAAGTTGAATGTAGTTGAAGGTGAGAAATCTACTATTTTAGAATTAAGAGTTTCTGCAAATGATGTTGGAAAAATAATTGGAAGAAGAGGACGCATTGCAAGGGCTATTAGGACGCTTCTTAGTGCTTGTGCTGCAAAAACAAATAGGAGAGTTCAACTAGAAATCTTGGACTAATTTATGTTTGTAAAGGGCATAATATTGTCATCTTATGGAGTTAATGGATATGCTAAAGTTAAGAGCATATCCAATAGTTCTAGTGATTTTTTTGATTTAAAGGGTAATAAATTAGTTTTAAAAAAGGAATCTTGCTCTTCAATTGAAGTTAAAGTTGAAGATATATCTTTAGTAAATAATTCATTGTTATTGAAGTTTGAAGAATTCAATTCCCCTGAAACTATTAAGGATTTAATAGGCTTTGAGTTATGGGTAGATGATGAATTTGCATCTAAGTTGGAATCAGATGAGTATTATTTTGGAGAACTTATTGGTTATAAGCTTATTAATAATGGAATAGAGTTAGGAGTTGTTGTATCTTTTTTTGAAAGTGTGAAATCAATTCTTCTTGAAGTTAAAGTTGGAAGTAAGTTATTTTTTATCCCTTTTTTAGATATTTATCTTGGGTATATTGATAGGGAATTGAAAACCATTGAGCTTAAGGTATTAGATCTTTTAAAATGAAAATTACTATTCTCTCTTTATTTCCTACAATCATTACTCCCTTTTTTGAAAATTCAATAATGAAAAAAGTTATAGATAAAGGCATCATAAGTTATGAAGTTATATCTATTCGTGACTTTTCTGATGATAAACACAAAAGATGTGATGATATTCCTTATGGTGGGGGTGCAGGTATGGTTTTAAAAGCCCAGCCCATTTCTGCTGCTCTTGATTATGTAAATGCAAAGTCAAAAACCACGATATTTGTAAGTCCATCTGGTTTAAAATATACTCAAAAGTTGGCTTATGACTTGTCAAAAAAGAATGAACTTGTTATAATCTGTGGAAGATATGAAGGGATCGATCAACGTATAGTTGATTTATATGTTGATTTTGAGATTTCGGTTGGAGATTATGTATTGTCTTCAGGTGAAGTTGCTGCCCTTGTTATAATAGATAGCGTATATAGGTTGTTAGATGGAGTAATAAATCCATGTTCCTTGCGTGAGGAATCTTTTAGCTGTGAGTGTGGCTTGCTTGAGTATCCTCATTATACTAGACCTTATGAATTTAAGGGGATAGAGGTTCCTGATATACTTCTCTCAGGTCATCACGAGCAAATAAGAAAATGGCGATTTATGAGGTCTGTTGAAAAAACAAAGAAAAATAGATATGATTTGTACCTTAAATATTTAGATATGAAAGGAGAAAATGATGGATTTGATAAGAAAAATTGAGGCTAAAGGAAAGAGAGCAGAAAGTTTTAACTTTAGAGTGGGCGATACTATACGTGTTAGTTATAAGATAATTGAAGGCACTAATGAGAGAATTCAAAATTTTGAAGGTCTTGTTATATCTATTCAAAATAAAGGTATTGGACAAACTTTTTTAGTTAGAAAAATTTCTTCAGGTATTGGAGTTGAGAAAATTTTTCCAATGCATTCGCCTATTATCGAGAAGGTACAGGTTTTAAGGCGAGGAAAGGTAAGACGAGCTAAACTTTACTATATGAGAGATAGAATTGGTAAGGCTGCTATGAAGGTGAAAGAGCGTCTTGATATTAAGAAACTTAAATAATGTTCAAGTATCTAAAATTTCTTTAAATAAGACTTTTCCTTTAAATGGTCATTTGGAAGTTGTTAAATCTCTTGGTGTTAATAAATGGCTTGTATCCTTTGTGGGTGCTTATTTTGAAATAAAGAGTGGTTTACCTTTAAAAGTTGGGTTTAAATATTTTGCTAAGATTGTTCATACTTCGGGTAATTTTTTGATCTATGTTAATTATAGGTCTATATTTAGAGATTTAGATTTGTTTGAAACTAATGATAAGTTGATACTTAAACGGAGAGGCAATTCTTTAGAGCAAAACACTAAAAAATTATTTAAGAGTATTTGTGAGAATATAAAAGATGAGTTTATTTTAAAATTTCTTTTGGCGTTAAATGATCAAAATATAACAGAACATGATTTTTTGCAAATTTATGATTATTTTGGCAGTAGAATAAGGGTAAGAGAACAGGGTAGTAAACTACCAATTTTTATTGAAAACAAGGATGACTTTGTGATTTCCATTCCTTTCAGATTTATGGAAGGGACAGGTTTATTATTTTTATTTTCTTATAAAGATTTAAAAAGGGTTTATAAGTGGAGTTTTGTTTATTTTTTTACTAAACAAGAAAAAATTATTTGTGAGATTACTAGGTCGGGATCAAATCTTAAATTAAGAATATATGCAGATTTTAATTTAGATGGTATTGTTAGTGAGCTGAGAAGCTTTCTTGTTTGTTATAATATAACTGATATAAAGATATTAGATTCAATGCAAGATTTTAAAGATTTTGATTATGAAGTGATAGTGGTTAAGAGTGTTAATTATAAGATATGAGTGAAGAAAAATTAGCTTTATTGATTAAATATGATACTAAATTTCCAGCTCCTTTTATTTTAGCTAAGGCTAGAGGGGAGAAAGCTTTACTTATAAAGGAGCTTGCTAAGAGGGAGAATATTCCTGTTGTGGAAGATAAGTATTTATCCGAAAGCTTATTTTTGATTAATGAGGGTGATTTTATTGATTCTAAATATTTTAAAGTAGTTGCGCATATTTTATCTGCTGTGTATAAATTGAAGAGTAATAAGTTATGAATAGTAGGCAAATTGGAAGTTAGGACTTGTATTTTTCTTTGGAATATTTGTTTTAACCTGATTATAGGGTGATAAATAGTAATTATTATTCTTCACCAATAAAGGTTAATATAGCATTAAAATATATTATTATGTCTAAGGTTTTGAATCATTTGTAGTATCTTTTGATCTTGTATTTGATTTTAGGGAATTACTTATTTACCTGATATAATTGAGGGGGATGTTATTGAAGTCTGATCAAATTAAAACTCGTGGCAATGATTTGTGTAAGAGTAATAGAGTGCCTTATTGGAAAATGAAGAGGATAAAATCTGATTTTAAAAAACAAAATGCTCAAAATGCTACGGTTTTGAATTCAAATGGTAATAAATCTGTAAGTACTAATTTTAATGGTAAAAATAATTGTAAGGGTAATAAACAAAAAAGTTCTAGTAAAGACCGAAGATTGCGTATAGGAGGGTGTAAAGAAGTATGTCCTATTTGTGAGAAGCCTATTAGAGATATTATTTCTTGTATGTCTATGAAGTTTGATGGTGAAGATAAGCCTATACATTTTGATTGTGCTATTGATAAATTAAGGTCTGAGAATGAGCTTTTTAAGAATGAGAGTTTGGTATATAGAGGTGTTGGTAAATTTTTTATTGTTGATAAGTCTGTTAGAGGAGATAACTTGGCTTTTAAGATAGTTAGAGAGATTGAGTTTGAAAATTTAGAGAATTGTCCTAGTTGGCGAAAGAAAATTCTTCAAGATATGAATAAGGGATTTAAATTTTACTAATTATGAGAGTAGCATTATTTCCTGGTTCATTTGATCCTATTACGTGGGGGCATATTGATTTAGTTAAGAGAGCATCATCAATTTTTGATAAAGTTATTGTTCTTGTTGCTAATAATAGTTCTAAGAATTATTTGTTTAGTGATGTTGAGAGATATGAACTTGCTTGTGAGGTTATTGCATCTTTAGGGTGGTCAAGAGTTTTTGTAGATAGGTATGATGGAATTATTTTGGATTATGCTTTAAAGAATGATATTGGTTTTATTGTTAGAGGTGTTAGAGCTTTTCATGATTTTGAATTTGAATTTGAAAGGTATGTTGTTAATAACAAGCTTAGTCCTTCAATAGACATAGTATTTCTACCAAGTCGTGATAAATATCTATTTGTAAGGTCAGATCTTGTTAAAGAATTGATAAAGAATAAAAATTTTGATCTTTCAAATTTTATTCCGGAGTTAGTGCAAAAAAAGTTGAAATCTAAATTTATTGACAAATTATCTTAATAATATATATATTATTAAGATACGTTTGTTTATGTTTAAGGAGGCAAATAGATGGCTGTTCCAAAATTTAAGCCTTCAAAGTCTAGAAGTAGGACGAGGCGCAGTGTAAATATGAGGAAAAAAATCCCTCAACTTCAAGAGTGTTCAAATTGTGGTAATCTTACAGTAAGGCACAGAGTATGTGTAAAGTGTGGTTATTATAGAAATAATCAATATTTAGAATTAGGATTATAGTTTGAACGAGGAATATTTGTTTATGGATCAAAGTGAGATTTTTAAAAAAGTTAGGGCTATTATATCCGAGCAGCTTGATAAAAAGGAAGACGAAATTACCATGGAATCAAGGTTTGTTGAGGATCTTGGTGCAGATAGTCTTGATATTTATGAGCTTTTATACTTACTTGAAGAAGCATTTGATGATAAGATCCCAGAAAATGAGGCTAGTGAATTTGAAACTATAGGTGATGTTGTTGCTTTTATTGAGAAAAAAAAGGGTTAGAGCTCATGGGTTCTGCTGTAGTGAAGTTGGATGTAGCTCGAAGAAGGAAATTAGATGAGTTCTTAATGGGTTTGCATATTGATTTTAATGATATTGATTTGCTAAATATGTCTTTAAGTCATTCATCATATGCAAATGAATTTGATCAAAAATATGCTAATAATGAGAGATTAGAATTTTTAGGAGATTCTGTTCTTAATCTTATTATTACAGATTATTTGTATAGATTTTATCCTGAAAAGAGTGAAGGTGAACTTAGTAAGGCTAGATCTTATATTGTTAGTGAAGAATCTCTCTCTAGTATTGCTCGTGAACTTAACCTTGGTAATTATATTTTACTTGGTAGGGGTGAGGAAAATAATGATGGACGCAATAAGAAGGGTATTCTTGCAGATACTATTGAGGCTTTTGTTGGAGCATTATATCTTGATGGTGGGTTTTTAAAAGTCTTAGATTTTGTAATAGAGCTATTTGAAGTTCATATAAGGTTAATGTTTAATCGTGGCGATTTTAAAGACTATAAAAGTCTTTTGCAAGAATATGTACAAAAAAAATATAAAGTTTCCCCAAGTTATAAATTAGCTAAAGAGTTAGGGCCTGATCATAATAAAGTTTTTTGTGTTGAACTTTATGTTAATGATAAATTTATATCTAATGGGAAAGGAAAATCTAAAAAAGAAGCTGAAATGATAGCAGCTGAAATGGCGCTTAAGAATATTTCAAATATTGCTCTTTAATTTTTTTAATTAGAGTCTTTTTTTTGTTTAATTTGGGATTAGTTAGTACTTCTCTTAATAGATGTTTGAGTATTTCTCCGATATTTTTATTGTCTGTTAATTGAAGGTCTTTGATATCATTGCCATTTATTTTTAGGTCTTTTAAAGATAAGGGATCTTTTAGCAATTTTTTTCTTTTTATTTTATTAAGTATAAACCTAAGTTTATTATCTTTTCCTTTAAGAGCTTTATATATGTCAAGTATTTCTTTATAGTTTTCTTTAGTGGCTTTGTTTAATAGGATCCTGATATCATGTAATTTCTTAACTCTTAAATCTTTAATTTCATTAATAACTGTCTTATAGAATAATATTAATTTGATGTCTTTATTTGAAAATCTGAGCAATTTTAAATTTTCTCTTAAAGAAGGTATATCTTTTTTGATTGTAAAAATAACTATTGCTTTTAAATAAAATTTGTTTTTGTTTAAACTAGTGATTTTCTTTTTTAATTTTTTATTTATTTCTATATTGAAAAAATTTTTGAAAAAATGTATTTTTTGTAAATAATTGATTCCCTTTATTGGATTTTTTCCTTCTAGAAGTTTAATAAATTCATTATTTATTCTTTCTTTTGATAGAAATAGGATATTTGCTTTCTTATATTGCATAGAGATTAGTGTATTTTGATCAATTGTGAAATCAAGTGTGGATGCGAACCTTGCGGCTCTAAGTATTCTAAGAGCGTCTTCTTCGAATCTTTTGTTTGGTTCTCCTATACATTTTATTATTTTTTTATTAAGGTCTTGTTTGCCATTATAGCAATCTATTATTTTACAGTTCAGTATATCCATTGCAATTGAGTTTATTGTAAAATCTCTTCTTTTAAGATCTTCATTTAAGTTGTTTGTGAATTTTATTGTTTTAGGAGCTCTTTTATTTTCGTAGTCTATGTCTATTCTATAAGTTGTAACTTCAAAAATTTTTTTATTAAAAATAATGCTTATTGTTCCATGTTTTATTCCTGTTTGTATATTATTTGGAAATAGTCGCATTATTTCTTCTGGAGTTGCATTTGTTGTGAAGTCAAAATCATCAGGTATTTTTTTAAGAAGCAAGTCTCTTAAAGCACCTCCAACTAGGAAAAATTCATAATTATTATTATTAAAGATTTTACTAATTTTCATTATCTCTTTGGTATTAGTGCCTAAATTCATATAGAAATATATTATAGTTGAAATACTATTTTTTCTAAGGTTAAAATATAATTTTAGTTTATTCTTAAAATATCATAAAATAATATTTGTTTAACATATTTTTAAACATTTATATATAAATGGGGTTTTATGAACAAGAGTAGTGTTAGTATATATGATTCTATTGAGAAGCTTTCAAAGGATGCAAGGGCTAAATTAATAAGAGAGATTAAAAAAAATCTAAGTCTAAATTCTTCAGTATTGTCTGTAAATAATTCTAATTACTTAGATTCGGATTCGGATATTCAGATTGATGATTTTTTGTCTAAAAAATTTATGGAGGAGTCTTTTTGGATAAAGATATGGGTATATATCTTAAGCTTTTTTCAAAGAGATAAGACCAAGGAGGATATTTATAAGTTGCATCTTCTAAAAAAATTAGAAGATCGTGTTAATAATATATATAAAAACCCTGTCGTGGACTTTAAAAAAGGGTATCTGCGCGTAGGTTTTGTAGAAATGTTTTTTGAACTTTATTGTTATTTTGTTAAGCTTAAAAGATATTTTAAGATGTTAGATACAGGGAATATTGTTGAACAAGCAATGTTTGAAATTATTCAGAGTAAGATTCCCAATGCTAAGTGTGAGATGGAAGATTTTTTAGAGTTTGGAGAGTATGAACGATTTTTAAAAAAAGAGAAAAGTCAAAATGGGATAGAAGATGCTATTAAAATAAAAATTAGTGATTATATTGGGTCAATTCCTTTACAAACTTATGCAGTTGTAGAGGAAATGTTTGAATTTTTTTATGTTCTAGATGGGATTGCATTTTTTCCTTACAAGTCTTTTTTTTCTTTCTTTAATATTGAGCTTTTAGATGATGTGGACAATTTCGATGTTGCCGATCTGGATAGGACAGCGAGTGCTAGTTTTGAGAGCGTTAATAAATATTTTAAGTGCTTCTTTGAGCTTTTGCATACCTTAAGAAAGGTTGAAATAAATGAAGAAGTTTTAAAAATTATTGTTAAAAATTATTTTTTAATAATAAGATCAAATGAAGATGGCCTTTTAAGTGAAGAAAGTCTTTTAGGGGTTGATGCTATGTTTAAAGACATTTTGGGTATTATGATAAAAATCATTGGTTTATCAAAGACTTTGCCTTATTTGGATGTTTTTAAAATTTATTATGAAAATCCAGTTTTAGAGCCAAAGAAGCATATTCCTTGTTTTGATATAAAAAGTTTTCATGAAAATGTTTTATTTCTAAATGTTACTGCTCAGATTGTCAAGAATCATGAGAAATCTTTAAAAGGACTTATGAATAGAGAACTTAAAGACTTAATTGAAAATTATGATGTTATTATGAATTTAGATAATGTCCTTTTCAAAGGAATGGAACTTGAATATTCAAATTTAAAGAAACTTTACTTTTTAAATGAATTCTTTAAAGATATTTATGATGTGAAAATTGCAGAAATATTAAAAACTGTAAACAATGTAGTACTTGTAAATAGTACTGATTTGAGAAGTTTGTATATTAAGCTTGAGAAAAATATTGGTATACTTAGAAAAAAAGTTTACGATTTATATTTTGAGCTTAATTATAAAAATGAGGAATATGAGAAATATAGCAAAGATTATAGTAGTGATGATTCTTATAGAGATAAAATTTTAGAATGGTGTTTGAAAGAGGCCGATGCTGTTAAAGAGTTAGTTTTTGATTTTATGAATTATTTTGTTGATCTTAAGGAAAAGTACATTGCTCTTTTAGAGAATAATAATGCTTTTATACAAAGTGCTCTTAATATTTCCCATAAATTGTCTACGGAGACTAATTCAAAGCTCAGTTTAAGTTGTGTTATTGATAATGTGTTGTTTATAATTAAACAAGCTCTTTTTATACTTGAGAATTTGTAAGCTATTATGAAAAATTTTAATGTAAATGATTTGAAATTATTGTCAGTTTTTATTAGAGTTTTAGTAATAATTTTATTTCTTAATTCTGTATTTAGTTTGTTTATGTTTTTAGCAGGTGCTTATAATGTTTTTATGTATTCTTTTCAAAGATTTTCACTTGAGTTTACAATTGTATTGAGTGCTGTTTCATTTGGACTTGAGGCTACTAGGTTAATATTTTTTTATTTGTTTAGAAAAAAGAAGGTTAAGCATTATATCATTTTGTTTTTTAGTTTTATTGTTTGTTTTTGTGCTTTTTTTATCAAAATTTTTCTTTTTTTGGAAATATAATTTATTTTGATCTTACTCTTGACTAATATATTTTATTTTTATAAACTAACCCTTAGCTTTATTATGCCGACTTAGCTCAGCTGGCTAGAGCAGCGGTCTTGTAAACCGCAGGTCGTCGGTTCGAATCCGACAGTCGGCTTTAAGGGGCGGTACCGAAGTGGTTAACCGGGGCAGACTGTAAATCTGTTGGCGTTGCCTACGTGGGTTCGAATCCCACCCTCCCCAGTTTGAAGTTAGGATTTAGCTAGATATCTTTTGTGAGGTTTGGTTTTTTGGAGTATGGTCTTGGTGTTGAGCTTGTTAGAATTTTGAGTATTTTTCATATCCTTTATAATAGGATTTTAATTAATCTTTGTATTTATGTTTTTCAGGGGCAATGTGTTTTGTTGTTTCTTGTTTGATTGAGAACATAAAAGTGTGATTTTCTTTTTTTTAAAAGAGATTTTAAGTTTTTATGGCAATAAAAAGAATTCTCATTTCCCTTTTTATATTATTTATTATTTCATTTCTTTTAGTATTTTTTTTATATTTTTTAAATTCTTCTCCTTTTAAATCTGATTTGATATATGAGTTTGAAGTTCAAAAGGGGTGGGGAGTAAAAAAAATTGCTGGGGAACTTAAGAAAAGGGGATTAATTAGGTCTGACAAATTGTTAATTGCCATTGCCTATTTTTTTGGTAGTGATAAAAATTTTAAAGAAGGCAAATATTTAATCAATGGTGGTTGTTCTACTTTTGATGTGTATAGAGAATTTTTGAAAGGTAGGCCTATACTTTCTATTAATATTACCATACCCGAGGGATATACTGGCAGAAGAATAGCTTTAAAGCTTAATGAATTAGGCATTATTAGTGATGTACAGAGTTTTCTTGATTTAATAAGTGATGTCAGATTTATTAGTGAACTTGGACTTAGTTATGATTCTCTTGAAGGGTTTTTATTTCCAGATACTTATAAATTTTATAAGGGTATGGATATTAAGGAAATAATTCGAATTTTTGTTAATAATTTTTTTAGTAAACTTGATTCTATTGGCATAGAACATAAATCTTATTCTAGTGAAGAACTTTACAATAAAGTGATTGTTGCTTCTATTGTTGAGCGTGAATATCGAGTTAAGAGTGAAGCACCAATAATGGCATCCGTTTTTTACAATAGGATAAAGTCTAATATGGCATTACAGTCTTGTGCTACAATTGAGTATATTATTACCGAAGAACTAAGGAAAACTCATCCTACAAGAATTTATTTTTCTGATTTAGAGATTAATTCTGCATATAATACTTATATTAATAAAGGTTATCCTCCCGGTCCAATTTCTAACGCTGGGATTGTATCTCTAAAGGCAGCCTTTTTCCCAGATAACACAAATTATTTATTTTTTGTCGTAGAGGATCCTAAGATTGGAACTCATAAATTCTCTTCAGTTTATAATGACCATCTCTTGGCTGTAAAGAGTTATATTCGTAATTTTATTACCAAGGATTAAATAAGTATGGAGTATGCTAAGGTTATAGATTTGATTAAACAAAGGGTGGATATTGTAGATTTAATAGGCGAGCGTGTTATATTAGTTAAATCAGGATCGTCTTATAAGGGACTTTGTCCTTTTCATGCAGAAAAAACACCTTCTTTTTCTATAACCCCTGCTCAGGGACTTTTTTATTGTTTTGGATGTAAGAAGGGAGGAGATGTCATCAAATTTTTGATGGATATTGAAAAGCTTGATTATAATGCTGCTGTTAAGTCTTTGTGTAGTAGGATAGGTATTATATATGATGGGTTGAAGAAAACCATTGGTTCTAAGAAGGAGATTCATGCTAAAACAATAGTTTCAAAGATATATAATTTGAACTTTAAATTGATTAAGACTTTTTCATTTTTTTTAAATCATAGTCCAGAGGTTTTGGATTATATTTTGCAAGGTAGGGGTATATCTAAAGGGGTTATCGATTTATTTAATATTGGATATTTGCACTGCGATGTCCCAGGTAAGTTTAATTTTTATGATTTTTTAGTTTCTAAAGGATATTCTGATGAAATTTTGAATAAAAGTGGTTTGTTTTCAAAAAAAAAACAGAGATTTTCAATTTTATCTGGAAGATTAATTTTCCCAATCAGAGATTTTAAAGGCAATGTGGTAGGATTTGGAGGTAGAGGTTTAGCTGATAATAAGGGGCCTAAGTATATTAATTTAAGTGCGACAGAGGTTTTTAAAAAGAGAGAGTTGCTTTATGGATTTTATGAAGGTTTTTCTGTAATTAAGGAGAGTAAATCTGTAATTTTAACAGAAGGATATATAGATGTGCTCTCTTTTTTTACAGCTGGTGTAAAGATTGCAGTTTCTACACTTGGTACTTCTTTTTCAAGGGAACATTTTGCTTTAATTAAGAGATATGCGGATAAAATAGTGATATGTTTTGATGATGATGATGCTGGACTTTTGGCTACTTTTAATGCTTATCGTATTTGTTTGCCGTTTGAAATTGATGTAAGTGTTATTAAGATGAAGCACGGAGTTGATCCTGCAGATGTTTTGAAGAATAAAGGTGTTTGTGTCTTAAAAGATATGATTAATGATAGTTGTGAGGCTTTTGAATATCTTTTGGAGAAATATTCAGGTAAATATGATTTTAGTAAAACAACAGATTTAAATAGTATGATTAGAATGTTTATAACTTTGATAAGTTTGTCAAGCACTAATACACAAAGAGATCTTCTTTTAGCAAAACTTGAGAGTAGGGTAGGTATTAGGTTAGAAACCTTAAGAGAAGATTATTATAATATGAGAGAAAGGAGTGCAGTTGAAAGTTATAAGAGAAACGCATATTCTTATGAGATCAATACCTATGAGAGATATTTATTAGTTGCCTTATTGAAAGACTTTAATTATTTTACTATAATAAGGCGTAATATTAATGATAGTGACTTGTATGACATTGATGTAAAAAAAATTTTTATGTGTTTTGAGTACCTATTTGAAAATAATGAAGATTTTTCATTGCTTAATTTAAAAGAATCATTAAAAAATAGTAAATATAGTGTTAGTGAAGTTTTTTTTGAAAATATGCTACGAGTAGAGTTTGAAGTGGATTATGAGATGGTTAAGCAAATTTTGTTTGCAATAAAAAAGAGAAAGGTAGAAAATAGAATCCTAGAATTTAAAGAGATGAGTAGAAATGATGTTTTAATAAATGCTAAGGACCAAATAAGAGAATTGATGTTTTTAAATATGCAAAGAGAAAATTTGAGGATATATTTTAATGAATAGTGTAGAAAATAAAGATTTACAGGCTTTTAAGAAAAAGAATTCAAAAATAATAAAGGACATTTTAAGTCATTTGGGAGACAAAAAGGCAATTACTTTTGAGGATTTGTCCATCTTTTTATCAGGTGATATGTTGGAATCTGAAAATATTGATTATATTTATGGAGTTCTTGAACATGAGGGGATAAGTTTGATTAATGAAAAAATGGAGACTGATATATGTGATATTGATGAATTTGATGAAGCAAGTAAACTTGATAGTCAGTGTATGATGATAGATGATTCTGTTCACAGTGATGATGATGTTGATGATAAATTAGATGAATTTGATGATGAGATTTTAGATAAGGAAGATTTTAGTTCAGGGTATATTAAGAGTGGTTTATTAAAAGATAGTAATTCTGAAGATCCGATAAGACTTTATTTAAAGGAAATAGGAAAAGAATTTTTGTTAACTGGAAATCAAGAAGTTGAGCTTGCAAAGCAAATGGATTCTGGTGAGAGCATAATTGAGAATATTCTTAAAAATGAAGGACTGGTTATAGAAAATTATTATAATTTGGTTGATGCTATTTATTCAAGGGTAGACAAAGAAGAATTTTTTAAGAAAGATAAGGAAAGGGAAAAAGATAATAGTTTTGATTATTATAACAAAAAAAAAAGGATCACTTCTTTTTATAAAGCTTCATTAAAACCATTTCAGGATCGTTTGATAAAGTATATTGAAAATAAACGTAGATTGTATGAACTTGGAGAAGATATTTTCGAGGAGAGTATTAATAATGAGAGGCTTTGTATAAAAGAAATGCTTAAGTCTGTTCCTTTATATCAAGAAGAGTTACGAATTTTTGCAGATGATTACATTGATTCTGCTAGCAAAATAAGAGATTTAAAAAGGCAGCAAAAGTCTATATTGGACAGATTAAAGATAGATAAAGTACGTAATCTTAGAATTTTGGGGAGAGATTTAGCTATTCCTGAGAGACGGGAGAGAATAGAGAAAGCTTTAAATATGCGAGAAGATCTTATTAAAGAACAAATTACAGAAGCTCAACTTGCTCAAAAGGAGCTTGAGAGGATTGAGATGTATTATGAATATCCAATGGATAAGATAATAAGTATGTCCGAAGAAATCCTTAAGGGTAAGCAGATGATGCAACATGCAAAAGATCAGTTAATTAAGGCTAACTTGAGACTTGTGGTAAGTATTGCTAAAAAGTATGCTAATAGAGGATTGCATTTTTTTGATCTTGTTCAAGAGGGTAATATTGGTTTAATTAAGGCGGTTGAAAAATTTGAGTATAAGCGAGGCTTTAAGTTTTCTACTTATGCTACATGGTGGATTCGTCAAGCAATAACGAGGTCAATTTCAGATCAGGCTCGTACCATTCGTGTGCCTGTTCACATGATTGAACAGATAAATAGATTGAATAGAGAGACAAGATATTTGGTTCAAGTATTAGGTAAAGATCCAACAGATGAAGAATTATCAGCTAGACTTGGGTGGGATCTTAAAAAGGTAAAAACTGTAAAAAATGTTTCAAGAGAACCCGTTTCGCTTGAAACTCCGATTGGGGAAGAAGAAGATTCTGTGCTTAGTGATTTTATTGAAGATAAGGCTATAAAAAATCCGGCAAAACATACATCTTTTGTGGTCTTACAAGATCAAATAAGATCAGTTCTTGGGACTCTTCCAGAAAGAGAACAGGAAGTTGTGAAGATGAGATTTGGTCTTGAAGATGGATATTCTTTAACTCTTGAAGAAGTTGGATTGCATTTTAACGTTACAAGAGAAAGAATTAGGCAGATTGAGTCTAAGGCTTTAAGGCGACTTAAAAATCCTAAAAAAACTCAAAAACTTAAAGATTATTTAGAAGATTTAAATTGAATAGGAGGCTGCATGGAAAGTAATATTGATGTATTGAAAAATCTTGAAGGTATATATAAAGATAAGTTCGAGCTTGAGGAAAGGCAAAAAAATATTCCTAAATATTTGCAAACCAAGAAGGCCCAAATTGATGGACTTATTGAAGCTCTTGCTGAATTACAATTCAAATTTAAAGAATATCAAAAAGAAGATGCATTTTTAAAATTAGATATTCAAGATATTAATGTGAGAAAAGGTAAAGCAGAAGAGAAAATTGATAGCATTAAAACTCAAAGGGAATATGAAGCTCTTGAGAAAGAGTTG
Organism: Borrelia coriaceae; assembly: GCF_023035295.1. Classification (NCBI taxonomy): domain Bacteria; kingdom Pseudomonadati; phylum Spirochaetota; class Spirochaetia; order Spirochaetales; family Borreliaceae; genus Borrelia; species Borrelia coriaceae. The sequence continues at coordinate 755,095 of NZ_CP075076.1, forward strand.
CAGACTATTATTGATGATGAAGTTGCTATTAGGAAGAAAATGACACATATTACTGGGCTTAAGACGAAATTGGATAGGGAAATAGCAGATGTTAAAAATAAGCTTGAAGTTGAGCAAGATATTTATTCTGCCGAGAGCAATGAACTTGAGAATGAGCTTTTAGAGATTGTAAGAAAGCTTGATTCTATAAGATATGAAGAGGAAAAATATGCTTCTCGAATGGATGAGGACTTTTTGTTTAAATTTCAAAGGATTATTAGGAATAAATCCAATGGGGTTGTGCCTTTGGTTGAAAATGTTTGCAAAGGTTGTCATATGATACTTCCTGTTGAGTTTGCTAATAAGGTAAGGCGTGAACCGGATGATATTAAGTTTTGTCCTTATTGCAGTAGAATACTTTATTATCAAGATAAATTTGAAGTTGGTTTAGAAATGGTTCCTGGTGGTTTGGCAGATCTTATATAATAATGTTTTTAGTTTTATATTTTTTTGTATTTTATTTAAGTTGATTTCCAGTCATCGCTTAATTATGCTAGATTGAAGTATGTTAAGAGGAAAGTCCGAGCTCCAATAAGAGCATAATGCTAGGTAACTCCTAGGAGTTTAAGACTTAAGAGAGTGTCACAGAAAATTACCGCCTTAGGGTAAGGGTGAAAAGGTGGGGTAAGAGCTTACCGCTTATTTAGTGATAAATAAGGTCAAGATAAACCTCATTAGGAGCAAAATCAAGTAAGCAAGCTTCCTTAGCTCTTGAGGGTATGCTTGTGGGTGGATTGCATGATTTTTTCAGTGATGAAAAAACAAGATAGATGATGACATAATACAGAACTCGGCTTATGGATATCAACTTATTTTTTTATGGTGAAGCTTGATGAGAATCAATTATCTAAAATGTACTTTTTATTTGATTATAAGTTTATCACTTTTATTTTTTATTTTTTATTTTTTATCTTATTTTAAGACTTTTTCCAACTCTTATTTAAAAGCAGGTCCGACTGAGGTAAATTTACTTGTTCTTTGGGATAATAGAGAATATAAAGAAATAATAGATTATGCTGAGAATGGCCTTAAAGAAAACAAGTTTGATTTTAATCTTCATTTGCTTCTTGGATTTTCATATTTTTATTATTCCTTAATGTTAAATGATAGTTACTTGAAAAATCAATTTTTGGACAATGCAATAGAAAGATTACGGTTTTTAATGTCAATTAATGATGATGTTCCTATGAGTTCTCTTTATTATATTTTGGGCAAGGCTTATGCGCATAAGGGTGAGTATTATAGTGATCTTTCTGTTAGATATTTAAGTAAAGCTTTATATGCAGGTAGCTTTGACTTTATAAGTGTAAAGGATGATATTTTTGAGTATCTAGGATATTCTTATCAACTTTTAAGAGATTATAATCTTAGCTTAAAGTTTTTTGAGAAGGCTTATAAAGAGAATAAATCTGATCTTGTGCTTTGGAGTTTGGCGTATGTTAATTATAAGACGGGCAATATTGATAGGAGTGTTGAGTATATAAATAAATTTTTACATGAACAGAATGAATCATTAAGAGATGATAATTTAATGCAAAAGGTGTATTTATTGTACGGAGACATTTATTTGGAAAAGAATGCTTATGAGGATGCTTTTAATTGTTATGATAAAGTCTTGAAAATTAATAGTTTAAATCCTAATGTTTATGTTAAAATAGGAGACATATATAGAAGAAGAGATAAAGATTATCCTAAGGCAAGAAAATATTGGAGAGAAGCGTTAAGCATTAATCCTTATTTAGAAGAAGCAAGGGAGAGGCTTAAAATTAGCCTAGAGGATTTTTAGGGGGAATTTGACTTGAATTTTTTTAAATCTTTTTTGATAGATATTGGTATTGATCTTGGTACATGCAACACTTTAGTTTACATTAAGGATTATGGTGTAGTGATGAGTGAACCTTCGGTTGTTGCTATTGATGTTAATAAGGGTAATAGAGTAGTAGCTGTTGGGCGCAATGCAAAGAAGATGCTTTGGAAAACACCTGAGAATATTAAGGCAGTAAGACCGCTTCGTGATGGAGTTATTGCTGACATTGAAAATACAGAAAAAATGATTAAATATTTTATAAGCCAAATTTTTTCTCGAAAAAAATTGTTTTTTAAACCTAGAATGGTAATAGGAGTACCAACTTGCATTACGGAAGTTGAGAGGAGAGCTGTAAAAGAGAGCGCAATGAATGCTGGTGCTCGTGAAGTTAAGGTTATTGAAGAATCTCTTGCAGCTGCTATTGGATCTGATATTCCCATCTTTGAACCAACAGGTCATATGGTGTGTGATATTGGGGGTGGAACTACTGAAATATCAGTTATTTCTCTTGGTGGTATGGTAGTAAGTAGAGCTATTAGAACAGGTGGAGATGAGTTTGATGAGAGCATCATCAAGTATATGAGAAATGCGCATAACATTATTATTGGACAGCAAACAGCAGAAAAATTGAAAATTAAGATAGGTAATGTCTATCCAGAAACTCATAATTTAAAAGTAGAGACAATAGATATTAAGGGCACAGATGCTGTTACGGGTCTTCCTAGGAAGCAAATTATTGATTCTATGGAAGTACGAGAGTCTTTGCAGGAACCTATTAGTGTTGTTGTTGATGAGGTTAAGCGCACACTTGGAGCAACTCCCCCAGAGCTTGCAACAGATATTGTTGAGCGTGGGATTATATTAACAGGAGGTGGAGCTCTTCTTAGAGGACTTAGTAGGCTTTTGTCTAAAGAGACGGGAGTTCCAGTTTATGTTGCAGATAATCCTCTATTATCTGTAGCTGTTGGAGCTGGTTTATTTTATGATTATGCTAATAGAATAGATATTAGTAAAAATATTTATAGCTTTATTAATGAATAAATATGAAGTTTCTTGTGAATTTCAAGAATTTTATTAAGGTATTGAGCGTATTAATATTTGCTATCATTCTTATGATCTATGATTCGAGTGGTTCTAGGATAAATAAGAGAGATGATTTTTTTGTATTTACTTTCAATTCATATGTTCAACGTAATATGTACGAATTTTTTAGTTTTATTTCTAGTATTTTTAAGGCAATAAATGAGTATAAGGATTATGGGGAGACAATAGAAGCTTATAAGAAGAGAATACAACAGCTTGAGATAGTAATTCAGAATGTGCAAGTGTTAAGACAAGAGAATGCCAGGCTTAAAGAACAGCTTGGATTTTATTCGGCACACCCTAATGATTTTATCTCAGCTGAAATAATTTACTTAAATTATGCAAATGTTTCATCTCTGATGGCAATTAATAAAGGTTATAATGATGGCGTTCAGAAAGATATGATAGCTGTTGCTTATCAGGATGGATTTAGTGGTCTTGTTGGCAAAGTAGTTAAAGTTTATGCAGATACTGCAAGAGTTTTGCCTTTAACTAGTTATGAGAATTTCGTCTCTGCAAGAATTCAAAATAGCAAATTCATTGGTCTAGTTGAAGGCAAGGGATATGGCGAAGTTCTTGAGATGAATTATGTTAATAAGTTAGCTGAGAATTCTTTAAAGATTGGAGATTCCGTTGTTACTGCTGGATTTAGTGATTATCCTAGTGGAATTTACATAGGAAAAATTGTTCATTTTGATGTTCTTGAATATAATTCGCTTTTAAGTATTAAGATAGAACCCATAATAGTTTTAGATAAGTTAGAATATGTTTTTCTCATTAAGAGTAATCAGAGGATGGAAAAGTGATATCTTTTATATTCTATTATATCGTTAGTATATTTTTTGGGCAAATTTTTCAATACTATTGTGATATTAATTTTTCTTTTTCAATCGATATATTTTTAATTATTTTAATTTTTAATTCTCTAAATTTCGTTTTTAATGTAGGTTTGCTTTCAAGTATTTTACATGGTTTTATTATGGAGTATTTCAATGGTTTGCCACTTGGTTTTTTTGTCTTTAGTTATGTTTTAATATTTTATCTTCTTGAAAAGATTAAGATGGTTATTCCAAAGAGTATGTTTAGTATAACATTATTTTTTCTCTTTGCAAAATTTATTATTTGGTTTGTGGCGATGAGTTGTGCGGATTTTATTGATCTTAAAGGATTCAATTATGCTATTTTTGATTTTAATATTGTTATAAACATAGTGTTTTTAAATTTTCTATACCCAATTTTAAATTATTTTACTAAAGGTTTTGACACTATTAAAGAGGAATATTAGAATGAAAGTTATTTTAAAGGGTAGATATAGATTTGGGCTGTTACTTTTATTTTTTGTTTTTTTTTCTTATCTTTTTACTTTATTTAAAATGCAGATTGGAGGACATTTATTTTATGATAGGGAAGCAACAGTTCTTTTATCTAGAGTTGAAAAAATCAAGGCTTCAAGAGGTGAAATTCTAGATTCAAATTTGAATGTTCTTGCAAATAATCTTACAGCATTTGTTTTGAAGATTAGTTTAGAACAATACTATAGCATGTCTCTTGAGGATAGAGAGGATATGTTAAAATTTTTATCAAGAATTTTGGGCATTGAGAGAGAACTTATTATATCTAAAATTGAGGCTACTAGAGGTTATTTAAAGGATGTAGAAATAGTTGAACTTAGTCCAGAAATGTTGTTTAGAATTGCTGAGAAGAGAATTTATTATCCTGCATTTTTATGGACATATTCTTTTAAGAGAAATTATTTGGTAGATGATTCTTGTTCGCATCCTATTGGTTATGTTGGTAGGATTAGTCAAAGAGAGCTTCGTGCTTTTTATAATGTTAAAGGGTATGATAATAATTCTACAATAGGAAAATTAGGAATTGAACAAATTTATGATAGTTATATTAGAGGTAAGGAAGGTTTAATTCAATATAAGGTAGATTCTAGAGAGAGAAAAATAGATAGTGGTTCTATTATAGAGCATATGATTCCTGGTAATAATATTGTTTTAAATATTAATAAAGATATTCAATTGCTTGCTAAGAATGCTTTGGGTAAGAGGTATGGAACTGTAATAGTTTTAAAACCTGCAACTGGGGGTGTATTAGCACTTCATAATTATCCCTACTATTCAATGAATGATGTGTATAACAAGTATTCTATAGAGGATTATTCGTTTCTAAATAGGGCGATACAATCAGTTTATCCCCCAGCGTCTATTTTTAAATTAGTGATGACTACAGCGTTATTAGAAGAAAAAGTCCTTGATAAGGGTAAAAAAATTCATTGTCCGGGATATTTTAGAGTAGGCAATAGAGTATTTCATTGTTGGCAACGTGGTGGCCATGGTTATGTAAATTTGGAACAGGCTGTTGCTTATTCATGTAATGTTTATTTTTATATAATGGGACTTAAGTACCTTGGTGTTGAAAAAATTTTTAAGTATGCTAAAGAGTATGGATTTGGTGAGAAAACTGGCATTGATTTGCCAAATGAGGTCTCAGGGTTGCTTCCAAGCCCTGAATGGAAGGAAAAAACTTTTAATCAACCTTGGGTAGGTGGGGATACTGTTAATTTTTCAATAGGCCAAGGATTTTTAAGTGCTACGCCTATCCAGATTGCCAATATGGTAGCTATGATTGCAAATGAAGGTGTTATTTATAAACCAAGAATTGTTAATAGGATTTTAAACGGGAATACTAATGAAATTATCATTGAAAATGTTCCTGAAGTTCTTAGGAAGACAGATATTATTAGTCGTAATACTTTTAAGTTTTTGAAAAAATATATGAGGAATGTCATAACTTATGGTACTGCTAGAAATTCAGTTCTTACAAAAGCTGTTATGGTTTTAGGAAAAACGGGGACAGGGCAAACTGGTGTTATTGGACTTGAGAATAGTTCTTTTGTTGGTCTTGCTCCTTATAATGCTTCACCTAATGAACAGATTGTTATTTTTAGTCTTGTTGAAGGAAGTAGCAATATAGATAATATGTGGTCTGCTAAATCCGTAGATTTAATGATGCAAGGTATTTTTGCTAATCAAAGTTATGAAGATATTCTTAAAGAGTATAGACCATGGTATATTAGGTAAGGTAAATGGCTGTTTTTAGAAAAAGTTACGATAGCTTGACATTATTTAGCTTGGTAATGATATCTTTTATTGGTATATTGCTTATATATTCTAGTGATTATACTTCTAATGGTTCTTTGATGAAAATTGAATATATTAAACAAGTTGTGTGGGTTCTTGGTGGGTTTTTTGTAATTTTTGTAATAGGAAGATATGATCTTAAGATTATACATGGTATGATTTACCCCTTATATTTTTTGTTGATTATATCTTTGGTTTTTACTGCGCTTTTTGGTGTTACTGTTAATGGTGCTAGATCTTGGATTGGAATTTGGAAATTAGGTGGGCAGCCTTCAGAGTTTGGTAAGATTGTTACTATTTTGACTCTTGCTAAATTTTACAGTAGTAAGAAGGATTATCATAATTTTCTTGTTTTTGTTTTTGCTTTTATTTTAGTTTTTCCTATTATTTTGTTTGTATTGTTGCAGCCTGATTTTGGTACCGCTATAGTTTATTTAAATATGTTTATATTTATTTCATTTTTTGCAGGTATAGATATACACTATATTTTGTATTTTACTTTAATAGGATTTTTGTCTTTTCTTTTTGTAGTGTTGCCAGTTTGGTATGAATATAAGGCGGATATGGGAAATATTTTTTATTTAATTTTTTCTAATAATTTTTATTTTCAATTATCTTGTTTGGTTTTAATTTTAGTGTTTTTGTCTGCTGCTGTAGGTTTTTTTATTTCCAAATATAATTTCAGTATTAGACTTATTTACTTTTATATATTATTTGTAAGTTCAATTTTACTCATTGCAGCATTTTTTTCTAAATTTCTATCAAAGTTCATGAAACCTTATCAGATTAAGAGATTTTTGGTTTTCTTGGATCCAAATATTGATCTTAAAGGGGCTGGATGGAATTTAAATCAAGTAAAGATTGCTATTGGTTCTGGGGGGATGTTTGGTAAGGGATTTTTAAAAGGTCCTTATACTCATGCAAATTATGTTCCATCTCAGAGTACAGATTTCATTTTTTCAATTCTTGCTGAAGAATTTGGCTTTTTGGGAGTTAGTATGGTTTTAATATTATTTTTCCTGATCTTTTTCAAGATTTTAATTATAATGAATAAAAGCAAAGATAGGTATATGTCTTTGGTACTTGCTGGTATATTTGGTCTTTTGTTTTTTCATACCTCTTTTAATATTGGTATGTCTTTAGGGCTTTTGCCAATTACGGGTATACCTTTGCCTTTTTTGTCTTATGGTGGTTCTTCTACTATTACTTTCTTTTTAGCTATGGCTTTTTATTTTAATATTGAGTCTATAGTGACTATGGATTAGAAAATTTTATTTGTTGTATCTTTTGTTTCGTCTATTTTTTTACTAAATTTTTTTGTATATTGTATTTATAAGATTTGTTTTGTATTTATGACTGTGGTTAGGGCTTAAATTTGTTATAAGATTTATATAAATCTTAGAGTTTGCAAGGTGTTATTATGAGTGAAAAATTAGATAAAGAGAGTATTCTTTATAAAAAAAGACATTCGATTGCGCATGTTATGGCAGAAGCTGTTCTTGAGTTATTTCCAAATACTAAGATTGCTATAGGTCCCCCGATTAAAGACGGGTTTTATTACGATTTTGATTTTGAAAAACATATTACAGAAAATGATCTTGAGTTAATAGAACAAAAGATGAGAGAGATTCTAAAGACAGGGAGTTCTTTTGTAAAGGAAGTGATAACGAAAGAACAAGCTTTAATGCTTTTCAAAAATGAGCCTTATAAGGTTGATTTAATTCAGGAACTTGATGTTACAGATGAGATTTCAATATATAGAAGTCATAATTTTACTGACCTTTGTAAAGGGCCCCATGTTGATAATATGGGAAAAATTGATCCCAAGGCATTTAAGTTAATTAGTATTGCCGGTGCTTATTGGCGTGGTGATGAAAAAAATAGGATGCTTACTCGTATTTATGGAACTTTATGGAACAATGAAAAAGATTTGAAATCATATCTTAAATTGAGAGAAGAGATAAAAAAACGAGATCATAGGAAACTTGGACGAGAACTTGATTTATTTTCTGTTCATGAAGAAATAGGACCCGGTCTTATATTTTTTCATCCAGCTGGTGCTAGGATAAGAGCTTTAATAGAAGATTTTTGGAGAGACGAGCATTTTAAAAATGGTTATGATATACTTTTTACTCCTCATGTTGGTAAATCTTATCTTTGGGACACTTCTGGACATTTAGATTTTTATAAAGAGAGCATGTTTGAGAAAATTGAGATGGATAAGAGTGATTATTATGTTAAGCCTATGAATTGTCCATTTCATATTGCTATTTATAATACGGGTAAGCATTCTTATAGAGATTTGCCTTTTAGGTGGGCTGAACTTGGCACGGTATATCGTTATGAAAAGATTGGTGCTCTTCATGGGACTATGCGCGTTAGAGGATTTACTCAGGATGATGCACACATCATATGTACTTATGATCAAGTTAAATTTGAAGTTGCTGAGGTTTTAAGGTTTGCTCTTTATATGTGGAATAAATTTGGATTTACCTCTTTAAAAGCATATCTTTCGACAAAGCCTGTTAAAGCTGTGGGGGATGATGATGCTTGGAAGATGTCTGAAAGAGTTTTAGAGCAAGCTTTGATTGATTTTAATATTGATTATGATATTGATGAGGGTGGGGGGGCTTTTTATGGCCCTAAGATTGATCTTAAAATAATTGATTCTCTTGGGAGAGAATGGCAGATGAGCACTGTTCAGTTTGATTTTAATCTTCCTGAAAGGTTTAAGATGACTTATACAGCAGAAGATGGTAAGGAAAAGCGGCCTTTTATGATTCATAGAGCTCTTCTTGGTTCGATTGAAAGATTTTTTGGAATTTTAATAGAACATTATGGTGGAGCTTTTCCTGTATGGTTGGCACCTCTTCAAGTTGTAATTATTCCTGTAAATAGTATTGTGGAAGGATATGCATTAGAGGTCTTGTCTCGTTTTAAAAATGAAGGGATTAGAATAAAACTTGATAATAACGGTAATATGAGGATGAATGCGAAGATTAGACAATATCAATTTAAAAAAGTTCCTTATATGTTTATTATAGGAGAGAGAGAGGTAGTAGAAGAAAAGATTTCAATTAGGACCAGGACAAATGATCAAATTAATGGACTTGAACTTAAAGAGGCACTTGAATTTGTGAAATTAAAGATAAATAACAAGGAGATTTTATAGCTTGGATAGCAAAAATATAATGAGTCCAAATAAAATAACTTTTTTTAGAATTATATTATCTTTTGTTATCTTATTGCTATTGTTGCTTGAATACTTTTGGAATATTTATTTATTTTTAATCTTGATTTGGGTTTTAATCATTTTTAATGAATTAACAGATGTGATTGATGGATATGTTGCTAGGAAATATAATTTAGTTAGTGATATAGGCATAATTTTAGATCCTTATGCAGATGTTTTGCAACATTTAACATATTTTGTCTTTTTCTTTTATAAGGGTATTACCCCCTATTATTTTTTTGTGATATTTATATATCGTGAGCTTTCCGTTGGTGTTGTTAGGAATTTAATTATTCAGTTTGATATAGTGCAGCAAGCCAGATTTTTGGGCAAGATAAAATCGTTATTTTATGCTATTGCCACATTTTCAAGTCTTTTTATTTATACTTTAGATAAGTTAAATGTTACTATATTTATTGAAAATTTTGTTAGTTTAATTTTAAAGTTAGATTTTAGTTTTTCTTTTATTGTTGGAATAATATATGCTGTGTCTGCCTTTTTAAGTGTTATATCATTAGTTGATTATGTTATGATATTTTTGTATCTTAGCAAATATGAGAAGTAATGTATTATTAATATTGATTTGGCTATTAGTTGGTTTTTCTTCTCATGCTCAGTTAAATCAAATATTAACGGAAGTTAAGTCTTTAAGTATTTTCAGTGAAAGTGGAAAGGGGAGTGTTTATCTGAAAGTTAATAAGTCTTCTGACTATATTTTGACTTTTGATATTTCTCTAAGTTCGGATTTTGTCTATATGGTATATGATGTCTTTAATAAGCAATATATAACAGATAAGATAAGACAAAAAGATGTTAAGCTTAAATTGAATAAAGATGTTCTTTATGCTGTAATTTATGTCACATCTGGGAATGTAAACATTAATTTTGTTCTTACTGATTTAGATATGTCAATAATAAGTGGCTCTGTTTTAAGAGCTAAGATAGCTAATATAAAAAAACAAGATAATACTTTTTTATTAAGAAATTTACCAAACTTTCAACTAGATTCAAAGCTTAAGAGATATATTTTAAAAACTTATGACCGCAATATTTATCTTGCTTATCAGATGGAAGATAGTGATAGTATTAAAGTGTCTTCATTTATGGAGAATATTGGTTGGTTTGATATAAGTACTGCTGTTAATGATAACATTACTAATATTGCATATTTTGATTTTGCAATTAATGCTAAAGGAGAATTATATGTTGTATTTACTACTAATAATACCGATAATTTTCCTAGAGAACTTGTAGTTAAGAAATTTAATAGTCGTAAGTGGATTGATATTAGTCCTAAATTTAGGGATAATGTTGGGTCTTTGGTAAATATTAGTATTGATAAGAGAGATAATTTGTATGTAGCTTACTTGAGGAAAATTGGCAGCGAATATAAAGTCAATTTTATTGCAAATAGAGGGTACGGTTCTATTTGGGATGGTATTATTGATTCTTACGTCTCTAGGGGCAATGCTGATGTTGATGTTTCAAATGTTGGTATTATTTCTAGGCCTTTTTTAGGGATTTTTTATAATTATAAATTAAATGGTTATGTTAATTCTGAATTTATTGTTTATAGAGGTAAAACTTGGGCAAATACAAATACTCAGTCTGCAAATACAGCAAATTCTGTAAATATTATTTCTGATTTCAAGTCTGATCAGGTTATTTTAAGTTATATAACAAAGAATAGACCTGTTGTAAGTATATTTCAATATGATAAATGGCGAAATATAAGTCCAAATATTAAGATTAAGGGACTAACTAGTGATATTTTTGGTTATGGGAGTAGGTTATTTTTAACTTTTGAAGATGGTGATAATATCAGATTTATTTATTTTGATGATAATGATAATACTTGGTATTTTTTTAATAGATTTGAGGTTTTTCAGGAATCTGTTTGTAAGCCCCAATTTGCAAGATATCAATCTGAAGGATTTATATTGTCATATTTGAGTTTAGATTGTAAAATTTTATACTTTAGATTGATTAGCTAGTATTAGTTCAAAATAGGATTTTTTTTCAATATTATTTTGCAGGTTAAATTCTTTTATTGTTTCGTGAATTTCTTTCTTAGCGAGATTTAATTCATTTTGATCATAGATTATTTTTTCGATTTCTAGAAAAAAGCCTAAATTTTCAATTTCATTAATTTCTATATTTAAAGTGTTTTTTTTATAAATCATACTTTTTTTGATTTTTTTGCATAAGATTTTGAAATCCATTTCTTCTAGAAAAGATATAAAATTATCTATTCGGTCTACTTGAAATTCGATTTCTTTGTTTATTTCTATATTATCTTCTAAAGATTTGATTTTAAATGTTACAATCTCTTTTGAAGTATTAAATTTTCTTATTCTAATTATTTTTTCTTTGTTGCAATAGTAAGTATCATTTTTGGTTTCTTCTTTTATAAATTTGAATTTTTGATTAGCCAATTCTAAAATTTCTTTGAGTTTATTTTTAGGAATAAAAGCTTTCAATTCAATTTCGAACATGTATTAAAAATAATAAAATTATGGTAATATTTCAATGACCTGTAATTTTGATATGATGTCTTGTATATATTTTATGTTTTTATGTTGAAATTTGAATTTAGTGATAGGTTTTTTCTTTTCAGTTATTTTATCTTGATTATGTTCCTAGGATCTCTATTATTGTCATTGCCTATTGCTTGGAATGGTGATAAAAAATTAGAGTATATAGATGTTTTGTTTACATCTGTATCTGCTGTTAGTATTACAGGGCTTATTACCGTTAATATAGAGAGTTTTTCTACTTTTGGGTTTATTATTATAATGTTGTTGATTCAGTTTGGGGGTCTTGGCTTTATAACTATTACTACCTTTTATTTACTTATTCCTAAGCGTAAGTTGAAATTAGTTGATGCTCGAATAATCAAGCAATATTCTCTTTCAAATATTGAATATAATCCTTTTAAGATTTTGAAAAGTATACTTTTTGTAACTTTTTTAATTGAATTGATTGGACTGATATTAATATCGGTATGTTTTAAACTTAGAGGTATTAATATTTCGTTACTCGAGGTTTTATTTACGACGATTTCAGCATTTTGTAATGCAGGATTTTCTATGCATTCTGAGAGTATTTATGCGTGGCGTGATGTTCCTGAAGCAATAGTGATTATCGCTGTTTTAGTCATTTGTGGAGGGCTTGGATTTATGGTGTATCGTGATGTTACTAATACTATTAGATATCGTAAGAAGTTATCTCTTCATGTTAAAATTGTTTTTTTATTGAGTTTCTTTTTGGTTATTTTTGGTACAATTGTATTTTTTTTCTCAGAAATGCATAAACTTAAGGAAGGTTATTCACTTGGAACACTCATATTTAATGCGATATTTTATTCAATAAGTACAAGAACTGCTGGTTTTAATTATCTTGATAATTCTCTTATTACGAGTAGAACCCAAATGCTTTCATTGCCATTTATGTTCATTGGTGGTGCTCCAGGTTCAACTGCTGGAGGAATTAAGATTACTACCTTTTTTTTAATTATTCTTGCGGTAATAAAATCTCAAGATGGTAATGGTTATATTATTGGTTCTTATAAAGTTTCGATTGATAGCATAAGATTTGCACTTTTATTTTTTGTAAGGGCTGTTCTTATTTTGTGTTTTTCATTTTTTGTTCTTCTTGCTGCTGAGAGTGGTGGGAAGTGGAGGGTTATTGATTTGGGATATGAGGTTTTTTCTGCTTTTGGGACTGTTGGTTTATCGGTTGGTGTTACACCAGATTTGTCATTTCTAGGTAAAGTAATTATAATTTTTACTATGTTTGCAGGACGCATAGGACTCTTTTCTATGGCAATTTTTGTTTCACGAAGGTCTCGTTTTGAAGAATTCACAAGGCCAAGACAGGATATTTTGGTGGGTTAGTAAAAAATGAAAACGTTTGTTATTATTGGTCTTAGTAATTTAGGGATTCATGTCCTTGAGAGTTTAAGTAAACTTGATTGTCAAATTATTATTGTTGATACTTCAAAGGAATTGGTTGAGGAATATGATGTTATTGCAACAGAAAGCTTTATTTTAGACCAATTTACTAAAAATGCTTTAAAAAAAGTTATTCCTGTAGATACTGATGCTGTTATTATTGATTTTGATAATGATCTTGGAAAGAGTGCTCTTGTTACTCATTATTGTAATCTTTTAGGTTTTAAAGAGATATGTGTTAAAACTGAAGATAGGGATGATGCTGAGATATTAAAAACTCTTGGTGCTACAAAAATTATATTTCCAAGTAAGGATGCTGCAAGAAGGTTAACCCCACTATTAGTATCGCCTAATCTTTCAACATACAGCATTGTTGGTCATGACATCATTGTTGCTGAAACTGTGATTCCTAAAGAGTATGTAGGCAAAACGCTTCTTGAAGCTGACTTGAGAAGACAAAAGGGCATTACTGTTATTGCTGTTAGAAATTTGAGTAATTCTAAGTATGAATTTGTAGATGGAGATTATTTTTTCTTAAAGGATGATAAAATTGTAATTTGTGGTAAACCTGATAAAATTGAGGATTTTACTAATAATAAGGATTTGATTAAAGATTTAATATCAGTTTCTAAAGCAGAGGATACTTCTTACAAGGAAAATTCTAAGAAATTAAGATTTTTTAGAATTTTTGATTTTATGAAAATGTTTAATAAAGATAATAAAAATGATTGATAGGATTTAAGGATGACTAAGATTATTCCTGTTGCAAGTGGAAAGGGCGGTGTTGGAAAAACTTCTTTTGTTGCTAATATTGGTTATAAACTTGCTTGTTTAGGTAAAACTGTAATACTTGTTGATCTTGACCTTGGTGGTTCTAACCTGCATACATGTTTAGGGGTTAAGAATACTGGTGTTGGCATAGGTTCTTTTATTAATAAGCGTGGTAAGGATTTTGCAAGTTTAGTTGTTAAAACGCCTTATCAAAAACTTTATCTGGTTCCAGGAGATGCACTTTATACAGGGACAGCTAATATTCCTTTTTCTATTAAAAAGAGGATAATAGACGCGATTCAAAGAGATCTTGTTGCTGATTTTGTTTTTATAGATTTAGGTTCAGGTACATCCTATAATACAGTGGATTTTTATTTGTCAGCTTATAGTGGTATAATCGTTACTGTTCCTGAAACTCCTTCAATACTTAATGCTTATTCTTTTTTAAAAAATGCATTGTATCGGCTTTTATATCTGGGTTTCCCTCCAAAGAGTGCTGAGCGTGAATATATTAGTAATTTTTTTAAAAATAAAATAGAAGGTACAAACGTTAAGTTTAAAGATTTAATTGTGGGAATTGAGGTTATATCGTTAAGTGCATCACTTAAGATAAGGAAGATGATGAATAGTTTTTATCCTAGAGTTGTATTAAATAGGATAGAATCTAGTGAAGAAATAGCTATGTGTGAAAATTTGATAAATGTTGTTAAAAATAATATTAATATACCGGTAGAATTTATTGGTTTTGTTCCATTTGCAAAGAGTTTTAGAGAAGCTGTTAATAGTAGAATACCATTTATTGATTTTGATAAAAATTCAAAGCTAAATAAGTATTTTGAGTTTATAGCAGGTAATTTAATTAAGTCTCCTGTGGAGGGTTCGCCTTATATTTATGATGATATATACGATATGATTAAGGACCAAAGTCAATTTATTAGGAACTAATTGAATTATAATGATACTTGTCATGGAGGAGCTACTTAATGCATACACTTAAGAATAAGAATTTAGATTTTAAGATAGAAAATTTAGGAGAATGTAAACAGGATAATCCTTTAATTAATTTTTATGCCAATGAGAGTCATATTCATTTTACTGATGAGACTAATAAGATTAGATTTAATGTTTATACAAATGACAATAGTTGGGATCGGTATGAGGATATTGTTTTAGAAAAAGCTGGGCCTAGATATAAGATTTATTTTGTTCCAAAGCATGTTAAGGCGGCAATTACTACTTGTGGAGGCCTTTGTCCAGGTTTTAATGATGTTATTCGTTCAATTGTTAGAACTTTATGGAAAGTATATGGGGTTTATAATATTTATGGAGTTAAATTTGGATATCAAGGTCTTTTATCAGATTCTAATTTAGGTTTTATTGAGTTAAATCCTGATGTAGTAGATGATATTAATCAGCTTGGTGGTACAATACTTGGTTCATCAAGGGGGGGAATTAAACCTGTTGAAATAGTTGATACTTTGGAGAGAATGGGAATTAATATGCTCTTTAATATCGGTGGAGATGGAACCCAGAAGGGTTCTGTTTTAATTGCTGAGGAAATAGAGAGGAGAAATTTGAAGATAGCCGTTGTAGGTATTCCAAAGACAATAGATAATGATTTTATGTTTGTTCAAAAATCTTTTGGATTTGAAACAGCTGTAGAGCAATCAGTTGCTGCTGTTGCTGGTGCACACTTTGAGGCAAACAGTGCTTATAATGGTATTGGTCTTGTTAAGGTTATGGGTAGGGATTCTGGATTTATTGCTGCTTATACTGCTTTATCTTCTAATGATGTTAATTTTTGTCTAATTCCAGAATTAGACTTTGATATTGAGGGTCCTAATGGACTTCTTGCACATCTTGAAAGACGACTTTCGGCAAAAGAAAATTTGGATGAAATGCCTCATGCAGTGATATTAATAGCAGAGGGAGCAGGTCAAAAGTATTTTGATCTTAGTAATCGTAAAAAAGACGACTCTGGTAATTTACTTCATGAAGATATTGGACTTTATATTAAAGATAAGATTAATACGTATTTTAAGTCCAAAAATATTCCAGTTAATCTTAAGTATATTGATCCTAGTTATATTATTAGAAGCTCACCAGCTAATGCTAGTGATTCTCTTTATTGCGCTCGTCTTGGTTCAAATGCTGTTCATGCTGCTATGGCAGGTAAGACAAAATTATTAATTAGCTTGTGGAGTACAAAATTTGTACATATTCCAATAAAAATGGCAGTAATTGCCAGAAATAAAGTCAATATAAATGGTTCTTTCTGGCGTGATGTTCTTACAAGTACTGGCCAACCATTTAGTATGAAAAACTAAAATGAGAATAATTGAAAGTTTATTTTATTTATTTTGCTGCATTGCCTACAACATTTAGTGCGTCCCAAGTTTTTGAGAATGGTGGTGAGTATGCAAAATCCATCATTCCAATTTCATTTGTTGTAAGCTTTGAGTAAATCGCTAAGGATAGAGCATGCATTCTTAGTGCGGCTCCATTTTTGCCAATTATTTGTGCGCCAATGATTTCTTTTGTTGGTTCATTATATATTAGTTTAATATACAAATCTTCTTGATTTGGATAATAATTTGTGTGATTTTTATCTTTGATAAATACTGTTTTATATTTAATGCCGAGTCTTAAGGCATTTTCTTCTGTAAGACCAGCTCTGGCTGCTTCAAGAGATAGGACTTTAATGGATGCAGACCCTAGTGTGCCTTTAAAAGGAACATGCTTGCCTGCTAAATTTTCACCAATGACCTTGCCTAATTTGTTGGCTGTTGTTGCAAGGGGAATATAATCATTTTTCTTACTTACAATATTATAAATTGTGGCGCAATCTCCTGCAGAGAAAATATTTTTTGAACTAGTTTCGCCATATTCGTTGACAATTATTGCACCATTTGGTAATGTTTCAAGTTGACCTTCTAAAAATTCAGTAGCAGGTTTGATGCCGGTCGAAAGAATTACAAGATCTGCCTTATATTCTGATTTATTTGTAATAATGCCTTCAACTTTTTCTTTTCCTATTAAACTTTTTGCAAATTCATCTGTGTGGAGTAGAATATTGTTTTTGATTAGTTCTTCTTCCATTATATTGGTGATTTCTTTATCAAACGATTCAGTTAATATTCTTTTATCTAGTTGAATTATTCTTACATTTTTGTTTAAAGCTTTAGCAGCTTCTACCATTTCAATTCCAATATATCCAGCTCCGATTATTACTATGTCTTTTATTTCTTTCCTCTTGAAACGTTCTTTTATTTCCTGTCCATTTTTGATGTTTCTTAGAGTATAAAAGTTATTTATTTGGATATTGCTGATTGGGGGTATTATAGGGTTGCCTCCTGTTGCAATCATTAATTTATCATAAGTATCATTAAATATTTGGTTTGTTTTAAGGTTTTTTACTTTAATGGTATTATTTTTTATGTCTACTTTTATAACCTCATGTTCAGTGAATACTGATATTCCATTTTGTTCAAATTCATCAGGTGTTCTGGCTATCATTTTGTTTGGTTCATCAAAAAAGCCTCCAATGAAGTATGGTAGTCCGCAAGCACCAAAAGATGTAGTATTTGTTTTTTCGTATATGGTGATTTTTAATTCTTGATTTGTTCGTTTAGCTTTTGCAGCAGCGCTAGTTCCTGCGGCAGTTCCCCCAATAATTATTATTTTCATACAAATTCCTTATTGTTTTATTTCATTTTGATTATTATAAGTATCACTGTCTAATTGATTAAGGTTTTTGGCTGTTATTATTCCTGCTACCATTGAACCGCTTACATTAATAGATGTTCTACCCATATCAATTAGAGGTTCAATGGATATTATGAGTCCAACAAGTCCAACGGGTAAATTCATTGCTGAGAGAACCATTAAGGAAGCTATTGTTGCCCCCCCTCCAGCTCCAGCTACTCCGAATGAAGTTATTATTATTATTCCTATTAGTTGTAGTAAGAATAAGGGATCTGTTGGGTTTATTCCTTGGGTAGGGGCAATCATTATTGCCAGCATGGCAGGGTGTAGTGCTGCACAACCATTTTGTCCAATAGATGTTCCAAATGCACTTGCAAGATTTGCAATACCTTCGCTGACTCCTAATTGTTTAGTTTGTACTTCTACATTAACAGGTATTGTTGCTGCGCTAGAACGAGATATAAATGCAAATGTTAGAACTGGCCATGCTTTTTTAAGGAAAATAATAGGATTTAGTCTGTTAATTCCAATTAATGTCATGTGCATTAAAAGTATAATTCCAATAGCAATATAAGACGCGAGTGCGAATTTTCCAAGTTTTATGATGCTTGAAATATCACTTGTTGCCATTATTTTTGTAATCATCGCTAATATAGCATAGGGTGTTGACTTTAAAATTAGAACTATCATTCCTGAGGTCAAATCTTGTGCTGTAGACATTATTTGTTTGAAGAATTCTATTGATTCTGGTTTTTTTTTTGCAACTCTAAGAGCAACAATGCCTACCAAGCCAGCAAATATTACTATTCCAATTGTTGAGTTTGGCCTTGTTCCTGCCATATCTGCAAATATATTTTCAGGGATAAGTTCTGATAGTTTTTGTGTAATTGGAGTTTCTTTTAGTCGTTCAAGACCTTGATTTAGTTTTTGGCCTTGTGTAATTTCATTTACTCCAGATTGGAGTCCTTCTGCTGTTAACTGAAAGAACAAAGATGTACAAACTCCAATTATTGCAGCAAGTCCTGCTGTAAATATAAGTATGAATATTACAGATAGGCTCATTTTCCAAATGTCTGTGCTATTGGTTAATTTTACTATTGCAGATATTATTGAAACAATTATGAGTGGTATTACCATCATTTTAATTAGTCTTATATATCCTATGCCTAAGACGTTAATCCACTTAATACTTTCTTTTAATATTGCTGATTCTGCTTCATAGCAATATTTCATAGTTATGCCAGATACTATTCCTAATCCTAAGGCTATCAGTATTCTTTTTGTAAATGATATGTGTTTTTTGTGTAAAAAATATAAAAATCCTATTAATATAAGCATGATTGTGATGTTGAGTAGTGTATATATTATTATTGCATTCATCGTTTTTACCTCTTATTGGTGAATTTTGATATAATATACGTGGTTTTAATCATATTAAGTCCTTATAATTTAATTGTATTATTTTTTGTTATTGGAGTAGATTATCATAAGATTTGATTATTTCATCTTTTAAGTCATCATTTTTTAAAATTTTAGTGGCAATGACTTTGCCAAGTTGAACTCCTTCTTGGTCGAATGAGTTTATATTTAGTAAGAATCCTTCAAACATTACCTTGTTCTCATAGTGAGATAGTATTGCACCTAATGTATAAGGTGTAAGCTCTTTTGCATATATTAATGCAGAAGGTCTTTCACCTTCAAAGTTTTTATTTTTGTTTTTATCTTCTTTTCCGTAGGAGAATGCAATTATTTGAGCTATTAAATTTGCTTTTAGTTTATTATTGTTTGATGTTTCCTCTACAATGATGTCTTGTTTTAGTTGAGATTCACTGAAACCTATTAAATCCATTGGCACTATTTCTGTTCCTTGATGAAGCATTTGGAAAAATGAATGTTGAGCGTCTGTTCCAATTCCCCCCCAAATTATTCTTACTGTTTTATAATCAATTTTGTCTCCAAATCTGTTTACACTTTTTCCATTACTTTCCATTTCAAGTTGCTGCAGATGAAGATAAAAGTTTTCCATTGCTTTTGAATATGCAATAATACAGTTACTGCTATAGTTTAGAATATTACTTTCGTATATACTAATTAATGCTGCTAGGAGAGGCGCATTTTCTCTTACATTTTTGTTTAATGCTTGTTTATCAGCTTCAAAAGCTCCTTTCAATATTTCTTTTGTAATGTTTTCTGTGAAGCAAAGAGTAATTAGGGTGAGCCCAACAGCTGATGTTGGTGAAAATCTTCCACCGATTGAATCGTGCATAAAGAAATATTCAAGATATCCTTGTTCAAGCGCTAACATACTTCCCTTTGATGTAATGATTATAATTTGTTTTTGGTATTCTTTGATTCCATTATCTTCTAACTTTTTAATTAAAAATTGCATATTAGATGCTGTTTCTAGTGTGGTTCCGCTTTTTGATACTATGATAAATAGTGTTTCTTGCAGATCTATTTCATTTAAGACTTCTGCTGCTTCATCTGGGTCAACATTTGAAATAAAATAGGCTTTCATTAGATGTAAATTTTTTTGTTTGGCATAATTTTTGATTGCAGTGTATAGTGCTTTTGGACCAAGACTTGAGCCCCCAATTCCGATTTGGACTATATTTTTAAAGATTTTTCCATGAATGCTCTTAATTGCTCCGTTTTGAATTTGTTTTGCAAATTTAAAAATTTTTTTAAGCTCGCTTTCAAAAAATTCTCTCATATTTTCATTATTTTCTATGACGTCTATGCCAAGTTGTCCCCTTGTCAAATGGTGCAGAACCTTTCTGTTTTCGCTGATATTGATGTGTTTTCCGTCAATAATTTCTTTATATTTTTCTATGAGATTTACTTCGTCGCTTAAATTTTGAAATATTTTTAGGTGATTTTCGTTAATTTGTTTTGTAGCGTAGTTATAATGTACTTGATATCCTTCTATTTTGATGTCGTACTTTTTTATTCTGTCTTCATTTAGATTCTTTTTTATTGCTTCAGGATTGGTTTGTCTTAATTCTTGGAAACTTTTAAGTTTATTAAGGTTGATATATTTAAGCATAAAGCATCCTCCAATGGTTTTTGTATATTTGAGTTTTATTTTATTTTTTTAATTTTAAATATTTTTTTAATTTTAAGTATAATAAGTTTAAAAAATCTTATTATTATGTTTTTTTCTGAATAATATTTTAATTGCTCTTCTCCTACCTCTGCTTCGCTTTTTGTAAATGATTTTCTTATATTATTTTCATCAAGTTCGATTTCAAGTAAAGTTTTTTTATCTTCTATGGGAATTACCTTGACATTGACTTCTTTATATCCAAGTTCTTTTAATACCTGGTATCTTCTAAAACCTGCTACTAGGTTTTTGTTTTTATCTATTATGATTGGGTAAATCAAACCATGTTTTTTGATACTTTCTTTAAGGGTTGTGGTATCCCCTATATTTTGTCTGACCCTTCTTTTAATTTTTATTTGCTCTAAATCTATTAACATTTTTATTAATCCAATTGAATATTTTCTCCATTTACATCTTTATGTATATTTTCATCAATTTGTTTATTTTCATCTTGAAGAGAATTTGACTTAATTTTTGTATTATCCTCAGTCTCATTTGCTTTAATTTCTACATTTTTTTCTGTGTCTATCTTATCTGTGTGAGTATTATTATCTATATTAGTATCGTCTACATTAATATTATCATCTCTTCTTGTGTTATTAATATTATTTTCTGTTTTTATATCTGGCATATCATGATTTATATTTTCTTGATTGTATTCATGTTCTAAATCACTATTCAAATGACTATTATTAGTTTGATTGATATCGTTGTTAGTTTCTGTTTTGTTTTCTATTGCATTTAATTGGTTAAAATCATTCATAAGATATTCAAATTCGTTGGTATTAATGTCTAATTCATCATTGTCATCTATCTTATCTATTCCATAAACATTAAATTCCATTTTGTTTAAAAATTCAGATTTATTTTCATAATATTTTGACTTTTCAAATGGTTGAGTCCCTGCAATAAATATTTCATTTATTGTTGTTTCATTAGGTATTCCTTCTGGTAATAATCCTGTTGCTGATTGTACTTGCACATTAACGATTCCTTTAGGTCTTATGAAAACCTTTTTAGGCAAGTTTTTATGGTATTTTGCCATAAATTTGCCCCAACTAGGACCAGCAAGTCCTGTTCCTGTTCCAGCAATTCCTAATGAATATCCCTTTTTATCAAATCCAACCCATAGAGCTGTGGTTATGTAAGGCGAATATCCTATTGTCCAGCCATCAGACCAGTTTTGCGTGGTTCCTGATTTTCCTGCAATGTCAGATTTGAAATCTTTAAGGTTTGTATATCTTTGATTCGATAAGGTTCCATATTGAATTGTTGATTTCAACATGTCTGTCATAATATAGGCAGTTTGAGGAGATACTATTTGTGCATTAGTTCCTTTATTTTTAATTGTTGTTAGTGTTTCAGATTCTACATTTGCTATTAGTTTTCCATTTCTATCTTCAATATATCTGATGCCATATGGTTCTACTTCTTTGCCATTGTTGCCTAAAATTGCGAATGCTCTTGCCATTTGTATTGGAGAGGTTGAGATGACACCGAGTGCAAGGGGATATACCCTAGGAAAAGTTTTTTTTATTTCATTTTGATCTTTGATGCCTAGTAATTTGGCTGAATATTTAATGGCATTTTCAAATCCTAATGTATCTAGTATTCTAAGGGCGGGAATATTTAAGGATAAAGCTAGTACTGTGCGTGTTAATACGTTGCCTCTCCATTTTCCTCCGTAATTTTCAGGGGCATAAAGCTCGCCTTCTTGGTTGAAAAATGCAACTGGCGAGTCTGAAAACATTGTTGCAGCTGTGATCTTTTTCAGTTCAATAGCAGCTGAGAAGTATAGGACTTTAAATGCACTTCCAGGTTGTATTTTTGCTTGGGTTGCTCTATTAAATTCGCTTCCCTTTCTATATCCGCTTCCTCCAACCATTGCTTTTATTGCACCTGTTGTGGTATCTAGAGCTATTAATGCACCTTCTGGTTGTACAATTAAGTTTGGCTTTGTTTTATTGTTTATTGTATATTCTTTTGTTGCTTTGTCTATTTTATCAATTCCTAATATTGCTGCAAAGCTTGCAATTAAGTCAATGTTGTCTTCATAAAATTTTCTCATTTTTAATTTTTTGTATTGTCTTCCATTTATTCTAGTGCTTCTTATTCCAAACAAATCAGATATTGTGTCAATGACAGGTACTATTTCTGAGTTAATGATCAGTGTTTCAGATAATTTTGTAGAATTATACATTTTTCTTGTTTTTGTAATCATTTCTTGTGTAACTTCATCTGCATATTTCTGTGCGTCAAGGTCAAGCGTTGTGTATATTGAATATCCATCTTTATATATATTTGCTCCTGCTGGAAGATGTTTCATTATTCTCTGTCGTATGTATTCTGAGAAGTAAGGGGCATGATCCTCTTTATCAGAGACAGCCGATATGTCTGCCGTGCGAGTCCAATCGTAATTTTTCCAATACTCATTAAATTCATTTTCAGCTAGTTCAGGACTAATGATACCATTAGATATGACTTGATTTAATACTGCTTTTTGTATTTTTTTAGCGAATTCTGGGTTATAAAATGGTGAATAAAGTTTTGCGTTTGGTAGTTGTATAATCATTAAAACTGCTTCTGCTGTGTTAATATCTTTTACGTTTTTGTTGAAGAAAAATTTCGATGCTGCTACTACTCCGTAATTTCCGTTTCCAAAGTAGACTTTATTTAAATATTTTTCAAGTATTTCATATTTTGATAGTTTTTTTTCAAGTTGTATAGCCCACCAAATTTCATTGAGTTTCCTTAAGATTGATCGTCTTGCTTGATTAGTATATAGAAGTTTTGATAATTGTTGTGTTAAAGTACTGCCTCCTGAAAAATATCTTCCAATCGCAATATTAAAAGCAGCTCTGAGAATTCCCATTATTGAAAAACCTCTGTGAAAGAAAAAACTGAGATCTTCTCGTATTAAAAGTGTTCTTATTAAGTTGTTGGGCATTTCTCTTAAAGATAGTAGTTCTCTATTCTCATCCGATATAAATTGTGTTATTATCTTGCCATTGGTGTCAAAGAGTTTTGAAGGTATAGCAGGGTTTACATCCCCAAATTTCTTGTCTTTTTGAATGTTTATAGTCTCCACTATCGCAATTGATAATAAAATAATAGAAAAACTAATAGTAAGATATGTTAGGTAAATTAGTGTTTTAGCTTTTGTACTAAAGTTAAGATTTTGCAAGTTATGTCCTTTCAATATCATTATACTATAAAAATGTTGGAATTGAAATTTTTTATGAGTTGTGGTTAATGTTGAATTATTGTTATAATCCCTTCTTATGTATGCTATTTGGATTTTAAATATGCATTTACATTGGCAAAGGATGAAAGTATAGTTTAGAGTAAGTCTATACTTTAAACTATTGTTTTTTTTGTTGATAAGTTAGAATTACGAATAACTAATGACTTTGGTTTTATTTGGGGTATAAATCAGATTTTCTGATATATGGTCGAATAAGTTATTGACTATTGGTTGTATCTAATATTTTGGGATAGAATTATTTTTAAGCGTATGCATAACTTAAAATTTTTGAATTTTATTGATTTGAAGTTCCTGAATGTCAATTTCAGCATGTTTGTTAGATTTCAAGGAGAGGTTTATGTTTTTGTCTAGGAAAATAAAGTCTTATGAAGCTAAATATAGGGGTAAGGAAATTAAGATGAGTACAGAGATTAACAGTTTTCTTAATATTAAAAATTCTGTTGAAGTTAGAGTTGGTAATTACGTGGCATATGGTGTAATTTATTCTATTTCTATGAATGCTATCAAGCTTATTTTACAAGAAGATAAAGTCTTGCCTATTTTGGCACAAAATGGCAATTCAGGTACTATTCATTTTAAGAGCTTTGATAATGTTGGAGATGAGTCTTTTTTTATTCCTTCTTTGGTTGTGAAGTTGTTAAATGCATCTTCTTGTTCTGTTCAAGATAAGGAGTATAATTTGTTAACTCTAGATTTTTTATCTCCTCTTCCAGGAGAGGTTGCAGTTAAGATTGGCAAGTTACTTGATCTAAAGCTTGGGCAGAATCAAAGAATTCATGAGCGTATTATTATTGATAAGGATTCGCTTAGAAAACTTAATCTTAGTTCTGATAGAGCTTTTATTGAAGTTAATGGTGTTAAGCATAAATGCTTAATTAAAGACATGTCTTATGGCGGTGCTCTTTTAATATCTTATTTTGATTATGAGGGAATAGATGAAAATAATACTGGGTTAACTTTAAGTTTTGATATTGCAGGCAAGAAAGTATCTATTGTTGGTAAGGCAAGAAATTTGAGTGTTATTCAGACTCCTAATGGTAAGGTTTTAGCTTTAGGTATGGCATTTTGTGAAGAAAAAATCCCTCTTGATTATACTATGTTAATTCATGATTATTTTAATTAGGATATTTATGCTTAAGAATATTGTTTATATTTCTCTTCCAGAGGATTTTACAAATCAAATTCGAGATTTTACATTTGATCCTAAGATACTTTTACCTGTTGAGGTTGGTGATGTTCAGTATTTTTCTCAAGATGAGCTTAATTTTGAGGCTGTTATGTCTGCGATTCTTAAGATTTCGGCGTATGATCAAGGTAATGTTAATTTACCTTATTATAAAAAGCTTCTCTTAGCTTTAAACCCTAATGTTGTAAATATGCTCATTCATGTTGGACTTACTAAGATTGATGAAGGAGATTATAATTTGGCTCTTGAGATTTTTTTAGCATTAAAAGGCATTGATAATGATAATGAGATTTTGCTTTTTAATTTGGCATTATTATATGAAAGGATGGCTGAAAATTTTTTAAGGGTTGATCAAAGTATGAATGCCTTTACTAGTAATCAAAATGCTTTAGAGATTTATGAGAAACTTTTAAAATTTAAAAGTCCAAATGAAAATGTATTTGCAAATGCTGGATTTTTTTTTGTTAAGCAGCGTAAATTAGACAGAGCTCAGGAGTTGTTTGCGCATTATTTAAAAATTTCTAATAATTTAAGATTGAAAAAGAAGGTGAGTGAGATTTTGAATGTTATAGGAGTTCATAAAAGTTTGTCTTTAAAGCTTGAGAGAATATATGAGCTGATAATTTTATCAAAGGAAGATAAAGCGATTTCTGAACTTGTTAAACTTTTAGAATGTCATGAAGATTCTTGGAATGCTTGGTTTTTGCTTGGGTGGGGATATAGAAGAAAGGGTTTTTATTCTGAGGCAAAAGATGCTTTTCTTAAAGTATTATCTCTTGATGCTAAAAATGTAGATGCTATGAATGAGCTTGCAATCTGTTTGATGGAACTTCTTGAGTTTGATGATAGTCTTAAATTTTTACATAATGCTTTAAATATTGAACCCGATAATATCAAA
The DNA here is from genome assembly GCF_023035295.1 of Borrelia coriaceae. Taxonomy (NCBI): domain Bacteria; kingdom Pseudomonadati; phylum Spirochaetota; class Spirochaetia; order Spirochaetales; family Borreliaceae; genus Borrelia; species Borrelia coriaceae. The sequence goes on from NZ_CP075076.1 coordinate 781,286, forward strand.
ATTATTTCAAATCTTGGGATTCTTTATCTAAAGATGGGATACAAAAAAGAGGCCGAGGAATATTTTAAAATAGTTCTTGAATATGATTCAAGCGATCCTATTGCCCTTAAATATTTGAAATTATTGGGTAGTTAATTTTAATTTATATTATCTTGCTTTGAAAAAATAAATTTATTTAGACTGGCTTTTTCAAGTCTATTGTTAATTGAATATCCAAGCTTATTGTTATCTACAAATTCGGCAAGTATTTGTTTGTATACTGTCTCAGCTTCTACAAAGACTTTGTAAATATTTTGTGCATATTCTTCTAATGTGTTAAATACACATATATTATTCATATTCCAAAGTTTATTAAACCAATATGACTTAAGAGTATCTCTTGTGATAAGCACTTTTGTATCTTTTCTTGCTACATACCACCTTATATTATCTGTTTGCTTAAATAGATAAACGGGTATGCTTGGTCTGTAATGTTCTAATAGGTTTCCAGGTGATTGAGATAGCACGTTTTTGCCTATTGAATATTCGACTCTAAATTTTCCCTTAAGCTCTTTTTCTATCATTTCTTTTGTAATTGCACCTGGTCTTAGTATTGATATATTGCCCTTAGGATCAAATCCTATAACTGTTGATTCTATTCCAATTTTTGTTTCCCCATTTTTTTTGATGATTCCTTTAACTAGACCATCAAGTTCACCTATGGCCATTGCAAAATTAGTGGCGCTGGGACGTCTTGATAGATTTGCTGATGGTGCTGCAATTGGGACTCCGCTCATCTTTATTAATTTTAGGGCTACAGGTTCTGATGGTATTCTTACTGCTATGCTGTCAAGTCCCCCGCTTATGAAATTAGATATTTTACCTGAATTTTTTAGTATAAATGTTAAAGGCCCTGGGGTGAATTTTCGCATTAAGATCATTGCACTTTTTGGTATATATTCTACAATTTCATTTATTTTTTTTATTGAGTCAACATGTACTATTAAGGGATTTGTGATAGGACGTTTCTTGACTAAAAAAATCATTCGTATGGCGTCGTCATTATATGCATCAGCCCCAATGCCATATACTGTTTCTGTAGGAAATACTACTAATTCTCCTGCCTTTATAAATTTTGCTGCTTTTTTTATCTCAGATTGTTCTATAATTTCTGTTTTCATTAATATCATTTCCTATTGATTTTACTTATTTATTTATTAAAGCAAAAAAATTGAAAATAAACAATTTAGTTTAACTTGTTCGATTGGTTTTGTGTTATAAGTCTTAAGCTTTATATTATAATATGCTATATGGTACAATGTATTTTATGATAAATTTATTTAATCTTATGGATATTCGATTTGGATTTTTATTTTTGTTTTTTGCTGTTACTCAATTAAATAGTGCTACTGTGGGGCTTGCTTCATGGTATGGAGAGGCTTTTCATGGTAAACTTACTGCTAATGGTGAAAAATTTGATATGACAGCTCTTACAGCTGCCCACAAAGAACTTCCATTTAATACTGTTGTAAGAGTTACTAATTTACTTAATAATAGGACAGTTGTTGTAAGAATTAATGATAGGGGTCCTTTTAGAAAGGATAGGATAATTGATTTATCGAAATTTGCTGCTGAGAAGCTGGATTTTTTAGGGATAGGTGTAGCGCCTGTAAAAATTGAAGTATTGGAAGGATTAGATGAAAAGAATGTTATAACACAAGAATTCAAGGAATCTGTTAATACGGAGGCTCCTTCTAGGGGTGATCTTGTTGTTGCTACTTCAAAATTAAACAGAGATGCTGATTTAGGTAAAGATCATTCTGAGGTTGCAGAAAAGGTTTTGGATAGTTCGATTAAAGAACCAGATTTTTATATACAAGTTGGTTCTTATAAGACTAAAGATTATGCTCAGAGAGCTTATAGAATACTTCAAAAAGTTGGACTTAATGTTTTAGTAAATGCTCATGGTCCTTTTTTTACGGTGTTTATTCCTACTTATGCTGATGATGTTCATAAAAATGTTGAACTTATTAAATCCACAGGATATAAAGATATTTTGGTACGAAAGACTAAGATTCCAGGAGATAGTATTGCTGTAGATTAGCGTTTTGATTTTTCTTTTTTTTAAAGAATTTACTTGTCATTTATTTGGTATGTTTAAAGTTCGATTGATAAATTTTGTTGTTATACTTTGTCATGAGTTTTCTCAAAAATTTTTTATTTCTATAAGTACATAGTTAATTTCATTTGTTTATAAATGATCTTCACATAAAAAGCATGATATTAACAAAAAAATAAAATTAAGAATAGAGCAATTTAATCTTGCCTGACATAAAAAACATAATAATCGATGGGCTCCATTGTTGAAAAGAATAAGCAATAATTCTATTTAGAAGCTCCTCCTCAAAAATGTATCAATCTTTAAAAAGATTGAATATATATAATAAAAGACAAGAAGATTTTTAATTTGCAATCAATTTATATTATTACTAATAATACATACAAAACAAATCTTTATGTGCAAATCAAAACACATTCACGAGATATCATGTATAGATCTATAAAATTGTAAAATAACTATAAAATCAATAATACGAAACATGGAAAATGAAACAAAAAAATTAAAATAAACAGACTGATGAAAAACATAGACTATAGAAAATCATCAATTAAATTGTAGTTCCGAAAATCAATATTAAATTTTGCTTTTTAGATATAAAACAAAGCAAATATGCTTATATTGAAAACATCAGAGATTTATTTATGTTCTGGACTAAACAAAATTATGTACAAACAAAAAGAATAATTTTGGTCTCAGATATTCGCATGATAAATCAATCATTCTTATGGTTTTTTAATCAAACGGGATGTAACTTGAGTATTCAAGACATCGAAATGGAGAAATTGCCATATTTTGCCTTATAAAGGAAAATTTAAGTAGTGATTTTTGATGCTTTTTTAAAATTATTTTTATAGATATTTTTTCTGAATTTTTGTAATTTTGAATTGTTGTGAATTGAGTTCATTGTTTGAGTATTATTTTTGGTTGAGAAATTTTTCTATATTAAATTTATATGATTGTTTATTGCAATATGGGTGTTTGCATGATAATGAAAGTTTTTGGAGAAAGTTATTATAGTTTATTGCTTTTTAATAATATTTTAATGTCATCTGAAGTTAATACTAAAATTTTTATCTCCTGTAAAGGTATGTTTATTGATTGCATATTCATTTTGTATGTTTCTTTACCATACTGTTGTCTTATTATATTATTTATTTTATGAATTTTTTAAGCAATATTAGTCGTCCGATTATGATTTTGGCTCCAATGGAAGATGTTACAGATACTGTTTTTAGAAATTTGGTTCATTTGATAGGGAATGGAAGGGGTGAACCCGATATTTATTTTACCGAATTTATTTCTGTAAAAGGACTTTTAAATAAATCAAGACAGTCAATTCAACATATTTTGACAAAAAATGATGAACTTAATCGGCCCTTGATTGCTCAAATTTGGGGTAGTGATCCTGATGAATTTTTTAAGGCAATAAAGATCTTGGCTGATTTAGGATTTTGGGGTATTGATCTTAATATGGGCTGTCCTAAGAAAAAGATAGTCAAGAAAGGTGTTTGTTCTGCTTTGATTAATAATAAATCCTTGGCTTGTGAGATCATTATTGCAAGTAAAGAGGCGTGTTTGAAATTTGAATTGCCTCTTAGTGTTAAAACAAGACACGGATTTTTTTATCCTGAGGTTGAGGATTGGTTGGGATTTTTGTTGAAATTAGGTATTGATATGTTGACTGTGCATCCCAGGCTTGCTATTCATCAAAGTGAAGGGCCTATAGATGTCACTGTTTTTGATAAACTTGTTGATCTCAGGAATCAAATCAATCCTTCTGCTTTAATTATTGGTAATGGAGATATCTTAAATTTGGAACAAGCTCATCAAATTATAATGAATCATTCTATTGATGGGGTAATGTTTGGTCGTGGGATTTTTAGGAATTTAAACTTATTTAGAAAAGGTTTACCTAACTTTTTGAGTAATAATTTAAATTTTAGATTAAATATACTAAAATTGCATGTGATAGATTTTTATTCTACGTGGAGTCTTACTAAAGATTTTGATAGACTTAAGAAGTACTTTAAAATTTATTTTAATGAAGAAGAGAGGTGTAGCGAATATTTTCATAATATTATGAATTCAAATAATTACGATGAGCTTTTTAAAAATTTAAATCGAATTGATATTATAGGAGATAATCTTAAGTAATGAATAATGAACTTTCAAAAAATTATAATCCTAAAGTTTTTGAAGATAAAGTTTATAAAAAATGGCTAGATAATGGTGTGTTTAGTTCTGATAATAGGATTGAGCCTAAATTTAGCATGGTAGCACCTCCTCCAAATGTGACAGGAATTCTTCATATGGGACATGCTCTTAATTTTACTTTGCAAGATATTCTTGTTCGTTATAAGAGAATGAAAGGTTCTAATACTCTTTGGCTTTTTGGGACAGATCATGCTGGAATTGCAACTCAAGCGGTTTTTGAAAAGCAGCTTAAAGAGCTTGGAAAAAGTAAGGATGATTTTAGTCGTGAAGAATTTGTTGAAAAACTTTTTAAATTAAAGGATAAACATAGAGAAATAATTGTTAAACAAATAGAGAAACTGGGAGCTTCTTATGATCATTCTAAGGAAAGATTTACTCTTGATGCTGGGCTTTGTAAAGCTGTTAATAAGGTTTTTATTGATTTATATAATAAGGGATTAATTTATAAGGGAGAGTATCTTGTAAACCTTGATCCGGGTTCTGGAAGTGTTGTTAGTGATGAAGAGGTTGAGTACAGGGAGGTTGTTGGAAAAATTTATTTTATTAAATATTTATTGGATGATGATAATTTTATTGAAGTTGCAACCACTAGGCCTGAGACAATGTTTGGAGATGTGGCTGTTGCTGTTAATCCTAATGATATTCGGTATAAATCTTTGATTGGTAGAGAGGTTATAATTCCTATTGCAAATAGAAAGGTTAAGGTAATAGCAGATAGTTATGTTGATATGAAATTTGGTAGTGGTGCTTTAAAGATAACACCTGCTCATGATCCTAATGACTTTGAGATTGCGAAAAGACATGATCTTGCTAAGATAAATATTTTAACTAAGGATGCAAAATTGAATGAAAGTGTTCCAATTGAGTATCAAGGTTTAAGTGTTATTGCTGCAAGGAGTAAGATAGAGAGAGATTTAAAAGATAAAGGGCTTTTAGTAGATGTTAAAGCTCATAAACATCAGGTTGGACATTGTCATAGATCTGGAGAGATTATTGAACCTTATTTGTCAAATCAGTGGTTTGTGAGAATGAAACCATTAGCAGCTGCTGCTTTACAAGCTTTGATGGACGATAAGATTAGGTTTTATCCTAAAAAATGGGAAAATACATATAAGCATTGGTTGTTAAATATTAGGGATTGGTGTATATCTAGGCAGTTAGTTTGGGGGCATAGAATACCTGCCTGGTATGATGTTATTACAGGAGAGATGATTGTTAGTGAATCTGATCCCTCATTAAGTGAAGAGAATAAGGGTAGGAGTTTTGTTAGAGATCCAGATGTGCTTGATACTTGGTTTTCTTCTTGGTTATGGCCATTTTCATCTCTTGGTTGGCCAGAAGTTACTATTGATTTTAAGAATCATTATCCTACAAATACTTTAATTACCGCTTATGACATAATATTTTTCTGGGTAGCAAGAATGGTAATGGCGGGGCTTGAATTTACAGGGCAAGTTCCTTTTAAAGATATATATATAACACCTCTTTTAAGAGACAAAAAGGGTAGAAAAATGTCAAAATCTTTAGGTAATGGCATCGATCCCCTTGATATTATTGATCAATATGGAGGTGATGCATTGCGTTTTACTCTTGTGTTTTTATCTGTTCAAGGTCAGGATTTGAATATTGACATTAAAGATTTTATGTTTGGAGCTAAGTTTTTAAACAAAGTGTTTAATGCCTCTAAATTCATTTTGTCAAATTTAGCGGGTAGGGTAGTATTAGAGAGTTTTGAATTAGATGATGTCGATAAATGGTTACTTACGAGTTTAAATTTAACTGTTTCTGTTATAGATTGGGCTTTTAAAAATTATAAGTATAATGAGGCTACTAAAGCAGTATATGAATTTTTTTGGAATGATTTTTGTGATTGGTATATTGAAATTAGTAAAATTAACTTAAATAGCGATGATATTAGTCTTCAGAATATTACTATTTCTAAGCTAATTTTTTTCTTGAAAGAATCTTTGCTTATTATGCATCCTTTTATACCTTTTATTACCGAAGAGATTTATTCTAAGATTATGTCTTGGAATGATGTATTAGCTTTAGAGAAGTATCCTGAGTGTATTAGTCAAAGAGATTTTAATGAAGAGTATCAAAGATTTAATTTATTTAAAGAGTTTATTATATCTATTAGGACTCTTAGAAGTGAATTTAATATAGTTCCTAATATTAAAATTAATATTGCTTTGAGATTTGGTGATACTTTTAAATACGAAAAATATTTTAAGAAGTATGAATATATTGCTAAGAGGCTTATTAATTTTGATTCCATCTTTTACAATGAAAATTATGACGATATGATAGGTGTTCCTAATGTTTATTTTGAGAGTTTTGCAGATATTAAAAGTCTAATAGATCCTGATAAGGAACTTGCAAAACTTGGTAAACAACTAGAGAAATATGAGCGACTTAAACATTCAGTTTTGGCAAAACTTCAAAATCAAGATTTTCTATCGAATGCTCCTGGCGAGATTATTGAGCTTGAGAAGTCAAAGTTAAAAGAATTTGATTTTTTCATTTTAAAAATTAACAGTTATATTCATAGTTTAAAGAGATAGTGTTAATATCCTTAAGTTATGATATTATTTGTAGTTATATTGTGTTTACATTCAATATTTTTGGTGTTGATTTTATTGAAACGCCTTTTTTTTATAATAAATTAAGATCTGTTTTGAAAATTTATGTTTTTGCCTTTTGCTCAATTTTTAAATGAATTTATTGTTCTTTTTTTGCTTTTATCATATGTCTTTTGTTGTTAAATCCTTTTATTTTAGAGTAATTAAAATGGGCGAGTTTTAGTCCATCTTTTACAGTTCTTGCTGCAGAGAATGTTGAAAGTTTTGTTCCAATTTTGCTCTTTTGTGAAATTGTGGTAAATACTTCCTTATTCCACATTTGGGGGTTTGTTCTTGGATTAAATCCATCTAAAAACCAGTAATCTATGTATTTTGGTAGTTCTTTAAGTTTTACCTTAGCGTCTCCAATTAAGATTTTTAAATTAATGTTGTTTGTTATTTTGTACTTTATGTTTTTTGTTGGCGTTTTAGGGTATTTTTTAAGCAATATCTTAAAATAGTGTATATCTTTGATGAAGAATTGTGATATTTTTTTGATTTGCTCTTTTTTTAGTGGAAATTTTTCAATTGAGTAATAATTAATTTTTGTACTGAGGTTAAATTTTCGTAAATGTTTTAAAAGTGCTATAAAATTAAGACCCGTTCCAAATCCTAGTTCTGCAATTGTTGCACTTTGTAGATGCACAAGATCCTTATCCAAGTCACAACCTTCGATGAATGTATAGGTACTCTCTTCTAGTCCATATTGTGGGTTATAATAAACATCCTTAAATTTACTTGAATATATGGTTTTATCTTTGAAAATGAATAACAGAGCACTGTTCCTAAAAATAATATTGCTATTATCATATGTTAAGCCTGAATTTTAATTTGTTTGATTAGGATAATAGGGTATGACCTCTTGATTTAAAGGTTTTTGCCCTTTTAAGAGAAACTAAAGTTTAAGTTTAGTTTCTCTGTGTTTTTTATTCTTCTATAATAGCTATTATCTCTTTTGCTTTTAAAATTAAGTGTTCTTTATCTTCAATCTTTACAGCAGCTCCAGCATACTTTTCATAAAGTACTGTGTCGCCAACTTTAACAGTAATATCTTCTTTGTTAGAGCCAATAGCTATGACTGTCCCAATGTTTGTTTTTTCTTTTGCATTCTCTGGTATATATAGTCCTGAAGTTGTTTTACTTTCGGCTTCTTTTATTCTTATTAAAACTCTATCAGCTAAAGGTTTAATATTTTTCATTTTCAAACATCTCCTTAATTTGATAATATAAATATACGAAAAAGTTGAGTATTAAGTCAATATATTTAGATAATACTTGAAACTTCATTTAATTTTAAAGATAATTCTTTTAATAAAATATCAATTTTAGGTGGAAAAATAGTTTGATAGCAGTAAATAATTTAGAAGTTGCATTTGGAGAGAGAATTTTATTTAAAGATGTTAATATTAAATTTTCTTCTGGAAATTGTTATGGTATAATTGGAGCTAATGGTGCAGGTAAAAGTACGTTTTTGAAAGTTTTAGGTGGAACAATTGAGCCTAGCAAGGGTGAAGTGTTGATTGCTAAGAATCAAAGAATGGCTGTACTTGAGCAAAATCAATTTGCTTATGATGATTTCAGGGTTATTGATACTGTGATTATGGGGCACAAGAACCTTTATGCTGTGCAAAGGGAAAAAGATGAAATTTATGAAAAGCTTGATTTTAGTGATGAAGATGGAATTAGAGCGGGAGAACTTGAGGCGGAATTTGCCGAGCTTGGAGGTTATGAGGCTGAGTCTAATGCAGCAGTACTTCTTAAAGGGTTGGGCATAGATGAGTCTGTTCATTCTAGCTTAATGAGAGATATTGAAGCGGCTTTAAGAGTAAGAGTGCTCTTAGCACAGGCTCTTTTTGGAGAGCCTGATATATTACTTCTTGATGAACCTACTAATAATCTTGATATTCAATCGATTAAGTGGCTGGAAGAATTTTTGATTAATTTTGAAAATACAGTTATTGTTGTGTCACATGATAGGCATTTTTTAAATCAAGTTTGTACTCATATTGTTGATATTGATTATGGAAAAATTCAAGTTTATATTGGTAACTATGATTTTTGGTATGAAACTAGTCAAATTCTTAATAAGCAACTAAAAGATGCTAAAAAAAGATCTGAAGAAAAAATAGCAGAACTTAAGACTTTTATTCAAAGATTTTCAAGTAATGCATCTAAGTCTAGACAAGCAACATCAAGAAAGAAATTAATTGATAAGATTAAGGTTGAAGATCTAAAACCTTCTTTGCGAAAGTTTCCTTATGTTAATTTTAAGAGTGAGAGAGATCTTGGGAAAAATGTTATTACAATTAAAAATTTGACTAAAGAATTTGAAGGGCAACATATTTTAAACAAGTTTAGCATTGTTGTAGAACCTGGGCAAAAAATTGTTTTTTTGGGCAGTCCAATCTCAGCAAGTTCTCTTTTTGATATAGTGACCAATGAAGATAGAGATTATAAAGGGCATTATGAATGGGGGGCCACCGTTAATTTTGCATACTTTAAGAAAGATAATGAACAGTATTTTACTGTAGATTTGAGCTTAGTAGATTGGCTAAGACAATATTCAAAAGAGCAGGATGAAACTTACATTCGGGGATTTTTGGGGCGAATGCTTTTTAGTCAAGACGAGGCTTTAAAAAGAGTTAATGTTCTTTCAGGGGGTGAAAAGGTAAGATGTCTGCTTTCAAAAATAATGCTTAGCGGTGCTAATGTATTATTGTTGGATCAACCAACTAATCATTTAGATCTTGAGGCAATTACGTCTTTAAATACTGGTCTTCAAGATTTTAAAGGAGTTGTTTTATTCACTTCTCATGATCATCAATTTATTGATACCATTGCTAATAGAATTATTGAATTTACACCTAATGGAATAATTGATCGTTTTATGACTTTTTCAGAGTATATTGATGATCCTAAAGTTAAGGAGCTAAGAGATAAGCTTTATGAAGGCCATGCGAGCTTGAAACTATAGCTAGATATTTAACCATTACAGGATATTTGTGTTTTTGAAGTTTAATATTTTCATTTTTGTATTTTTAGGTTCTTATGTTTATCTTTCAGCAGATGTTAATCTTTATTTTCAGAAAGCTTTAACAGGTCAAGTTTTAGGAAGTCCTATTCTTGATGAGAGACGTGATACTATTACGGTATTGACAAAAGATAGGTGGTTGATAACTTATACCATGTCTTTAGATAAAAAATATTCTTATAGGTTAGATCGCATTCCTTATCCTTTTCTTTTAAAGGATTTTGGTAGTGGATATTATGTTATTACGGGGCGTAATGAAGTTCAAAAGATTAGGAGAGGAAAGCTTATATGGAGATATAGATTAGATGTTGCTCCTATAAAAGCTCCTTCAATTGGGAATGGTTATATTTTAATCCCGCAGGTTGATGGGAGAGTTGTTGCTTTAAGACTTGGTGATGGTCAAAAGGTTTTTGAGGTCAACATTGAAGGTCAAGCAGTTACTTCTTCTGTTGTACTTGAAAATGGTAATTTTTATATTGCAAATGACAATTGTAAAATGTTTGCTTTTAATTCTCAAGGAGAACAAATATGGATTACTAGTCTTATGTCTTTGCCCAATGTATTAATGCTCAGTACTAATCATGAAATAATTGTTGGTTATCAATCCGGAGATGTTGTTGTTTATGATAGTGATTTTGGTGATATATTAAGTTCCATTAGTTTAAATTATCCTATTAATTTTTTATTTGAAAAGTTTAATGGAGAATATATAGCCGTTTCTAATGATGGGATTTTTTTTAATTTAAGTAGAAACCTTGAACTTATGTTTTCTAAAGATTTACCTTTAAAGCTTAAGGAAGCTATGCTTTATAATAACAAGAGTCTTTTTGTTGTCGTAAAGTCAAATGGTGTTTTAGCTATTGATGAATATTTTCAGCCGGTTGATATGTATGATGATATGAAAGAAATATCGGGACTTGTAGCTAATGTTGGAATAATTATTACTGGAGGACTTAATTGGATACTGACTGCTTATTATTATGAATATAAAGATGAGCTTGATGTTATTGTTTGGAATCATACATTAGGTAATAGATATCATCAAAATAGGATAGATTTTAGAGAAAGATCTTTAGTAGATCATGAGGATGTTTATTTAGCTCTTGATGAAATGTTGGATTCTACATATAGCATGAAGACTTATAATAATTTTTTAAGTACTCTAGATTCTCTGGTGATGAAATATGGTAGTTTTCCTAAAAAATATTTAAATTTATATGAAAAAGTTATTAATAATTGGCTTGCTCCAAAAAATGGAGTTGATAGAATTGTTCAAAGAGGGCAGCTTTATAAGTATTTTATGTATGTTGATGATTCAGCTTCGGTTAAGAGTTTTATTAATATGGCAATTGAAGAAAAGGATATTAGCAATGTGATTCAATTAGTTAAAGGTATTGCTAAGTTCGATTATTATTATGAACAAGATGAACTTGTATATAATTATATTCAGTACATAATATTGAATTATCAGGGTAATTTAGATATAGCTTATGCTGTTGTTTTAAGCTTGCGTAAGATAATTTTAAATTCTACAGAAGATAATCTTAAAAGATATAAAAGTAAATATTTAACTCTTTTGAAATTTATAAAAAGACAAAATTTTTCCGACAGAATTAATCAGTGTGTTAATGAAATTATTATGTCTCTTTGATTCATTTTGTTGCTAATTTTATGTTATCATTTACTAAATACATAATTATTAAAATGTGTTAGAGTTAATGGTTAAATTTATACCGATTTAGTTAATTAATAATAGCATTTATGATTAACTATGGGAGAATTTTATTATGGAAAGAATACGGGTACTTTTTATTTTTTTATGCATCTTTTTCAATGTTTTTACTTTTCATGCTAGAGAAGTTGATAAGAAGAAGTTAAAAGATTTTGTTAATATGGATCTTGAATTTGTTAATTATCAAGGTCCTTATGATTCTCAAGATACATACCAGCAAATAGTAGGTATTGGTGAATTTTTAGCTAAGAATTTAATCAATAATAAATCTAATTATTATAATAAATATTACGTTAATAGGTATATTGATGGTAAGGATGAAAAGAGTAGTGCAGATGTTTTTGTTATTGCTGATAAGTCTTCTCTTGATAGCATTTTAAATCTTAGAAAAATACTTACAGGGTATTTAATGGCAGGTTTTGATTACAGTAAAGAGAGTGCTGAATTACTTGCTAAAGCTATTACAATATATAATGCTACTTATCGAGGTGATTTGGATTATTATAATGATGCTTATATTCAACCTGCTCTTAAAGACTTAAGTAAAAATAATGTAGGACTTTCAAGAGTCTATAGTCAGTGGGCTGGGAAAACTCATATTTTTATTCCTCTTAAGAGAAATATTTTATCTGGCAACATCGAATCTGATGTTGATCTTGACAAAATAGTTACAGAAAAGGTAGTTATATCGCTTTTAAGTGAAAATGAAGGAGTTGGTACAGACTTTGCAAGAGACTTAACCGATATTCAGGATGAGATACGTGATGTTGATCAGGAAAAAATTGATATTGAATCTGTTACTTTGAAAAACATTGATGATGAATTAACAGAGACTATTGATAACTTAAGAAAACAGCTTGAGAAGGCTACTGATGATTCTGAAAAGGAAGATATTAATAAGCAAATTGACGATAAGATAACCGAGAGGGATATTTTAAATGATAAGACAGATGTGCTTAAGAAGTCACAGAAAAAATTAGACAGTTCTCAAGAGAGATTAGATAGGCAAAGGGATGTTGTTAGAGATAAGATACAAGAAGGTATTGATAAGGAGAATCAAGGTAAAAATTTACCAAAACCTGGGGACATAAGTTCACCGAAAGTAGATGAAAAATTGAAATTAAATGAAGCTATTGAGGATTTGGAAGAGCAACTTGAGAGGTCTACTGATGATTCTGAAAGGGAAGCGATTAAGAAGCAAATTGATGATAAGATGCTCAAAAGAGATTCTTTAAAGGATAAAATAGGTGGGCTTAAAGAGTCGAAGAACGAATTAGATAATTCCCAGAAAAAATTAGACAAAAGAGATGCAGTTAAGGATAGGAGACAGGAAAGCCTTGATAAGAAAAATAAAGATAAAAATTTATCTAAACCTGTAGCAATAAATCCGGTAACACGAGGTAAAAGGAATAAACTTCAAGGTAAGGTTAAGGTACAGGAAAGCCTTGATAAAAAAAGTAAAGATAAAAATTTGCCCAAGCCTGTAGCAGTAAGTCCAGTAAAGAAAAATGAAAAATTTAAATCAGCTGAGAAGTTGAAAAAAGAGCTTAAAAAAGCTACTGCTAATGCTTCTAATAACATTTCTAGTGTTGCAAACAAGAAATTTAATCGTTTATCCAATAAGCCCTTAAAGGCCAAAGAAAAATCGGGTCAACCTGAAAGTACAGGTAAATTATCTCTTGAAAAGGAAAGTCATAAGCCTGTATTTTTAGAGATTTTAAATCCCAAGACGAATTTAGGCGTTCTTAGGGTTATTGGTTCGGATGAAAAGCAATTGGATAAGGGTTATCAGCATGGTATTAGAAGGTATGGGATTTATGAGAGAAAAGATGATTTTGTAGCTATAAAATTTTGTTCAGGTATTGCAAAGCTTCAGTTGCTTAGTAAATCAGAGAATTTAAAAGTTAAATCTGAGGCAAGCTTTGAGTTAAGTAGAGATTCTTCTCTTTTTGTTGATTCAGAAATGATTTTGGTTGTTGTTAAGGATAATAATATTTGGAAATTAGCAAAATTTTCTTCAAGAGACTTGAGTAAGTTTATTTTATCAGAAGATGAAGTTTTACCATTTACAAGTTTTACTGTTAATAAAGGACATATTTATTTGCAAGATGCTTCTAAAAAGATTATTACTTTAGATTTAAACACCTTGAAAAAGATACCTTAAATTATTTTTATTATAAAGTGTTTGAGTAATTGGAAAAGGAAGAACAAGATTTTGTTCTTCCTTTTATTATAAAGAAAATCGGGACAGTGAGATTCGAACTCACGATCCCCTGCTCCCAAAGCAGGTGCCTTAGCCACTAGGCCATGTCCCGAAAAAATTACGCGCCAATTAGGACTCGAACCTAAAACCTACAGATTAGAAGTCTGTTGCTCTATCCAGTTGAGCTATTAGCGCTTTTGAGCTTAAAATTGAGTATATCATGTTGAAAAACCCTTGTCAATCAAAATATTTATTACTTATGTTTTATTAGAATTATGGATGTTTTATAATGATTCTATGCTTAACATTAATTTAATTGTAGATGAAGCTTTGTCTAGGTATCCAGATGTTAAACCTTTTTTAAATTTTAGAAATAATTATGAGCTTTTGATAATGGTAATTTTGAGTGCGAGGACAACTGATAATATGGTCAATAAAATTGCACCTGAACTTTTTAAGAAATATAAGGATTTTGAAAGTTTGGCGTATGCTGATTTGATAGATGTTGAGAATTTGATTTATAAACTAGGATTTTATTCAAATAAATCTAAGAATATTATAAATTGTGCGCGAATGATTTTAGAAAAATTTAAAGGTACTATTCCAAATAATATTTTCGATCTTGTATCTTTGCCAGGAGTAGGTAGAAAAACTGCCAATGTTATTCTTGGAGTTGTTTATGATAAGCCTGCTATAATTGTAGATACTCATTTTAGTAGAGTTGTTATTAGACATGGGATTACCCTTGAGAGAACGCCTTTGAAAATTGAATTAGATTTAAAGAGTAAAATACCTGATGCTAAGCAATATAAATTTTCCATGTCTATTAATAAACATGGAAGAGATATTTGTACGTCACGTAGTAAGAATTGTGCAAATTGTTTTTTGGAAAAATTTGCACCGAGACTGATTTGATTGTAATTTCATGATGAAATATAAGCTTTCATATTTTTTTTAAGTTTGAGACTTATTGTTGCTAATATAATATTAATGATTAGTAATATAATGAGTGGATTTGCCCATATCCAAAAGTATTCTTGTCCCATTTCAATGTACCCTAAAAGTTCTCCAAGGCTTGGATATGAACTTCTTTCTGTTCTTTGTAAGAAATTTACTACTTCGAAAGTAGTTAAACTTTTTGAGATTTGTAGAGGAATTATTGATGATATTGATGAGAAAACTTCTGGAAATATATGATATATGATTATTCTAAATTTACTTGCACCCATAGTCTTGCTTGCATTAACATAATCAAGGTTTTTAGTTAATAATGTGATATTTCTTGTTATGAATGAAAGTTTGATCCAACCGTGTATTAATGCTAAGGTAATGGCAACTTCCAATATGTTATAGTTTTTTTGTTTTGAAGAGTAATAAAAAATTAGCATTAATATATAAGAAAATGGTATGGTCTGTATTGATTCTATTGATTTTGATATTATCAAGCAAGTCTTAAATTTTAAGTTTCCTATTGTTATGCCTATAAAGATTCCAAGTATTGCAGAAATTGTTGAGTAACTAAATGCAAGTAAAAGAGAATTTCTGGTGGCAAGTATTAGTCTTGCCAGTATATCTCTGCCTATTTTATCCGTTCCTAGTGGATTTGTTCTTGTTGGTGCTTGAGGTAGTTTGTTTGTTGTTTGGATGTATATTTTATTTGGATCTTTTTTGTATATTGTGAATTTTGAATTTTCATTAATTAGTTTAGGAATTATTATTAAAAATAAAATGGCTATTCCTAACAATGACATAATGTATAATTTTTGTAATTTAAGCATTACTCTAATATTCCTTTATAAGGGTTAATTTTATATGTGAGAATGTCTGTTATTAAATTGGGTATGAGCATAACAAATACACCAACAAAGAGCAGGTCTCTATATATAATATAATCATTATTTTTGATGGCGTTAATTGTTAGAGCGCCAACTCCGTCAATTCCAAACATTGTCTCAATAAAAGACGAGCCAAATAAAGCTGTTATAAGAACAGGTCTGAGATTCGTAATTAATGGAGAGAGAGAGGGAATTAGTGCATGAAGTGTGATTATTTTGAAATTTTTTATTCCTCTTGATTTTGCAGTTATTATGTAAAACTCGGACAAATTTTGATCTAGTGATTGTTTAAAAATGACAGCATTGAATACGAAAAATGCAAAGAACCATGCAAATCCACCTATGATTAAATTTTTTGGATTTATTTTTAGGTAGGAAAGTAGAGCAACCATTAATATTACAGTTAAATTTCTTGGTATTGAATGCAGAAATAACATTATGTAGTCTAAAATATTATTTAAAGTTGTATTTCTGACAAATAAAGTCCAGATGATAATAAGTAAAATAGCCATTATATAAGATAGCACAATGCCTGGAATTGAGATTTTTAATGTGTTTTTCATTTTGTTAAAAATTACTTTTATTGAGTATTTTCCTTTTGTAAGTGGGGAATTGTAAGATGTTCCCCATATTAATCCTCTATACTCTGTTTTGTAGACTATGTATATGCTACCTGCAATATGTTTAGCAAAATGGTCTTTGCTTAAGGGTATATTTGTGTCAAGATCATATATTAATTTATAGCTTTTAATACTTTTAAGTATTCCAACATATTCCAAATACTCTCTTAATATATTTTTTTTTATAAGTGGGATATTTGGTTTGTTATCTGCAAACATATTGAGTAATGATATGCAAAAGAATGTTGATATGATAGCATTAAGTAATGTATATGATATATTTTTTATAATAAATGCGGTTGTTACTCTCTCTCCTTTAGCTTTTTTTGTACGGATTTTATTTTGTCAAAATAACTTATTAAAAAATAGAAGATTAGTGACATAACTATTGATATTAAGTAAAAATTTTGATCTATGTTTTTATTTTCAGATGTGTGTTTTATATTTAATACATTGCCCTGATAGTGGTTTTCATCTTCATCAAGACTTTTGATTATTATGGAGTTTTTAGGATAATATCCTAGTTTACTTGCTTCTTTTAAAATTGCTGGTTTAGATATTTGTAAGTTAATATACTTTGTTGTTAATGTTTTTTGTATTTTTTTTAATTTTTCAATATAATTTTTCATTAAATTTAGATTACTGTTTAATTTTTTGTAGTTAACAATGCCTGTTTCTCCAAATAGAGGTGTAATTATGAAATAACTTATCACTCCTGTATAAATAGATAACATAATTTTTTTTGTTAGCAACATATTACCTTGTAATTATATCTTTAATATATTATATTTACAAGTGTATAGGTATTGACTATGGGTATTTATAATCTTTGTTTAAATAGATTTGGAGAAGAGCTTTTAACATGAAAAATCATACAAATTCTTTTTTTATCAAGGAGGGGCCTAGAGAAGTTGAATTCGATATAGATAAAGTATTTTTGCATAATTCAGGTAATGGTCAAGTTATTTCTCTACGTTCTGAGGAGATTAAAGATCTTTTAGATGAAAAATTATTGAAGCTTGATTATTCTTTGAAACAAAGACATGTTGAGTTAGTTGATTATTTAAGAAAAGTAGAGGGTCGTATTTCAAGGGTTGAAGATGAAATACTTGGGCATGGCGTAAATTCTCTTGAGGAGATTGGCAATTTTGGTTCGAAATCAATGAATCTTCTAGGTATTAAGAGTCAAACTAATGTTAGAGATGATGAGTCTGGTGATTCAATAAGAAAAGAAGTAGCTAATTTGCCAAATATTTCACTTGATCAAGAAGAGTTAGATGCTTTGCTTGAAGGGCTTAATGAAATTTCTAGGGATAACAAAAAGAGTCTTAGTAGTAGCAATAATTTGGTGAATGATGTAGGTAATAGATCTTTTGAAAAGGTTTCTGGTAATGAATCTAGTGGTGTGGATATCAATCATGATTTATCTGCAACTTCAGAGAGTAATACTTATGATATTCCTGGTTTGTTACCTAGCAAAGGGGATGAGGCGCCTTTAGGTGTTAATTTTGCTACATCAGAGTGTAATAATCCATTAATTGAGCCTTCTTCTCTTAGTGTAGTTAATAATGTTGGTAATTGTGATAGTAGTAAGGCTCAGGAATTGATGACAAGCTTATATGATGATAAATTTTTAAGAGCTTCTAACATTGATGAGAATTCGGCTGTTAATAGTGATTCAGGCGGACCCAATGATATTAATTTAGATAATTTGGTTCTCAATGAGGGTATCTCCAATTCAAAAAGTATAGATTCAAAAAATGTTTTATCTCATGAACAAGATAATTTAAGCGATCATAATTCTACTTTAGATAATGGGTTAGAGCAAATTGAATATTCAGGTCAAAACTTAGAAAATTTAAATATCGAAAAGTTTAAGGAAGGAAATGAAGAATTAAGAGAGCTTCATGATACTAATATTCATAAAATTGATAGTGTAGATGTAAATTTGAGTGATTCTGAGTCTTTACTCGGGAGCAGTAATGTTGTTAATGATAGTGATTTTAAAGAAAGTCAGGAAATTGATAATATTACTTCTGGTTTAAAAAGGCTTGATAATTTTGAAGATGTGTTGAAGGCAGATTTGAATTGTGTAGATTTGCAAGGTTGTATTAAGGATTTAGAAGAGGAAAATCTTTATGATTCTGAGGTAAGTGATTTGGATGAAAAATTAGAGCAAGATAAAGAGGTGGGTTCATATCCTTTGAAGGAGCAGGGGATTCAAGATTATAATAAGGCTTCTGATTTTAGTTTTGCTGGGGTTGAAACTATAATAAATAAATTTAATGACAATGATTATTTAAGTGAGATTCAGTTAAGTGATGAAGAACGTGATGTATTAGTTAAATTTATTAGTCAATTAGAAAGTGATCTTGATTCTAATCCTAAATGTGGTAGTTTTAAAATTAAAAGAGAGTATGAGATTTTGCAAAAAATTAAGCGTTTACTAGGAAGAGAGTAAGGCTATTGATTTAATTAGATATTATTTTATATTTTTTATTACTTCAATTTTATTTTTATTTTTGACTTTTTTTTATTTCATTAATGCATTTTTAAATAAGATTGATTTTGATCTTGAAGATTTAATAAATGATGTAAAATCGTATAATATAAATTTTTTTAATGATTTAGATTTGGAAAATTATTTCAGTAAGACTTTATTTGATAATGATTTGGTTAATTCTTATTATTTACTCTCATCAGTTAATGGAATATTAGTTTATAAATCAAGAGATGATTCAATTTATAAGTTGACTGATAAATTGGAACCGGCTTCTTTGGCAAACAGTATTTTTATAAAAATGGTTAAAGTTAATTTTGAATTAAGAAATGATTTTGTTAGTTTAGTTATATATTACAATATCCTGCCAAAGAGCAGGATATTGTACATTATACATTCTTATCTTTTTTTAATATCTCTTGCCTACTTTTGTTTTTCTATCTTTATTTTATATCGCATATATCGAGATATCATTTGTCGTGATCGTGATGATTATTTTCTTTTAGATGATCTTCATTAGGAGCATTATCTTTTGTTTTTAGTTTGCTTTCTATGTTGAATACATCAAAAAAAGCCCACTTGCTAGTAGTATAGTAATATAAGTCATTATCTCTTTTAATTAGTATGTTTTTGTTTTTTTCATCTTTGTTGAAATAAACATCAATATTGTTAACACTTTTATTATTCCATTGTATTTCGATATTATATTGGAGGTCATAGTCGTTGATTTTAGTTTTATCTGTTTCAAGTCCATCTGTTGTGAACTCTTGAATCATTTGTAAAAGTCTTTCCTTGCGTAATACTTCTTGATTGAAGAAGTAAAGACCATCTTTGATAGATATATTATAATCATTTTGTATTGTATTTTCTTCATTTTTTTTTGGTTTATTTATTACTTTGAGAGATAAAGTTTCTACTTTTGTGTTTTGTTCATCAAATAGTTTAGTATTTGCGAATGTATTGTAAGAGTTGCCTTTGTAGGATAGGAAAATGTTATTTGTTAAATAGACATTTTCATCGTTGCTTTTTATATAAGATAGTCTTGAATCCCCTTCTCCTGAGTTGCCAATAAATATTTCTGTTAGCAATTGGTTTTTATAGTCAAAGAATTTGAAATCTGGCTTTTCTTTTATCCCTAGTTCTTTATGTTTTTTTGGGTCTTTACTTACGAGTTGATTTTTTTGAAGTTTTTCTAGATCTTGAATCATGGCATTGACTTTTTTGTTGTCAATTGGAAGCTTTATGTCGTTATATTGAAGTTCCCATCCTTTTCCTGATTTTGTAATGATCCCTTCAAGTTCTGTTTCAATTTTTGCAGTTTGATTGAAATCTATTGCAAACAGTTTTTCTTCTAAAAGTTTTGCAACTCTATTTTGATAAGAAAATATTATTCCTAACAGAAACGTAGATGTTAGTATTACAATGATTATGATTTTGATATTTTCTCTCATTCCTAGCAACATTTTTTTATTGTCCATAAACCCTCCTTAGTTAGTTAATTTTTCTTTTTTTGGTAAATCTGATAAGTCCAAATATTATTATTGCTATAGGCAATATGATTAAATTTATGATTATTAATGAGAATTTTGCATTTAACATTTCTTTTGATGAATTTATAAATTTTAGTTTTGAACGTAATTCTCTTGATTTAATGCTAAAGAATGCTTCTTTTTGCATTAAATAATCTGAGATTCTTCCTGCAAGTTCAAAATTAGAAGGCGAACCATTATACATATAATCACTAAATATCATGCTTGATCCTAATAAAATTATTTTTGAGTTTTCAGATTTTTTATCTTTATATAAACTTTTCATTTGTCCTTCAATTGAATATCCAAGAATATTTTGTTTATCTTCTTTGTTAAAGGTTTTTGGAACGCTAAATGAATGCATAGCTATGCTTGCAACTTCTTCGTCGCTAACTTGCCAAGATTCTTTAGAGCTTGCAAATAGGGGTAAATATTTTATTTCACCATTGTTTTTAGTTTCTATTAGCTCTATTGAATTACTCCAAGGAATGATGGCATCGTAAAAATTTTTAAGTAAGGGATTATTGGGATCTATAATATTACTCTTGTCAATTAAAATCCATGGGTAATAAGTTTGAAAATTGCCTCCTAAGAAAAGGCTTGGTGCTCTTTTATCAAGTATAATATTGTCATTATATTTAATACCGTAGCTTTCAATTAAATTGAAAATTTCAGATTTAATTGGGTTCGTGTTGTATGGGTTTTGAGGATTATAATCAATTTTGCTTGTAGCAATCAGAACTCGTCCATTATTAACAATAAATTCATCAATTTTTTTTAAGACCCCTTCATTTATTTCTTTAGATCCAATGATAAATAATCCATTTATATCTTTTAATTGTTCATTGCTAATGTTGATTTCTTTGATTTCTGTTTTGAAAGCTTTCTGCATTATCTCTGTGAAGTTTTTATGTGTTGCTTTTAATTTTGTATCTCCAAACACAAGTCCTAATACTTTTTTTGTATTATTTATTAATTTATCGAGTGTGCTTGCAAGATCATATTCTAAGTTGCTAATTTCTGTTACTATTGGAAGTACTTCACGTTTGCCTTCGTAATTTATTTCAATGCCTGAGTATATTTTGAGTATTGAAAGTTGATTGATCTCTCTTAGATCGATTTGTTGAGCTGGAATTCCAATTTGTTCTAAAGGAGTGGTTAATTTGTCAGCATCTATGTCTCTGTAAATTACTTTTCCACTTGACGAATCGGCAAAACTTGTTAAAAAGTTTTTTATTTGTTCTGGGAATGCAAAATAATTGCCAAGACTTGCAGAATTGTAATAGGTGATATATATCTTTTCATTTGCATTTGAAAATAAGTCTTTTGTAACCTTAGAAATTGTAAAAGCTTTATTTTTAGTAAAGTCTATTTTAAAAATTAGAATAGATATGTTACAAAAGATCAGAAATATTATTGCAATATTTAAAGTTAAATTTAGAATCTCTTTATGTTTGTTTTTCATAAAATCATTATCTCCATTTTTTTAATCTTATGCTATATGAACTTAACATTAAAAATGTAACTGCAAATGTAATGAAGTAGATAAGATCAGATATATTTAATATTCCCATATTAAAGTAACTAAAATGATTAGTAATTGATATAAAGTTGAGTATTTGACCAAATATATTGTCTTTTCCAAATATCATTACTAATTTTCCAGAAAATACTATTATAATTAAGATAAACACACTTAGTATGTAAGATACTATTTGACTTCTGGTAATAGATGATATAAATACTCCCATGCTAAGTACGGAGTAAGAATAAAGGACTATTCCTAAATATTGAAGGAATATTATACCAAGGTCAAATTCACCCATGAAAATTGTCATTATTGTAAGTGGTAGTGTTAGAGCAAAAAGTATTAATGTAAATATTATAAGTGTAATGAATTTTCCCAGTACTATTTCTTGTGGACTTATTGGTAGTGCATAGAGTAATTCAATACTTCCTGTTTTGTGTTCTTCTGAGAATACTCCCATACTAAGAGCTGGAAGTACTAACATTAAAATGATAGGCATTGATGAAAAATAAGACATTAATGAGGCATTATCTTTGATAAAAAATCCTGATAAGAAGATAAAAGAAAAATTTACAAATATTAGGAAAAATAACATTACAACATATGCAGTTAATGTACCAAATAAAACTTTTAATTCTTTTTTTGACAAGGCTAAGGATTGTCTTAGATCTATTTTCATTGTTTTCTCTCCTTTGTTAATTTGCTAAATATTTTTTCTAAACTCTCATGTTTTGGAATCATTGCTTTTAGTATCATGCCTTTACTTACAATATAGTTGAAAAGTTCTTTTTCAGTTTTATCATGTTCAAGCTTTAATGAAACATTGATTTCTCTCTCTTGTTCTTCTATTTTAGTTGGGGTAAATATGTCATTTTTATTAAAATATTCTTTCGTTGTTCCAGGATCTTTGTAAATAATAAGGTCTAGTTCAGTTTCTTTGAGTCTGTTTTTGGCTATATTTTCTTTGGTATCATCAGCAATAATCTTGCCATTATTAATAATGATTATTCTTTTGCAAATTGATTCAACTTCACTTAGAATATGAGAAGAAAATAGTATTGTACTAGTTTTTGCAAGTTCTTTTAAGAATTCTTTGAATTCTATAATTTGATTTGGATCAAGTCCGTTTGTAGGTTCATCAAGTATTACAAGTTTTGGATTATTGATTAATGCGCCAGCTATTCCTACTCTTTGTTTAAATCCTTTTGATAGTTCAGATATTAGTTTGTTTTTTACATCTTTAAGCTTAAAAATACTGATTGCCTTATCTATTTCTTTGTTTGGATTTTTAACACTTTTAATTTCTGATATAAAATTTAAATATTCTTTGACAGATAGTTCAGGATAAAGAGCTAGTTTCTCAGGAACATATCCTATATTTTGTAATATTTCTTTTGGACTTTCTGTGATATCTTTTCCAAAGATTTTTACATTGCCCTTATTTGGGTAGTGGAATGATGTTAAAATTTTGATTAGTGTTGATTTTCCTGCTCCATTTGGTCCAAGTATTCCAAGCACTTCTCCTTCATTAACTTTGAAGCTAACATTAAAAAGAGCTGTAAATGAGCCATATGTTTTAGTGATATTATTTACATTGATCATATGCTATCTCCTTAGATACTATTATTTTATAATAAATTTATCTTGATTTGCATTAAGTCTCATTCCATCTTTTGTTAAAAATATTTTTCCATTTGGATATTCTTGTTGTGCTTCCTCTAGTAATTCACATAAATCTTTATTTAACGTATATCTTTCACTAAAATGAATTAGTCCTGTTTGATGTACTTTGGCTTTTTTTGTAATTTTTGCTGCTAATTTTGCTGTTAAGTGTAATTTTTTTTTAGCTTCTTCTTTTAAGTCATTTTTGAATGTAGTCTCAATAATTACTAGATTAAAATCTTTGATATGTGTGCTTAGTTCTTCAAAGTAAGCTGTGTCTGTTATATATGCAACTTTTAGTCCTTTTTGAGGATCACCTAGTATTTCCGAAGGTAATATTTTTTTTCCATTAAGTATTACTTCATGCCCTTCCTGTAATCTTTTTCTAATAGGCCCTTTTGGTATATTTAAACTTTCTGCCTTTTGGATATTAAATTTACCAGGTTTATTTTTTTCTATAAAGAGATATCCGATACAGTCTATTGAATGTTTGAGTTTTATGTACTCTATTTTTTTTTTCTTATCTTCGTATAAGATTGTTTCTGTTTTATTGATTATTATTTCCTTGTATATTATTTCATAATTTTTATGTACTCGTAAAAGTTCTATGTTTGTTTCTAAGTATTTTTTGATGCCTACAGGTCCAATTATGGTTAAAGGTTCTCTTCTTGTATCACCGCTTTGTGACATCAGCATTACTATTCCAAGGAGGCCTGTAATGTGATCAGCGTGTAAATGCGTAATACAAATTATTTTAATTTTTTGCCATGATATTTTTTGTTTTCTAAGAGACATTTGGGTAGCTTCA
The DNA here is from genome assembly GCF_023035295.1 of Borrelia coriaceae. Lineage (NCBI taxonomy): Bacteria > Pseudomonadati > Spirochaetota > Spirochaetia > Spirochaetales > Borreliaceae > Borrelia > Borrelia coriaceae. Next base: position 805,670 of record NZ_CP075076.1, read on the forward strand.
CCACAATCAAAGAGAAAACTTTCTCCATGGTATTCTATTAAAACAGAGGTTAAATATCTATTGTGCAGTGGTCTTGTTCCTCCCGTACCGAGAATATTAATATTAAAGTTCAAAAATTATCCCCCAATTTTTCATTTTTATAAATATGTGACAATGCATTTCAAAATTGGTTTTGAGAGCTATCATAAAATTTACATTTCTATCTTGTATTGTTGGGAAATAGTTTTTAAACTGGATAGTAAGTGCTCCTTGATATTTTATGTCGAAAGCTGTTCTTGATAAGGGTTAAATAAATATTATTTTGATTACTAGATTTTAATTTTTCGTGCATTTAGACATTATATTATTTTTTTATAAATTTAGAAATATTTCAAGTCAAAATTATTTTTTGAAATAAATCTTTAAGTAAGATTAAATATATAAGATATTTTGTTTATTTTAAAGGATTATATAAATTTTCGTATCTTTTGATATCATAATAGGTTGGAATATGAGATTTATTTTCGATATAGTCTAGAATGATTTTAGATAAATATGCGGCCATTGATATTCCTCTTGTTCCAAATCCATTTAGTATGAATATATTTTTATATTTTGGATGTTCACCCAGAAATGGTTCTCGGTCGAGTGTAGAAGGTCTAATGTGTGCTTGGTGTTGTATGATTGTGCAATTTAAGTTTGTGATTTTTTTAAGTTTATTTAGTAATTCTTTTTTTGCCCATTCATTTGTGCTTGTATCTAAGGTTTTCCATTCATAAGTTCCACCAAGGTAAAACTTGTTATCTTGTAAAGGTATTAAAGACACATGTCTATTATAAATTTCTTTAAGGTGTAATTTTGGAATTTCTACTGTTAATGCTTCTCCTTTTGCTAGTTTAAATGGAAGGTATGAAAAGAGTTTTGCAATTTTTTCTTTGTATCCTCTTGCCAGTATTAATTTTTTGAATTTTAATTCATTGATTGTAAAGAATTTTTCATTTATTTTAATTTTATTTTCATTGATTTCTGATTCTATATATGCATTATACTTTATAAAGTGCTTTTTAAGGGCTTGTATATATAAATTTGTGTTAATTGTTGCTCCTTTTATTAGTATCCCTCCACCATTGTCATTGGAAAAATCGTGTACTTTTCCATTTTTTATTGATAAGATGAAATCTTTTATATGTTCATCATTTTTGATTTTTGAAATCAGTTCGTCTCTTTGTGTTTTTGTGGTAAATGGTCTAAAAATAGAATTTTCTTTTAAGAAATTGCAGTCAATATTTTTTTCCATTTCTTTGTAATATTGAATTGCAAATGTGAAAATTTCAGGCTCTCTCCAAGCAATGTTCATTTTTCTTCCCATAATAGGATTAATAAGCCCTCCTGCTACGGTTGTTGCATTTTCAGATCCATTGTCAAAGAGAATTACACTTTTTTGTCTTTGAATTATTTCGTAAGTTAAAGTACTTCCGGCAATGCCACCACCAATAACTGCAAATTCATATTCCATTTATACATTCCTTTTTTTATGTTTTTGATATTTGTTTTCTTTGTAATTTTAGGGGATTATCTTTTGGGAAGCAATTTATTTGTAACTTATTTGAGGTATTTTAATTGTTACAATTTTGGTTTGTTTTTTAAGTTTGGTTAATTTTATTGGTATGTTCCTATTGTGTTCATTTGGAGATTTAAAAACCTTTTATTTTTAATTATAATATATATTACATTATATTTGTTGAAAAGGTAAGTTTATGGATTTTAAAGATATTAAGATACAAACAGAAGTACAGCAGTCATTGGAATTTGCACTAAAGAGTAGGGCAATAGTTATTACAGGTGAAATTAATAAGGATATTTCTAAGTTATTTCAGGAGAAGATATTATTTTTAGAAGCATCAGATTGCGATAAACCGATATTTGTTTATATTGATTCAGAGGGAGGTGATATTGATGCTGGTTTTGCTATTTTTAACATGATACGCTTTGTAAAACCTAAGGTTTTTACAATTGGAGTTGGGCTTGTGGCAAGTGCTGGTGCTTTAATTTTTTTGGCCGCAGATTCAAAAAGTAGATTTTCTTTGCCTCATGCTAGATATTTGTTGCACCAGCCTTTGAGTGGTTTTAAAGGAGTTGCTACGGATATTGAAATTTACACGAATGAGCTTAATAAAGTTAAGAGTGAACTTAATGGTATTATTGCAAAAGAAACGGGGCAAAAACTTGATAAGGTTGAAAAGGACACTGATAGGGATTTTTGGTTAGATAGTGAATCTGCAATGAGATATGGTCTTGTCTTTAAAATTATTGCAACTAGACTTGAACTTGAAGAATTTATTTCTTAGTCTTTTGGCATTGTCTTGTAGTATTCCTAAGAGAAATTTTAGTATTTTGGAGTTTGGTGTTACCAGTTTATCTAAAAATTCTACTTCTTTAAATACATTAGTAGATGTTGCTTATAATATTTTTTTGTCAGATTTTGATTTAGTTATTATTAAAAATTTAAGGAATAAAGAGGAATTAGATCTAGTTAATAACAAAGTTGCATTTGGGAGTTTTGAAAATGCCTATTTTATTAGGCAAAATAATAATTCTTCTATTAGTATTCTTGCTAAAGAAAAGATTGAAATTAAAATTTTAGATTTTATCAAAGGACTTTATGAGTATAGGCTAGGGATGGTTGTTGATTTTGTATTTAATAATTTTCATTATGGGATTGTTGTTTTTAATTTTGATGAAGAAATAGTTGATAATTTAGATATTGCTATTGTAGGTGAACAGATAACGTATTTAAGTTTTAGATATAAAAATTTGCTTTTTATTTTAGATAAGAGTGAGCTATCTATTTTAGATATGGTTATTAAAAATGGTTATTTTAGTTTGATTTATAATGCAATTAATCCTATGCATATAATTAATGCCATTGATGATAGGGTTTATTCTAATTTTTCAGCTCAAGTATCTCTTCATTCATTGATTTATGTTGTTCTAAGTTATTTATATGATAATCTTTATATAAATAACTTTCCAAAAAGTATTTTAATTGAATAAGTTTTGCAAATATTGAGTTCTTGACATCATTATTTCATTATTATATTATTACTAGCAATGCCGAAATGGTGGAAATGGTAGACACACAGGACTTAAAATCCTGAGGAGGAAGCTCCGTACCGGTTCAAGTCCGGTTTTCGGTATTTGAAGTTTTAAATTTACTTAACATCTATCCTTAAATAGTTTATTTATGTAAATTCCTGTAATGAATAAGCTGCTTAAGGATAGATTAATCATTAGCGTAGATTGTATGTTTAGTTGTGTTATAACAAATAGCATTTGTAGAATTGATCCCAAGATTAAACCTATAGATAAATAAAGAAATTTGACAAGATATTTGTTTATTATTTTTTTGATTATTATTATTGTAATTCCTATGCCTATTACTGTGGATATGCCAAATATTGTGCATACTGGTATATTAAGTTGTGAAACGATGTTAATAATTTCTTTATAGATCCCAAGGCTTAATAATATGAGTGAACCTGAGATGCCTGGTAGAATCATTGAGCCACCGCTTATTATTCCTGAACTAGTAATGAGTAGGTAATATTTAAATGAGCTTTTATCTGAATATTTTGATATGTCTAGTGAAATATTGTAATTTCTTAATATTAGTAAAAATAGCATAATTAAGAATCCCATTAATGATAATAAATAGTTTGTGATGTCTTTATGCTTATTAATTTGTATGTTTTTGTTTATTTCTTTTTTTAATGTAATTATGCTACCTGTGATTAATCCTATAAAAAACACATGCAAATATGTCTCTTTAATTGCTCCATCTAAAATATAGTTTTTGAATATTTTTGCAAGCATAACTGCTGAAGTTAATATGCCCAGTGATAACATTCCAAGAAAAATTGTGTTTTCTCTTATTTTTTTTAATTTTATTAGATTTGCAGCTGCATCTATTATATTGTAGTAAATGCCTAATATTAAGGCTAGTGTGCCCCCTGAGATTCCTGGTATTATGCTTGCAATACCAATTAATAAACCCTTTATATAGATGCTAATCATGGTTTTTCATATGTTTAACGCATAGTCTATTGTATCTTTCTTTTATCGTTCATCACCCTCTCCATTAATTGTACCGTTTTCATGTCTTTTTTTTAATTTTTCTAGATTTGTAATAGCAACGTCTTCAAGTGTTATTCCAAGATTATTACTTAAATTTGAAATGTACCATAATACATCACCAAGTTCTTTTTTAATGCCCAATAGATATTCATTGTCAAGAACATATTCCTTGTCGCGACCTAATTTTTTTATTTTCTCTACAACTTCACCTGTCTCCCCAGCAAGTCCAAGAGTGGTTAAAATTAGCTCTTCCTTCTTATTCTTATATTTAGCAGTTTGTTTAGCCTTTATTTGGTATTCATTTAGTTCCATAATTAAGACTAGTTTAATATAGTTTTTGTTTATTTACAAGTTTATTTATTATTTCTTTTTTTTTTTATTTTTATTATATTAACTCTATATAATAATTAGAGTTTGTATGTGAGTAAGTTTGCTTTTTTATTACTATTTATTTTTTTGTTTTTACAGTTTTATTGTGTTTATTCTTATCCTTTTATAAAAAATTTTTCAAATAAAGATCCTATTTTTTATGATCTTAGGGCGAAAATTATTAAATATAATAAAAGAGTCAATGTCCCTTTGTTTATTTATGCATATAAAGTTAAAGAAGGTGATACTTTTTTTAAGATTGCAAATAAGGTAAATGGTTGGCAAGGTAGTATTGCCACAATTAATTTATTAGATTCGCCTTTTTTAAGGGTGGGACAAGAGATCTTAATTCCTAGTAAAAAGGGTCTTTTCCTTATTAATAGCAAGGAACATAGATTTAATAGTTTACTTGTAGCTACAAGAGATTTAACAAAGTCAGAAAAGATAAAAATTAGAAAGAATAATAAGATTAGTGAGTTTTATTTTTTTGATTCGTTAAAGCAGCCAGAGTTAAGTTTTTTTTCAGATACAGAAATGCTTTTCTTTTTAAATTCTGATTTTATTTTTCCTTTAAAAAAATTTATTATTAGCTCTGATTTTGGATTTAGGCCAGATCCTTTTACTGGTATGAAAAATTTTCATACAGGCATAGATCTTGCAGCGCCAATGAATTCTTTAGTTTTTTGCTCATCTTATGGTGTTGTAGTTGTAGTTGATTATAATGATATTTATGGCAATTTTGTTGTGGTTGAACATAAGAACAATGTTAAATCTCTTTATGGTCATCTTAGTTCTTATATTGTCAAGAAGGGGGATGTTCTAAGAACAGGTGATATTGTTGGTAGGGTAGGTCAAACTGGTCGTTCAACAGGTCCGCATCTGCATTTTGAAATATTGAGAAAAGGTTCACCTGTTAATCCTGTTAAGATTTTAAAGTAGGTCAATTGAAATAATTTAGATATAGCAATCAAATTTTTTCTCACTTTACTTGAGGGTATTGCTTGAGATTATTTGATTTTGACCTATCTTAAAGACTTCCTTTATTCTATATCATATTCTGTTATTTTGTTGTGCAAGGTTTTTCTTCCTATCTTAAGTATTTGGGCACATTTACTTTTATTATTCTTAGAATGTAGTAGTGTTTGCTTAATAATTTCTTTTTCCGCTTCTTTTAAGCTTATACCTATTGGTAATGTTATTTTAACTATTTGATTTGTGTTATTTCTGATTTTAGGAGGTAGATCGTCTTTTACAATTTGTTTTCCTTTAGATAATATCAAGGCACTCTCGAGGACATTTTTTAGTTCTCTAATATTTCCTGGCCAATCATATGCATAGAGGGCTTTTAGTGCATCATTGGAAAGACTTTTCTCTTCTTTATTATTTTCATTTGCTACACTTTTAATTAGTATTTTTATTAAATTTGGTATGTCATCTTTTCTTTCCCTTAAAGGTGGAATATTGATGTTTATTATGTTAAGCCTGTAAAATAAGTCCTCTCTAAATCTTCCTTTTTTAATTTCTTCTTCAATATTTTTATTTGTTGCTGTTAATAGTCTAATATCAACTTGAATAGTAGTCTCTCCACCTACTCGTTCAAATGTTTTATTTTGAAGCACTCTTAGTAATTTTACTTGAACCTCAGGTGATATTTCTACTATTTCGTCTAAGAATATTGTTCCTTTGTCTGCTAATTCAAATCTACCTTTTTTTTGAGATATTGCACCTGTAAATGCTCCTTTTTCATGTCCAAATAGTTCGCTCTCAAGTATGCTTTCAGAGAGCGCAGCACAATTGACTTTAATGAAGGGTTTGTCATTTCTATTGGATAAGTCAAATATAGCATCTGCTATTACTTCTTTGCCGACTCCGCTCTCTCCAGTTATTAGTACAGATGCTTTTGATTTTGCAATTTTTTTTACAAGTTCTAGAACTTTTTGCATTATAAGAGATTTTCCAAGTGTGCTTTCATAATAGTTTAAATCTTTTCGGATTATGACATTATTTTGGGATATATTCTCATGTCTTTTGTCATTTTTGCTATTTAAAGCTCGTTTGATTATTAGTAACAGTCTTTCAAGATCAACGGGTTTTGTTAGAAAATCATAAGCACCTTCTCTCATAGCATCAACTGCTGAATCGACAGTTCCATGAGCTGTTAGAATAATAAAGGGTATATTTGGGTTTTTGTCTTTTACAATTTTGAGTAGTTCTTCGCCTGATATTTGAGGCATTCTAAGATCAGATACTATAGCATCAATTTTTTCATTTTCAATTGTTTCAAGAGCCTCTTCTCCATCACTAGCAGTAAATACAAAATAACCTTCTTCTTCAAGATAAGTTGCTATTCCTTCTCGTATATTTTTTTCATCATCTGCTACAAGTAGTTTACTCATTTTCTAAACATCCTTCAATTAAAATTTTGCCTGTGTTGAATTTTGGAAGTGTGATTGTAAAAGATGTTTCTTTAGTCTCTTTACTTTCTACAAAAATTTCACCCCCATGTTCTTTAATTATTTTATAAGAAATGGTGAGCCCTATGCCACTTCCATTTTCTTTTGTGCTAAATTGAGGCTTGAATATATCATCTTTGGTTTCATTCTTTATTCCATTTCCATTATCTTTAATACTAATATGTATTTTCTCTTCGCTTTCATGGGTAGAAATTTCTATTTTTTTTATTTTTTTATTTGATTCAAGAAGTGCTTCTTCTGCATTTTTTACTATGTTAATTATTACTTGCCTTATTAGTTTTTCATCGATTAATGCAAGGCTTACTTTTTTTAGATTGAGTAGGAGTTTAATATCTTTATTTTTCAGTTCTGGATTTAACAGGTTATAAACACTTTTTATAACGTCAGTAATATTTTTCTTTTCTGGTATTATTTTTATTGGTCTAACTGTTAATAAAAAATCTGTTATAGTTTTATCCATTCTATTTATTTCTTCTTTTATTATTTTGAAGTAATGATTTGCTTTCGTACTTTCAATTTTTTGTCTATCTATTTCTTTTTTGAGTAGTTGTAAGTTTATATCAATTGCTCCTAGTGGATTTTTAATCTCATGAGCGATATTTCTTGCATGTCTTGTAAAAGCAGCTAAAGCTTCAGCTCTTCTGAAAAGTTCTTCTTTATGTTTTTTGTCTTTAATATCTTCAATTAAAATGATATTTCCTTCAAGCTTTTGATCCCTTACATATGGCATAAATGATATTTTTATATATATATTTGTTGAGACTTGCACCTCAAAGCCTATTATTTTATCTTCATTTTTAGCTAATTCTTCTATTAAGTGTGTTAGGGTTGGAATTTGAATATCTTTAAGGGTTTCTAGTTTGTATTTAGGGCTTATAACTAGAATTTGAAATAACATTTTGTTTAGGTAAATTATGTTATTTAATTTATCAAGTACAAGGATTCCTTCATTAATGGATGCAAAAATACCATCATATATTTCTATTTTTTTATAGATATCTTGGATAAATTTGAGTTTTTGCTCGCTTGATAATTTATTTAATTTGGTTAGAGTTTTCTTTAAGAATTTGATCATTAATCCTCATAATTTAGCATTAAATTTTCGATTATTAATTTTCTATTTTGGTTGTATGAACTGTATTTCAAGATGTGTTTTATGTGTTCTAATCTTTTCATATATGTATTAGTGTCTAAATTTTTGCTTAAAAATTCATCTCTAAGTTGACTTATGAGCTCTTGTAAGAATAATTTAAATATATTGTCATCTTTTAGAAAATTAAATGTATCAAGATTAAATATTCCTTGTTTTTCTTTTATTATATTGAGAATTTTTTTGATTTCTTCTTTTAATTTTGTGTATTCTTCACTATAAAATGAGTTGAAATATTCTTCTGTTGTTAATTCTTCATTTGTGTTAAAAATCGCTTTGAATTTTGTGATCTCGAGATTTCTATTTTCTTGTCTGAATCTGTATACTCTTAGTCTTGAAAGTATTGTTTTTGGAATCTTATTTTTATTTCTTGTAGCTAGAATAAAGTGAATGTTTAGAGGTGGTTCTTCAAGCATTTTCAGTAGTGCATTATAGACATTAAAATTTAGGTTTTCGATTTCATTGATATAAATTACCTTCATCTTGTGTTTTTCTGATAGTGCCCAAGATTTAATGTTCCTAATATCATTAATGGTAATATTAAATTTTATTTCTTTAATTATTTCTTCAATTCTTTTGATTAATTCTTTTATGAGCGTTTCATTATATTTATTTTTGTAATAGACATCATTGATGAAATTGATATTTATTTCTACTTTTTTTAGGTTTTTGTCACTGCTGAAATTGTATTTGGTAAACATAATATTCTTAACATATTCTAGATATTTATTTATAACTTCATTTGAGTTTGCATTAAGATATGCCTTTGCCTCTATTATGTTAAGGCTTGAGAAAATTATTAGGTTTGGATTTGTTAAAGTTTTTGTATTTAGAATTTTTTTTGCAAGTGCAATTGCAGTTGTTTTTTTAGAAGAAAATCTGTCTCCCCAAAAAAGTATTGCATTTGGTAGGCTTCCTTTTTCATATTCTTTTATTATTTCGTAAGCTATTTCGGGTAATCTTTCCATATAATTTTCTTTATTGTGTTTTTGCTATTTTAAAAAAATAGTTTATGCCAGGATTTAGATATTTGAGAAATTTGCTTCCTTCTAAAAAATAGTTGGGATTAAAGATTTGTTGAGAGTAAATTATATACACTGAAATTGCAATTATGCCAAAGGCTTCAAATAAACCAAGTATGAGTCCAAGCATTCTGTTGAAGAAGAGTAATTTAAGATGACTTATTATTGATTCGATTAGTGATTGTAAGATTAAGAATCCTATGTGTATTATGAGGAAAAATACTAATATTGCTTGCACATATGATAGTTCAAGAATAGGTGATATTAATATTTTAAAATCATTGGTTTTGTTGTAAAGCAAAAATATTAAGGTAAAAATCTCAACAAATCCGGCAATTTCTTTAATAAATCCTCTTAAAAATCCTCTAAGTCCTAGCGATATAAAAATTATTATTATTAGTATGTCTACTATACCAGTTATTTTAAAAGGATCATTAACGAGCATTTATTTCCTCAAATTCTTTTAATAATAGATTGGCTATTAGATTTGATGAATTTTTATTATGAAATTTTTTTATATTATTTCTTAATATATTAGACTTTTCTTTATTTCCTATAATTTCTTTTATCATATTTATAATTTTAGTTTCACTTAAGTTTTCTTCGTCTATTTTGAGGCATGCATTTTGTTCTTCTAATAATTTTGCGTTTCTGATTTGATCTCCCCTTGAGCCTTTTGTAAATGGAATAAATATTACACATGCGCCAGCATTGGCAAATTCCTTAATAGCTCCTGCGCCTGCCCTGCTTATTATTATATTTGAAAATTGTATTATACTTGCCATTTGTTCTGCATTAAAAAATTGACTTCTTAGATAATTATTCTCTCTAATTGCATCTAGATTTCTGCCGCATTGATGTATAAAATATGCATCAATTTCATTTTTGATATTAAGTATTAATTTATTTAAAACTTCTGCTCCAAGAGAACCCCCAAGTATGCTAATTATAGGCTTTTTTGTGTCTTGAGTTAAGTTTTTTATAATATTGGGATTTGGACTTGAGAATTCTTTTCTTATTGGTGAGCCTGTATATAAAACATTTTTGTTTTTAAAGTATTTTGTGCTTTCTTTAAAGCTTATATGTATTTTGTTTGCGAATTTTGAATTGATTTTTGTTGCAAGTCCAGGATCAAGATCCATTTCGTGGGTTACACTTTTTATTTTAAGTAGACTTGCTGCAATAATTGGTGGACTTGATACAAAACCGCCAGTTGCGTATATGATTTGGGGTTTATACTTTTTTATTATGAGGAAGCTTTTGATTATTCCAAATATGACCTTAAAAAAGTCAGTGAAGTTTTTTAGGGAAAAATATCTTCTAAGTTTTCCTGATGGAATTGCAATAAATTTGATGTATGGATATTCTTTTATAATTCTGTCCTCCATTGAGTTTTTTTGTCCTAACCAGAAAAATTCAATATTTGTATCGAGTTCTCTTAATTTTGAAATTATTGCTATTCCTGGAAAGACATGTCCTCCCGTTCCCCCTCCTGTAAAAAATAGTCTTCTTTTAGTGTTCATATATCTCTTGCATACATTTCTTATATTTATTATTAATTGATCTATTGTTATATTGTAATTTAACAATGCATTCTAATGCAAATGTTATATATTTTTACTTTTTAATGTAGCTTTTTTAAGCTTTATTGGACTTGTAAAAATGTCGAAATTTATTTATGTGTAAAATTATATTTTCTTTAAATCAATTATTTTAACCTTTAAAGGATAAGATATTTATCTGTAAATAGATTAGATGATTAAAAAATATTTGTTAAAAATTGTTCAATTTGAATGCCTTCTTTTTTGGAAGTATTGTTTTCGATAGAATATTTTATGATTGAATGAATTACTTTGGTTGCCTTTTCTAGTGCATATTCTATTTCAAATTTTTCCAGATATCCTATTAGTAGACTTGTAAATAAATCTCCTGTTCCTCCAAAGTTTTGTTCTAATTTTTCTAAAAAGATTTCTGAATATTCTTTTGTTTTTGTATTATAAGCAATGTTTCCTATAAGATTGTTTTTTTCTACACTTGTGACTACAATTATTCCATTTATTTCAAGACTTAATATTGCTTTTATTATTTCATCTTTATTTTTTATTTTTTTAGTTTTAGCTAGCATTTTCAGTTCTGTGATGTTAGGTGTTATAATATCTGCATATTTGATTAGACTTCTAAATCCATTTACTATTTTGTCATCAAAAGTAGGGTAGAGCATGTCATTATCTGCAAATACAGGATCAATTATTATTTTATCAAATTTGAATAGCTTAAACATCTTTTCTATTATTTTTTGTTGGATGTTGCTTCCAAGAAATCCACTATAGAATATATCAAAGTATTCATTTTGATTTTTCCAAGATAAAATAAATTTTTCTAATTTATTTGTTAAATCTATTATTTCAAATCCTTTGTAATCTGTTGTTGCTGATAGAACAGCAGTTACAAATGGACAAACTTGCATATTAAATGATGATATTACCGGTATGCATATTGTAAGTGATGCTCGACCTATAGTTGAAATGTCATGCATCGTTAATATTCGTTTCATGTTTTTTTGCCTTTTGTATATTTATAATTGTATATTCTTGAATTTGCATCAGTTTCAATTGGACTTGCTCCGTATTTTAAATACATAAGATAGCCAATTCCTGCAATCATGACACCATTGTCTGTACAAAGGTCAATTGGTGGATAGTATGTTTCTATTTGAAGGGTTTTGATCTTTTCTCTTAAATAAAGATTGCTTGCAACTCCTCCAGATATTATTAATTTTTTTATATTAGTGTCTTTTATTGCTCTTTTAATTGGAATAATTAAATTTTCAAAAGCTACTCTTTGGAAGCTTGCAGCAATATTATTGTTTGTAATGCTTACATTTTTGTCTTTAAATTTTTCAAGCTGATGTATGCATGCTGTTTTAAGGCCTGAATATGAAAAATCATACTTATTTTCTTTTTTGTCAAAAATCGTAGTGGGGAAGTTAAATGCATATTGATTACCACTTTTGGCCAATTTTTCTATGTTTGGCCCGCCTGGAAATCCCATTTTGTAGTGTTTTGCTACCTTGTCAAATGCTTCTCCGCAAGCATCGTCAAGTGTTCTTCCAAGTATTTCAATGTCGTCGAAGTTATTCTGTTTTGCAAGTATTGTGTGTCCTCCACTTAATATTAGAGATAGAAATGGATATTCTATTTTTTTTGTCATTAGGGGTGCATAAAGATGTCCCAAGATATGGTCAGTGCAAATTAAGGGCTTTTTAAGGGCAATTGATAAACCTTTGGCAAAATTTACCCCAACGATTAAGGATCCAATAAGACCTGGTTTAGATGTGACTGCTATTAAATCAATTTCTGATACATGTATTTGAGCCTTTGTTATTGCTTGTTGACATACATACATGATGAATTCTGTGTGTAGTCTTGATGCGATCTCTGGAACTACACCATAATATTTTTTGTGTTCTTCTTGACTGAGTTTGATATTACTTAAAATTTTAATTCCATCTTCTACTATGGCTGCACAGCAATCATCGCATGAACTTTCTATTCCAAGCACTTTCATTTTTGCCCTCTTTTTGATATAGGTTTATTAAATTTTGAAACTCAAATTCTTTGTTTAAGTTTTCAGATTCTTTTTTGAGTATTTTAAGAGTATTTTTTGACCAAATATGTCCTATTACTTTGACAATTCCTTTTGTTCTAGCTACTTGTTTTGCTTGTTCTAGTGCTTTAGCAACTGCTTTTTCATTATCTTTGTTATCGAGGAAGATATCTCTTTTTTCTACTATAATTCCAAATTTTTTACCAGTCTGTTCGGATATACTTTCTTTGGTAGTTAAGCTATCAAAAAAATATCTGTTTTCTTCTTTAAGTTTTATTAAAATAATTTGCATTATGTTTTCATTTGCAGTAATAAGACTTCCCATATGATTATTCATTATCTTTGCGTTGGGATATGTTTTAAACGTCTTTTCAATTTTTGTTCGTATTGAAAAGACGTTGTCGTTGATATTTATGTTAAATTTTTCTATTGAAGTTTTATATTTTGATTGCATTGGAAAATGAATCATTATAATTTTATTTTTGCTTGCTAATTTATTATAAAAATCCATTGATTTTGGTAAAAAGGGGATGATTGAAAAATTGATGTTTAAATCAATTTTTATGAATTCATCTAACATGAATTCATCATAGCCAACATCATCAATGATAAGATAAAATTTTGGTTTTGAGTTATTAAATTGTAATTTTTTTTGTACTTTAGTTAAATTTTCTTTTTTTATGTTGGCTAATTTGTCCTTGAAGTTTAGATTAATTTTTTTTATATTTGATTTTATATATACAAAGCTGGAGCATAGGACAATTATTGAGACAAGAGAAGTGATAACAATAAATGATATTGTGATTTTTAATTTGTATTTCTTTAAAAAATTAGAAGCATTCTGAATATTCATGCCATCAGCTTATCATTATATCAAAATCGGGCATTAAGTCAATTGCTATTGATAGAGTTCTTCTCTGAGTTTTTTAAGTACTCTTTTTTCAATTTGTCTTACAGTTTCTGAGGAGATCCCAAGTTCATTAGAGATGTCTTTTAAGGTACTTTTTTTATCACTATTGTCTAAATTATATCTTTTCCTTATAATGTACCTTTCTTTGTCATTTAATTTAGTCTCTAATATATAGTTAAGATGTTTTAATGTTGAATTTTGTTCAAGAGTGCTCTCGGGATTGAAAGAATTGTCTTCATAAAGATTTAGTAGTGTGGAATTTTCTGAGCCTTCGATTTTTTTATCAAGGGAATATTCTTTTTCAAGATAGGGTATGATTTTTATATATTGAGAAGTTGTTAGGTTAAATCTTTCCATTATGTCTTCTTTTTTGGGTGATTTTTCTTCTTCCATAAGATATTTGTTTATTTGGAGTATAAGATTTTCTTTTCTATATGGGACTTTTACAAGTCTTGTTTTTGTATTTAATGCTCTTTGAAGCGATTGTTTGATCCAAAATGAAGCATAAGTTGAAAATTTGGTGTTCTTACTTGGGTCATATTTTTCAGCAGCTCTAATTAAACCTAAATTTCCTTCTTGTATTAAGTCTTCAACTTTTAATCCCTTCCCAGCATATCTTTTAATGATTTTTAAGACGAGCCGTAAATTGGCATTTATCATTTTATTTTTGGCTTTCAGGTCTCCAAGTTTAATTTGTTTTGCAAGTTCAATTTCTTCTTCGTGAGTTATTAATCTATGTTCTCTTACGGATTTTAAGTATATGTTTAAGTCTTCATTGCTAAATATATTCACAATACTTCTCCCATCTTTTAAATTTGCATATCAACATCCTCATTCCTTGTTGATGTTATTACAACAATTATGTCAACTGTAAAAAATAATTAATATTTTTATTTAATTATTTTTTACAGTTATTTGATTGTAGATTAAATCAGCAAGTCTAAAACTTTGAGACTTAGCTACTTGTTTTGCTCTTTCTAAATAAAGCATATCTTCAAAAATTTCTTCCGTTTGACCCCCATGAATTAAATTATTTTCTTTTTTTAGAGAATTTTTCATGCTTTTAAGCATTTGATTTACAAATATTGCTTCAAATTCTAGTGTAGCTTCATAGAGTTTATTGTCTTTTTTATGTTGACTTATTTTTTCTGTTTTGTTTGTTAGGATTTTTCCTTGTTTTATTTGATTTTTTGTTTCTAGATTTTGTAAATTAATTTTGTTTATCATATCTATTCCTCCAAAATTAATTTTCCATATAGTTTATTAATTTTTTAGCTGCCTGAGTTATTTGTATTAATTTTTTATTGCTAAACGTATCTGGATTTTTTGATATAAATTTATTTAGTTTCATATTTTGTGTCTCTATTTTTGTCTTTTCATCGTTTTTATTGTTCAGTAAGTTTTTTTCCTTTCTTCTAATTGAGAGTATGAGTGGATTTAGTTTTATTGTTTCAATTTCGCTTAACAAGTCAATTCCATTGATTTTAATTTCTATGGTCTTTTTTGATTTTATATTATTTTTTTCATTATTGATTTTTGGTTTTTTCATTATTGAATCTGATGAAAAATAGTCTTTTTTATTAGGAATTGTATTGTAATTTTTATTATTCTTATTTTTATGGGTTGTTGTTTCGTTTAGTATATATTTTTTATCTTTCGATTTTCTGTTAGTTACTTTTGGGCTTGATTTGATTGCTAATACTTTGTTTGTTTTGTTTTGTAATTTGGTCCTTAGAGGTATACCATTTTTTAAGTTTTTTGAATCGAACATGGATTCTATGTAAGCATTTTGCTTTGAACTTTTAATTATATTTTCATTTATTTTGCTTGTTGCGCTTACTAGTGAAATGTTATTGTTTTTTATGTTTGTTAAAACTATTTCATTTATGTAAAGCTTGTTTAAATCCTTATTTGATATTTCTTTTCCCTTAGTATAATTTTTTTTATTGGCAAGTTCTGCTATTATTCTAATTTTTGTTAAGATATATGAGTCTGTAGATCTCATTTCTTTGTTATTGTTTAACTTGATCCATGCATTTGTTTGATTAGTAATATTATTTTTATTAAAAAAGCTTTTTTCAGATTGATTTTTTTGTGCTAATGAGCTTAAGGCTATCGTTAAGTTTAATATGGCTAGAGTTATCAGTATTTGCATGATTTTATTCCTTTTGTATGGCAATATAGTTTACCTTTATTTTAATATTATTGCAATTGCTTTTAGTTTGTTCGTTGTTTTCTTTGGATTTGTTCGTCAATTTAAAGTTTAATTATAAAATTAAAATAGAATTTTTATAATTTTGTGATATTATAGTGGATAAATAAGATTAGTAATGAAGTTAAAAATTGTATTTTTAATAATCAATTATTGTTGTTTTTGTATTTTATTTAGTTTGATTTCGTCATCTTTCATTATATCTTGTAGTACTGTGTAGTTGCTTTGGTTTAATTCATTTAAGTTTAAAACTTCATTGTTTCTAGTTGTATTTATTTGATATTTAAAATAAACGTTATATTCGTTTAAGCTTTGACCTGTTTTTAGATTTGTTTTTGCGAATACAATTGGTTCTATTATGTCAATATACATGTTTATTTTGTGATGTTTTTTGTAGTCTTCAAAGTTTTTTGCATAATATATCAGAGTTTTTTGTATTGGTATATTTTTGTAAGATATGTTTTTTATTGTTTTGAATTTTATATTGGTGGAGAATTTCTCTTCTATCTTGATTTCTGATTCATCAAAACTGAATTGTAGTATATAAATATTTTTATTTGTTAGATGTTTTGTAATATAACTAATCATTTCAAATATTATTTGTTTTTGCTTAAAATCTGGGCTTATGTAAACTTGTGATAAGTTATTGTCATTACACATTTTTGAGTATTCTTTGGAGAAAAAGTATATCTTGTTAGCAGGCATTGTAAAACAGGTGTCATAAGGCATTATTTGTGATAAATTTATTGTAAATAGATAAAATATAAGCTTATTTGTGAGTTTGTGCACTATCTTTTTAAGTTATTGGCAATTCCTAGCATATTATCTGAAGTTTGAATTGTTTTTGAATTTATCTCGTAAGCCCTTTGTGCAATGATCATCGTTACCATTTCTTCTGCGATTGATACATTAGACATTTCAAGGATACCTTGTCTTAGCCTGCCCATTCCATCAATTCCTGGAGTTCCTGATATTTCTTCTCCAGAACCAATGGTTTCTTTGAATATATTGTTTCCAAGCGCATTTAAACCTGCTGGGTTTACAAATCGTGCAATTTCCATCTGACCAAGTTCAATTGGATCAGGGGTTCCATCAACTCTTACAGATATTATTCCTTCTTGAGATATTTTAATAGAATCTTGTATGTATTCTTCAGGAAAGGATATTTCCGGTAATAATTTGTACCCTTGATTTGTTACAAGTGCTCCATTTGCATCGATTTTGAATGAACCATCTCTGGTATATCCATAAGTGCCATCTGGTAGGAGAATTTTGTAAAATCCGTCACCTTCAATTGCAACATCGGTTTTCAAATTGGTGGCTTGCAATTTACCTTGTTCAAAAATTCTGTGTGTTGCTGATATTTTTGTTCCGTGCCCAACTTGATTGCCAAGAGGGCGTACTGTGTTTTCAGTTGCGGGAGTGCCTGCTCTTTTTTGTGTTTGGTATATTAGATCTTCAAATTCGGCCCTTATCTTTTTAAATCCTGTAGTGTTTACATTTGAAAGATTATTAGCAATTGTATCTACATTATATTGTTGCGCTTTCATTCCACTGGCTGATGTCCATAGTGCTCTCATCATAAACTAACCCTCTTAAAATTTTCCAATTTCGTTAATTAATTTACCAAGAAGTGAGTCCTCGGTTTGTATTGTTTTTTGATTTGCTTCATAGGCTCTGTTAACTGTAATCATTGATACCATTTCGTTAATAGCGTTTACATTTGCTCCCTCTAAAGCACCGGTTTCAATTTTTGGCCTTGAATTTATTGCAATATTTTGAGCTTGTCCAGATATTTCTGTATTGTTCCAAAGTGAACTTCCTTGTTTTTTTAAAAATCTTGTTTTTTCAAAACTGACAATCTTTAAGTTATCAAGGAGTTCATAGTTTTCCCATGAATTTTCATATTCACTTACAAGCCTTTTGGAATTTCCTTCAAATGTTGAGTTGTGAAATATTTGTCCTTGATCTGTTATTTTAAAATTATTATCTTTTAAATATATATACCCCTTCTCTCCAATTACAGGATATCCATCTTTTGTAACAAGCATTCCTTCTGGTCCTAGTGTAAAAGAACCGTTTCTTGTATATCTCTCACCTTCTGGTGTTTGGACAACAAAAAAACCTTCACCAGTTAATGCTAAGTCAAGAGGATTTCCAGTTATTTTTAATGGACCTTGTTCAAATGAGGTATATATTTCATTCTCTTCAATGCCTGTACCAAGTTTTCCAATCACGGGTGCTGTTTCGAGGTATCCTTTAGGAAATTTGTAAAGACCATCGTCATTTATACGTCTTATTAACATTTCAGGGAAGGCTTTATGTACAGATAAGTCTTTTTTGTATCCTGTAAGGTCAATATTTGCTAAATTATTTGCGATAACATCTAGCTTGTGTCTTTGTGCCATCATTCCACTTGCAGCAGTATAAATGCCTCTTACCACATAAAGCTCCATTATTTATTGATATCAACAATTTTATCACTAAAGTTATTATATATCAATTCTAATTTCTTTATTGTTCTGTGTATTTTGTTTTAATGAGATCCAAACATCAGCTTATATTTCATAATTTAAATTATGAAAGTAAATTAAGTAAATTCTGCTTTTTGCAAAAATTATAAAATAAATGTATAATTACTTTTTGTCACGATCTATTTAAATTATTGCCTTAGAGACTAGTTTAGGAGTTTGTATGAGTAGGAATGTGTTTAAAATTATTCTTTTATTTTATTGCTCATTTTTTGCATTTGCAGAATCTGACAAAACAGATAATAAAAATGACGGTAGTGAGGTTTTGGGATATTGGGTTGGATATGATGGGACGACGAATGTTAAAAATTCTGTAATTTACGTTTATAAGTATAATGATAAAGTTTATGGCAGAATTTTGAATGTAATAAAGGATGGGAAGGTGCATGATATTAATAATCCTTCTGGTAATAAGGTTGTAGGTTTTGAGCATTTAAGTACCGAAGGTCTTGATTTTATGTGGGGACTTAAATATGTTAAGGCTTCTGGCAAATGGGATAAGGGTAAAATTATTGATCCTAAGAATGGCAAGATTTATAACTCTGAAATGAGGGTGGATCCAAAAACAGGTAATCTTATTACTAAGGGTAAGGTATGGATTTTTGGTAGGAGCAAAGTTTGGATAAGAGCTAGAGAAGATGAGATTCCAAAATTAGATTTAGAAGGCATAGTTCCAAATCCTCCTGTTCCAGAAGAATAAATCAAATAAAAAATATTTAATTTTGTGAGAAGTCTTAATGAAAGATAAAACGGGATATTATGATAAGTTTATTATGAAAGTTCCTAACTTTCCAAAGGAAGGTATACTTTTTTATGATATTACTAATGTTTTACTTGAAGCAGAAGCATATAAGTCTTTAATTGAGGATACACATGCTTTTTATTTATCAAAAAACATTGATTGCATTGCTGCTATTGAGTCAAGAGGATATCTTATTGGTGCGCCTTTGGCTTTAAAAATGGGCTTACCTCTTTTGCTCATTCGTAAAGAAGGTAAACTGCCAAGGCAAGTCTTAAGAGAGGAATACGAACTTGAATATGGGGTGAGCAGTCTTGAGATACATAAAGATGATGTTAAGCAACGTTCAAATATTTTGTTAGTTGATGATATTTTAGCTACCGGAGGTACTTTAAAGGCAGCTGCTATGTTGCTTAAAAAGACGGGTGGGATAGTATCAGATATATTTTGTTTTATTGAACTTGTGAATATGAATGGTAGGGATGTTTTGCAGGAATACAGTTTAAGTTCTCTTGTTAAGTATTTGTAATATTTATTTATAAAATATTTCGATTTACTATTGGGTGACATGAAATAAGTTAATTGAGGTTCAATAATTGACTTTAAATTTTATTAAATTTATAATGTTTATCTGGAATTGAGAGGTGTTTGTTATGTATGCGTTATTGGAAATAAAGGGAAAGCAATACAAAGCTGTTATGGGGGAGATGTTAAAGATAGATAAGATTAAAGCTAGTGAAGGTGATAAATTAGAATTTAGTAGTGTAATGCTTGTAGAGAAGGATGGAGATGTAAAGATAGGGAAACCTTATGTTTTAGGTTCTCGTATAAAATGTACTTATATAGAAGATAAGAGAGATAAAAAAGTTATTTCTTATAGGTATAGGAGACGAAAATCAAGTGAGAGAAAGGTTGGACATCGTCAGTCTTATTCTTATGTTTTGGTTGATGATATAGTTATTAGTTAGTGATTAATGTTTTAATAAAGACGCAGAATGATATAATTGTTTATATTTTGGCTAATGGACATGCTAGAGGAAATAATTATGTTAATGTAGTTTGTGCTTCTTTTTCCTTTATTTTGAGGACTTTTTTAAGTATTCTTGATTGTGATAAGGAAAATTTTATTGTAAATAATTCTCTAAGAGGTTATTTACAATTTGAGGCTTCTTTTGGAGATTTGGATAGGCAAAATCTTTTTTATTATAGTAGATTTTTAATACAAGGTATAAAGGATTTATGCTTTGAGTATCCTTGTGATATTAAATTGATTTTGGAGGAGACTAGTGGCAACAAGTAAAAGTGGTGGTAGTTCTAAGAATGGAAGAGATTCTATATCTAAGAGGCTTGGTGTTAAGAGAAGTGGTGGGCAATTTGTGAGAGCTGGAGAAATAATTGTACGCCAGAGAGGTACAAAATTTCATAAAGGTAAAAATTCTGGGCTTGGTAGGGATTATACAATATTTGCATTAAAGGATGGTATAGTAGAGTTTAAAACTTCTAAGGGTCGAAAATATATAAATATTATTTGATATTGTTATAGTTGAGGTTGATTTGCATACATTCAAGGATTCTTTAAACATAACTGTCTCTTCAGGTGCTGGGGGTCCAGGATGTGTTTCTTTTTTGCGTGAAAGATTTAAGGCCAAGGGAGGTCCTGATGGTGGTGATGGCGGAAGAGGTGGAAGTGTAATCTTTAAGGTGAATGCAAACCTTAGAACCTTATCTCTTTATAAAAATGGTCAGAAGCTTTTTGCTAATAATGGCAAGCCTGGAATGGGTTCTAGAAGGAACGGAGCTTCTGGTAAAGATTTAGTTATATTTGTTCCTCCAAATACTTGTGTTTATGATACTGTTACCAATTCTTTGTTGTTTGAGCTTCAGGGCTTTGATGATGAAGTTGTTGCTTTAAAAGGCGGGAGAGGTGGACTTGGAAATGTAAATTTTAAAAGTTCTATAAAACGGACGCCAAGGTTTGCACAGCCTGGTGAATCTGGCGCTATTTTGAATTTGCGTCTTGAATTAGCATTAATAGCGGATATTGGACTTGTTGGTCTTCCTAATTCGGGTAAATCTTCTCTTATTTCTACTATAACTGCTTCAAGATCAAAAGTCTCAGATTATCCTTTTACTACTAAAATTCCGCATCTTGGTGTTCTTAGAGCTTATTGTAATGATTTAGTGATTGCTGATGTGCCTGGGATCATTAAGGGTGCAAGTCTAGGAATCGGACTTGGCTTTGATTTTTTAAAACACATTTCAAAGACCAAGATTTTGGTTTTCTTAATAGATGTTGCTACTAGTGACTTTATGGATGCTTATAACATTCTTGTTAATGAGCTTAGTGCATATAATGTTAGACTTGCAAGTAAGAAGCGAATAATTGTTGCTAATAAACTTGATTTAGAGGGTGCTATTGAAAATTTTAATCAGTTAAAAAGAGCTTTAGATAATGAGATAGTTTTAGGAATTTCTATTTATGATAATCGAGGAATAGATGAGCTTGTTAGTCAGCTTTTTGCTTTATCGGGAGCTTAAAGGCATTGCTTTTTCTTTTTTAGAAACTTAAAATATTATTCAGGCTTGAATTAGTATATTAAATTAAATATGAGTATGGAAGATTTATGAGAATAGCAATATTAGGTGGTACTTATAATCCTGTTCATATTGGTCATATGTTTTTAGCAAAAGAGATAGAGTATTTTTTAAATGTTGATAAAGTATTATTAATTCCCACGCATAAACCTGTTCATAAGAGTGTTGAGAATATTAGTGTTAAAGATAGAATTGCAATGCTTGAATTGGCAGTACAATCTGAGAATAATATCTTTATTGATGAATGCGATGTGGTAAATGGCGGTATAACTTATACCGTTGATACTATTGATTGTATTAAGAAGAAGTATGTTTATGATGATATCTATTTGGTAATTGGGGATGATCTTTTTCAAAGTTTTGATTCATGGAAAAATCCAGAGAAAATAGTAAAATCAGTGAATCTTGTAGTGGTTCATAGGATGTATACTGAAAGATTAGTTAGTAGGTTTAAACATGTTTACATTGATAATAGAATATTTCCTATTTCTTCTTCAGAGATTAGAAGTAGGATTGAACAGGGATTGCCTGTTGATTATTTGCTTCCTCTTGATGTTTTGAAATATATTAAAAGTAATAATTTATATGTTAAAGGTAAATAATTGAGGAAAGAGTTATTTTTTTTAGTTTTAATTATTTTAATAGTTCTTGGTATTGTAATTTTTTTTGTAGATAGTTCTAAAAGAGAACAAATATATTTTGAATTGAATACTAAAAGTAATATTAGTTTTTTGTTTATTATAGAAGATGATAATAAAAATCTTTTAAGTATGCAAGAAATTTTTATTAATATAAAAACAGGGAATGTTGGATTTGTGGATATTCCTGTTTATACAGGTTATGAGGATTTAAAGGGAAATGTGTCTTGGTTTGAAGATTTGTATAGAAAAAATAGCTTTAATGAATTTTTATCTAAAGTATCTAGGCAGTTAAACCATGAACCTGATTATTATATTCGTTTTAAAAAGAGTAATTTTGTGAAATTTGTTGACTATATTGGTGGGGTGAGACTTCTTGTTAAAAATCCTGTTAAAGTATATAACTTGCTGCGCCCTGTCTTAATACCCTCTGGAAATTCTGTTTTTGATGGAGATAAGTCTTATGATTATTTAAGTTATTTCAGAGATGTTGCTTCTTACGATGAGAGATTTGAATTTTTTAAGGAATTTTTCAAAAAGATTTTGACACAATTTTCTGATTTTAAAGAGGATTATGATTATTTTGCTAAAATGTATTTTATGTTAAATACTGATCTTTCTGAAACCGTATTTAAGTATATTCTTGCTAATTATAAAATAAATAATGAAAAATTTATTTTCATTAATATTAAGGGGCAAGAAGAGACATTTAAGGATAATGATGATAATTTAATCAAAGTTGTTTTTCCTTATTATGGGGGAGCAGTGCTTAAGGAATCTATAGAAAATTTAAATAGAGATTTAATGGATAAAGCTAAAAATGAAGAAGTAATCAAAGTTGTTGTTTTAAATGGGACTAAAACTCCTGGACTTGCAAAAAATGCAGCAGATATTTTTAAATCTTTCAAATTTAAGGTTATAAGATTTGGTAATGCAGATAGGCATGATTATTCTAGTACTTTGATAATTAATAATTCGGATAATTTAGAGATAGCTATTAAGGTTGGGGATGTAATTAAAACAAGAAATATTAAACCAATTTCTGAGTTTCGTATAGATGCTTTAGGACTTGATTTGCCTGATATGAGTCCTGATGTAGTAATCATTTTGGGAGATGATTTTGATGGGAGATATGTTAAAAATAGGTGATATTAAGAAGTTATGCAAGATTATATCTGATTTTGGTGGAATTAATGTTTTAGGTGTTAATGTTAGTTCTGTTTGTAATTGGGCTGATTTTTTTGTTATTGTGTCATGTTCGTCATTGAAACAAATGGAGGCTTTATATTATGACAAATTAGTTACTTTTTTTAAAGAAGAGGATTTTAATTATTATACTGAAAATAAAGGTTTTGTTCATGATTGGACTATTATTTTATGCGAAGATTTAATTATACATTTAATGAGTGAAAAGGCCAGAGAATACTATGAACTTGAAAAAATATGGGATAATGGAAAAGTTATTTATCCTTGAGAGTTATTTAATTAAAAAAAATAAAAATATCGCAAGAATTATTTACAAAAAATTAAAAATATTCTAGATTTAAAACATGTATTTTATGGAGGCCTAGGAGTGAATATTACAGATGTAAGAATTAGGAGAGTTGATAATAAAAATCCCAGTTCGAAGTTATTAGCATATGTGACAGTTACTTTTGATGATTGTTTAGTTTTGCATAATATCAGGGTTATTAGGGGGCAAAAAGGTGTTTTTATTGTTATGCCTAATAGAAGAACTAAGGTCGGAGAGTATAAGGACATTGTGCATCCTATTAATCAAAATTTTAGGGAAATTTTGCAGAGTGCTATTTTTAAAGAATATGTGAAAGAAAATCCTTCAAGTCTTGAACTCGAATTAGGTTAAAAAATATTGTTGACAAAGTGTATTGTATTTTGTATTCTTTTGACTTATGGATAATTAAGTATTTGGGACGTGGACAAGTGGTAAGTCACCTGGTTTTGGTCCAGGCATTCGAGGGTTCGAATCCTTCCGTCCCAGTATTTTATATTAGGAGTTTCATTGTGGATAGTAGTAAGATTTTAAGATATGAAGATCGATTAGATTTTGGTTCGTTGTGTGCTCGTAGAATACGCTCACAATCTGAGATACCAGCTGTTGTATATGGCAAAGAAAGTGATGTTCTACATATAAAAATTAAAAGTGGTGAGTTTAATAAAAAGTTTGCGAAATTTACAGATAATACTGTTTTAATTTTAAGTAACGGAACAGTTGAAAAATGTGTTTTTATTAAAGATGTGAGTGAAAATCTTACTAAAGGATTTATTTATCATGTTGATTTTTATGAGGTTGATAGGACTAAGGATATTGAAAGAGATATTGCAATTAAATTTGTAGGCGCTTCTGTTGGTGTTAAGGAAGGTGGTACTTTAAGTGTGCTTCGGAATAAAATTAAAGTTAAGTCTTTGCCTTTGGATTTGCCAGAATCTGTTGAAGTTGACTTAACTCCTGTTAAGCAAGGAGATCAAGTAATTTTTAAGGATATTGTGCTTCCTGATGGTGTGAGACTTTCTGAAGAGGATGAAAATTTGGCAATTTTATTTGTAAAATAGACAATTATGAATTTGTTAATAGTTGGCCTGGGCAATCCCGGGTCTAATTTTTTGCATACTAGACATAATGTTGGTTTTGGGTTTATAGATAAATTGGTTTTAAAAAATGCTCTTTCTTTGCAAAAGACCAAAAATTATGAATACGCTGATTTTAATTTTGAAAACAAGCGGATAGTTTTAATTAAGCCTTTAACTTATATGAACTTGAGTGGCAATATTTTGCCTTCTGTTTTTGCTAAGTTTTATATGAAAATAGCTAATTTATTGGTTGTGGTTGATAATATTGATTTACCTTTGGGAAAGTGTAAACTTAGAAAGGTAGGGGGTACTTCTACTCATAATGGGCTTCGCTCTATTTCTGGGAATCTTGGAAGCACTAAGTATAGTAGACTTTATATCGGGGTTGGAAATAATTATGAATTTAGTCTTAAAGATTTTGTTCTTTCAAAATTTGAGGGTAGTGAGCTTGAGCGTATTGAAAATGTGTTTAACTTTTTAAGTGAAGAGATAATAAGTATTGATGAGTTTAATTTTGATCATAAAGTTGCAACTATTAATTCTAGTAGTTTTTGATGTTTTGGAATAATATATTAACAAAAATAGAAAATTTTTATTTTCAAAATTCTTTGACCAAAGAAAAGGTAATTGTTGCTTTTTCTGGAGGTGCAGATTCTACTGCCTTATTATTGGGGTTAAAAGAATATTTAAATAATAATATTGTTGCATTTTATTTTGCACATTGTCTAAGACCAGAGTTCGAACAAAACCTGGAAATAGAACATATAAAAAAGTTTTGTGGTTTTCATAATATTAATTTTCAAATAAAGAGGTGTAGCATTGATATAAAGAGAGTATCCAGGCAGTTTGGTATGTCAATTGAGGAATTAGCTAGGAAATATCGCTATGATGCTTTATTAAAATCTCTTAAAGAAAATGGGGCTAGTTATATTGCCCTTGCTCATAATCAAAATGATCAATTTGAAACTTTGGTGATGAGATTCTTTCAAGGTTCATTTTTGGATGGATTTTCTGGTATTCCAATTATCAATGGCAAGATTATCCGACCTTTACTTGAGGTATCAAGAGCAGATATTGAAAAATTTCTTTCTTTAAATAATATTGTTTGTTCTGTTGATAGTACTAACAATGAAGATTTGTATTTAAGAAATAGAATTAGAAATAATCTTATGCCCGTTATTGGAAAAATTTTTAAGGGGTATGAGAAGGGCTTGAGGAGAATAGCTGATTTTTCAAGTGAGCTTGTAAATTATTTTGATGAAAAGGATTTACTTCCCTTCAGTAAGGGTAATTATTATTATTCCTTTGATGCTATAACTTTTTTTATTTTGCCAAAATATTTGGTTTTTAGGAGTATTTTTAAGCTTTTAAATTTGGAAGGCATTGTGTCAAATTTATCGTATGGTGCTTTAGGTGAGATTTTTAGGGTAAATCTTGATAATAAAAAGAGTAAAATTTTGCTTAGAACTAATGATTTTGTTTTAGAAAAACGTCAATATAAGGTTAACCTTATATTGAGACAGGCTGAAGAGATGCGTGAACCTTTTGATTTTTTTTTGAGAGTTAATGAATATCATAGTTTATCTTTAGGTAAGATTTTGTTAAAATGTTTGGAGTGCAATGATAATTCTATACTAACATTGAGATGTTGTTCTTATGAGTTTAGGCATAAATTTTTTAAAAATAAGTTACAATCAAAGAAGTTCTTTTCTAAGTTTGTAAGATATAATCCACTTTATTTGATGTTGTTAGTGTTAAATGGTAAGATCATTGGAATTATTGATTTAAATACTTTAAACTTAATGTGGAGTGATAAGAGCATTCTTAAAAAAATTAATATATCTTTGTTCGGAGGATTTTTAAAGGAATGAATATTAACAATAATAATTTGAATAATAATGGTAAATCTAGTAACAAAAAGAAAAATAAGAATTGGATTTTGGTACTTGTTATAGTTTTCTTGGTTTTAGCAATATTCATGTCTTATTTTATGCGGGGCGGAGAGAGTTATAAGAACGTGCCTTATAGTACATTTCAAACTTATTTAGATAGTGGTTTAGTTGAATCGGCTGTAATAATTGATAAGAGTCAAATTCAGTTTATTGTCAAAAATTCAAATTTAGGAAAATCTTATTTCTTTACTAATATTCCTTATTTTGATATTAATTTACTCTCTGAGCTTAAAGCCAAGAGAGTTGAGGTAAGTTCTGGTAAGAGTCAAGCTTCTTTAATAGGTGTTGTTATCCAAACTTTGCCATGGATCTTATTTTTTATTTTCTTCTTTTTTATATTTCGTCAGACTCAGGGTGGGGGAGGCAAGGTTTTTTCATTTGGAAAAAGCAATGCTCAGAAGTATGAGGCAGGAAAAAATAAGGTTACTTTTAAAGATGTTGCTGGGCAAGAAGAAGCTAAGCAAGAACTTAGTGAAGTAGTTGAGTTTCTTAAACATCCTAAAAAATTCGAAAAGATAGGTGCAAGAATTCCAAAAGGTGTGCTCTTAGTTGGATCTCCTGGGACTGGAAAAACTTTGCTTGCTAAAGCTGTTGCTGGAGAAGCAGGTGTAAATTTTTTTCATATGTCAGGTTCTGATTTTGTTGAGATGTTTGTAGGGGTTGGAGCAAGTCGTGTTAGAGATTTATTTGATAATGCCAGAAAAAATGCTCCTTGCATAATTTTTATTGATGAGCTTGATGCTGTTGGAAGAAGTCGTGGAGCTGGTCTTGGTGGCGGTCATGATGAGAGGGAGCAAACTCTTAATCAGTTGTTAGTTGAAATGGATGGTTTTGGGACATATACTAATGTAATTGTGATGGCAGCAACAAATAGACCTGATGTTCTTGATTCCGCTTTACTTAGGCCCGGAAGGTTTGACAGGCAAGTAACAGTGACTCTTCCTGATATTAAAGAGAGAGAAGCAATACTTAATATACATGCCAGGAAGACTAAACTTTCAAAAGAAATTGATTTGCGGGTAATAGCACGAGCTACTCCTGGTGTTAGTGGTGCTGATCTTGCGAATTTGATTAATGAGGGCGCTTTAATTGCTGCAAGGAATGATCAGTCTGAGATCCTTATGCATGATTTGGAAGAAGCTAGAGATAAAATATTGATGGGGGTTGCTAAGAAATCTATGACTATTACTGATAAGCAAAAACTTGAAACAGCTTATCATGAGGCCGGACATGCATTGCTTCATTATTATCTTGAATATGCTGATCCTTTACATAAGGTTACTATTATTCCTAGAGGTAGGGCTCTTGGAGTTGCTTTTTCTCTTCCTAAGGAAGATAGGCTTTCAATAAATAAAAATCAGATTCTTGATAAGATTAAGATATGTTATGGTGGATATGCTAGTGAACAGATTAATTTAGGCTTTACTACAGCCGGTGTGCAGAATGATTTAATGCAGGCTACTAATTTGGCAAAGAAAATGGTTACAGAATGGGGTATGGGGGAAGATGTAGGTCCAATATTTTTAGTGGATGATGAAGCACCGATTTTCCTTCCAAAAGAATTTTCTAAATCAAAAGCATATTCTGAGAATACTGCTGATAGAGTAGATAGGGAAGTTAAGAGGATCCTTGAAGGATGTTTAAGGGAAGCCTCTGATATTTTGATGAAACATAAAGATCAGTTAGTGAAACTTGCAGAAGCTTTAGTTGCAAGGGAAACGTTGACAGATAATGAAGTAAGAGAGCTTTTGGGATTTGAAATCATTGAGAGTGATTATGAGAGCAGTTTAAGAGAGTCTAAACCAGAGACCGTTACTGGGTAGGTAAAATTTAAGAGAGATTTAAGGGGTTTTATGGTTGTCTTGAAAATTATATTTCTTTTTTTATTTTTAGTAAATTTAAATGCTAGTTTAAAAGGAATACACAAAGATATATCAGAAATTCTTCTTGTTAATGCTAAAAATTTTGATGGTACTCAAAGAGGGCTTGATATGCTTTATGGCTCGCTTGAGTTTAATTTAAGAAACTCAGATTCTCTTTATGAACTTTCATTGAGAGATGATATTTCATTGTTAGATAAAATTTATTTGTTGAGAGCTGCAATAGATATTAATAATTTTACGTTTGTAAATCCTAGAGATTTGTATTATAAATATTTTTCGTTGATTTTAGCTCAGAATGAAAATGTTGATGCAAACAGGGAGATTATTGCTATTTATGATAAATTGGATGGAGATTTACAAAATGATAAAGATTTGATTTACATGAGACTTGAGGCTTCTGGTAAACTTGGGGATTTTAATGGAAGTTTTAGTAAAGTTTTAGCCAATTCTTTTTCTAGGTATAGTGATGATCTTAGATTCTTGAAATGGTTTTTGAGGGAAGATAAGTTTTTTTCAAGTATTTTTAACAAACTTAAGTTAAAAGAAGATTCTTTTTTTAGTAGTGATAATATTGATTTTATTTTTAAAGGTACAGAATTAAATGAGTCTAATTCCATTGCTTTATTTACTTTTTTAAAAAATAAGAGTAAAAAACTAAACGGTCTTCAGAGTATGTATTTACTTAAATATAAGCTCTTAACACTTGATGAAGCTTATATGTCGTTTAAAAACGATCCTCCTAAAACAATAAGTACATATAAAATATTTTATGATTTGTTAAGCGATCCTGATATACAGGATGATTTTTTGAATCATTATAAAAATTTGTCTGGTATTTATTTTGTGAGTGATAAAAATAATGTAGTGGTATTTGAGGATGGAGTTTTGGTAAGTTTTTTTTCACAAATAGTGGATTATTCTATAAATTTGGATACAGATTTGGATTTAGATAAAAAATATTTTAATAAGGTTTATTTCAAAAATAAAGTACCTGTCCTTTATGAGAATGCATTACTTAATTATAAGGTTAATTATTCTGTTTATCCTTATGTAAGTATGATTGAGGTTCGTTATCCAGAGAAAAAAGATATATATACTTTTGCTTTAGATGCTTTTCGGTATGAGATTTTTGATAATTTTAATTACAGTTTTGATTATGTAGGTATTAATGAATTTTTAATGGCTAATATTCCCGCAATTTTGCTTCCTAATATGTTAAGTTTAAAGCCAAAACAGGTTTCTGTTTTAAATATTCAAAAAAATTTAATAGAGAAAAAAACTTTTAATAATTTTGATGTTATTGAAGTTCAGAATTATTCTTTTGGGGATTTGGTTTCAGTTTATAGAAAAATTAATGGATCTAGAAAGTTCAATTATATTGAAGTTTATGATAAAGGAGTTTTGAAAGTTAAGAGAGTTAATCTAGATGATAGTTTTGATATCTATCGTAACATTAATTAGCTTTTGAGAATTATTGATGCATAGAAAAATTTTTATTATTTTTATGTTGATTTTTTCATGCAGCACTATAAAAGACATAGATGACAAGCAAATTTATTATATTCCATCTGAAAGTATAAATAAGCATATTGAAGATAATGATTTTGAGATTGCGCTTTCAAGTTATTACAATCTGAAGAATAGTGGTTTTGAAATGGAACAAGGTTTTCTAAATTTAAGAGATAGAGCTTTGTCCGGAATTAAAGATGAATACCTTAAGTTTTGTAATGAAAAAGATTATGAAAAAGCACTCTTTAAGCTTGAAACTTTAAATTTGTTTGGTATCATGCTTAATGAGAGCAAAGAACAGTTAATTTTAAAGCATCTTGAGAGTATAAAACGCACGGACCCAATGCTTGCGAATTTTTTTGCAAAATATTATTTATTTGATAATACTTTTGATTTTTTGAAAACTTTTGTTACAAGTGAGAAATCCCCTTCAAGGAATGTTTTGCTTGATACGGCTGTTTTAACAGTTTGGGTTGATATGGGTACTAAAATTTTAAACGGGCGTAGGTTGCCAAATATTGCCTTAGGCTCTGCTTTTGTTATTGATAATCTTAAGGGGTATGCTTTAACCAATTATCATGTAATTAGTTCCCAAGTTGATAATGATTATCATGGAATTTCGAATCTTTATGTTAGACTTCCAAGGGGTAAAGGTGAAAAATTGCCTGCAGAAGTCATTTCTTATTCAAAGGAAATGGATCTTGCTTTAATTAAGGTCTCTTTCAAATTAGAGCATCAATTTAATTTCAATTGTTCTTCGAATATTAGTATTGGAGATAGAATTTATGCTATGGGTTCTCCTATGGGATTTGAGAAGACTATTACTTCAGGAATAATTTCAGGACAAAATAGAAATTTATTGTCTGTGGGTGATTCTTATCAGATTGATGCTGCCATTAATCAGGGTAATTCCGGTGGACCTGTTGTCAATGAAATTGGCGAGTTAGTTGGCCTTACATTTGCTGGAATTTTACATTCTCAAGGTCTTAATTTTGTTATACCGTCCAAATGGGTTTTAAAGGTATTGCCATTTATGTATGGAGGTGGATCTTTAAGGAATAAGTGGTTGGGTTTGACTTTTTCTGAAAGTTTGAAAAGTTTGAAAATATCATATGTAGCTCCTAATTCTCCTGCAGATATTGGTGGACTTAGAAGTGGGGATGCTATTATTAGTGTTAATTCTTTGAGGTTTGATAGCTTAAGAGAGCTGCAATATTATATTTTGCAAAGAAAGTCTATGGTTAAAATTAGGTATAGAAGGGATGATAAAGAGTATGAGAGTTATTTGTACCCTCAAGACCGACCAGAGGATATTATTGAGAATATTGTAGAGAGTGATTCTTTGAGAAATTTGATGGGAGCTTTTTTAGGGTTACATTTGAGTGCTCTTTCTGGTAAAGAATATAGAGTTGCCAAGGTGTTTTCAAATGGTCTTGGTGATGAACTTAATTTTAGGGATAATGATGAAATTTTTGTTTATTCTTTTAATTATATTAAGGATAAAAGAGTATTTGTCTTATTGCTTTATGTTAAAAGACTGTTTTCAGGGTATTTAGGTGCTCCTTTGCAGCTTGTGATTCCTTTTGATTCTCTTGTGTTTGTATGAAAAATTTTATTAGTATGTTTGGAGTTGAGTTTTATGAGCTTTTATTTGAATTTATTTAGTGGAGATACTAAATCCAAACTTGATAATATTGTTTCTATTAGTCATTTTAATTTTAAAGATAATTTAAATTTGATGCTTATAATTGGCCCTATGGGTAGTGGTAAGACAGAATATGCTGCTAAGATTTATAAAGATTCTCTTATTATTAAGAATAAATCTTCTAAAGTTTTAAATTCCATTACCAAGGGTTGCAGAAATAGAGCTGATGTATTTTTTATTAGAAATATTCTTGATAAGAAAAGGTTTAAAGATTATCCTGAAAATGTTATTCCTTATAGAGGTGGTGGAAGCGATAGAATTGATGGAGTTGATTTTGCCAGTAATTCTTGTGATGTGGGTCAGTTAATAGATGATAATCCTGAGTATGGAACTTTTATTATTGATGAAACTTGTTTTTATGATGAACGTTTAGTTTTTATGTTAAATAAATTTGCATTAGATTCTAATGCGTTATTTATACTTCCTACTTTACTTTATAATTTTAGAAAAGAAATATTTAATAATACTGCTCAGCTCTTAGTAGAATATTCAGATAAAATTTGTAGTCTTGGTGCTTATTGTGAGCATGTTAATTGTATGGATGAATCTTTTTTGACATATAGATATTATTTTTACGAAGGAAAAGAAATCGCTGCCCCCTATTTTGATCCTTTGTTAATTGTTGGTGGTGATGAGATTGTTGAGTCTGCGATTTATCCAAATTATGCCACAAGGTGTTCTAAGCACCATTATCTTGTGGGTAGGGAGTATTTTTTTACCATTCTTAAGCCTTTTGCGTTGCTTTATGCAAAAGGGGATAAGGGGTTGCTAGAACAAGAGATCTTGGATTTGAGCAGGGGTGTAAGGGGTTCAAATTTTGAAAATTCTCTTTTGATTGAATCTAGAGGAAAATGTGATATTGTGGTTTTGGAAAATTTGTTGGGATTGCCTTTTTTAGCAGAGAGAGCTTTAATTACACTTTCATTAGAATGTAATATTCTTAGTAAGGGAGATTTTAGAGATCTTATTGAGAAGTTTTCTCTCAGTAAGGACTATGTTCAAAAGGTAATTGTGTCAAAAGAGCACCAATGGATTTTTTAGCAGGTATTAATAGTAATTTGGCATTTTTTGAAAGAATTGCTTTGTTTTTTCAATACGTATTAATTCTTTTTCGATTATGTTGTAGTAATTAAGTTCTTTCATTTCAATTCTATGATATTCATCTTCCCAATTTGTTATTCCATCGCTTTGCATTTTGTTAAATTTATACTTTTGTAATTGTTTGTGATACTTTAAAGCTTCTTTATAGTAATTAGTAGCTATTTTGTAAAAATTTGTAGCTTGGTTTAAGTTTTCAAGAATCCCCTTCTTTTTTGGAGTTTTATAAAAATATATGTGTCTTGTGTCAAATAAATCGCCCAGATATAGATGTTGTTTGACTAAAAGTAAATTTACATGCATTTTGAAAAGAAGTTTGTATTTGTCCCATTCTTCTCTTGTTTCTATCTTTGATAAAGAATAGTTTGGATTTCCAAATGGGAATTTTAATGCATTTTGTAGGAAAAATATGTTTTTCTTGTAATGATTGGGAGTTTTTTTCATTTGTTCATTGAAAATGACATACCATTGTTCAGCATAAAAAAATTTTGATGATGCATGGATATTGATTGTTAAGAATATAGAAGGTATTATTAGACACAATACAAAAAAATTTTTATGGAACATATTCTTTATCCTTTTCTTTATTTTAATTATATTAAAATTTTATTAAATCAAAAATTTTTTTTGTATTTATTTCTAGGTCTTCTTCATTTGAGTTTTCAATGTGTACAATGTCAATTAAACCTTCAAAAATTTTGAGCATTTCTATATATTTAGAGTTAATTTCGTTGAATTTTGCTGCTTCAAATTCAAAGAGATCGGTTTGTGTTCTGTTTTCTTTAATCCGTTTATATGCAATGTTGGGATCTGTTTTAATGAAGAAAAGTTTTTCAGGAAGTGGAAAATCTTTATTTAGTCTGTATCCCAATTCTCCTTGATATGCTATAGATGAGAATAGATATCTGTCGGTTATTACTTTTGCTTTACCTTCGTTTAATATTTTTATTATCCCATTTCTTGTATTATATAAATGTTCATATCTATCTGCTACATATAGATATGCTAGTGAGTTCTGTCTTAAGGGATTTTTAAAATTAGTCAGTTGTTTTCTTATGAATTCTCCAATTATTCCTTGTGATGGTTCTTTTGTAAAATAGTATTTCAGTTTGTTATTACAAAGTTTTTGTAGTCTTTGGATTATACTTGTTTTTCCACTTCCATCGATTCCTTCTATGCAATAAAAATTTTTTAAGATTTTATTCATAAAAATTGTTTCCTTAAGTATTTTGATTAATTAGATACTTACTTTAAGTATTATATAATAGATATACATAGATATATGAATTTGTTTTTTATAAAAAATAAGATTGTCCCATCTTTTATCTTTGCAGTTGTAGTTTTTATATCAATTCTTACTGTCTTTATTTTATCTATTCAAGCCGAAGTTCATGCCGCTAGATTTTTTATTATGAGTTATCTTGAATCTAAATCGGGCTTTAAAATTAAATACGATAAGATTGATCCTTATTTTTTGTCTTCAATAAAAATAGATAATCTGGAGTTGAGCTTAAATGATAAAAATACAATATTGATGAACACTGTTAAAGTTAATTTCGATTTATTTAGACTGCTATTTGGAGATAAAAACATTATTTTAGATGTTTTTATAAGAGGTAGTACTTTAAATTTTGATTTCAATGATTTCAAGTTCCTTAAATCTCAAAATACACATTCTCATACATTGCAGTTAAATGATGATAGTACTAATCGTGCAATGCTTGGTAGAATACTTAGCCATTTTGATAGTCTTCATATTCATTTAGAAGACATTAATGTGAATTTTAGACTAAATGATAGTAAAGTTTTAAAATGTCAGATTAATAGTTTTGCATTAAAGACTATTGATGATGATTTTTTGTTTAGTTTTATTGTTGATTTTAGTACTCTTTCAGCTTTAAATTTTGATGTTAGTCATGAAAAAATTCTTGATTCAATTTTTTATTTTGAAGGTAAGTTTAAAAAAGATCTTGAAGATGGGTATATCAATTTTAGTTTTTTAGAGTTGCGTACTGGTTATTTTGATTTGCTTGAGCAAGGATTTCAAATAAATTATTCTAAAGGCAATATTGAAGTTTTTAATATTATCAGAGAAAATTTAGATTTTAATTTAAGATATGATTTTAATAAAAATTTTTTAAGATTGGATGTTCTGTTCTTTGATGTTAATCCTTTAAATTGGATAAGTCTTAATGAGAAATTAAGTGATTATAAAAATTACCTTGATACAAGTTTAGATGGTCAATTGGCATTTTCTTATGATTTAAAAGATAAAGATTTGCGGTATGCATTTTTATTAAATTCGTCTTCAAAGGCTAATATGCTAGATAAAGAGATTCAGGGAATAAGGGTACAGATTAAAGGTAATGAAGTAGTTGCCGATGTACAAAATGCTTTTGTAAAACTTAAAAGAGGGTTTATTGGTTATAAGGGTTATTATTCTTTAGAAGATTTAGTGCCAATAGGAAGACTTGATTTTAGCTCTGCCAAAATTTTTAATTTTAAGGATATTAATGGACATTTAGATTTTAGTAAGGAAAATCAATTTTTTTGTGTAAAATCCGATAATTTTAAAGTTGGTAGGCTTAAAATTCGAGATTTGAATATGAAGACAAATTTTGACAAGGATAATATCCATGTTAATTATTTATTAAATTTTGCTAATAATAATTCTAAAGTTTCATTAAAGGGTGATTTTAATAAGAAAAATTTTAACGTTAATCTGGGAATTAAAGAGTTTCCTATGCTTTTTTTGAAGGATATTCTTCCAGAAACTTTTATGACTAAAGTTATTCCTGAATATTTTTTGTCGGGAAAGTATTTAACTTTGACTTCGGATTTTGATTTGAATATAGTTGATTATACTAAGAGCAAGTTAAATAGTCTCAAATTTGTTGTCTTATCTAAATTAGATAATTTTAATTTAATGTTTGATGCAAGTGGAGAAGGAAATATTTATAGGGTAAAACATTTTAATTACATTGATGGTGATTATAATGTAAATTCTAATTTTTTGATACAGTTGTTTGATGATAGTTTTAAGATCAATACTGAGTTTAATTATTTGGGTAGGAATTATCCTTCATATTTTGAGTTAAATTTTAAAGATAGATATGCTAATTTGACATTTTCACCTAAGGCACAAATTAGTTTAACCTATTCTGATTCATCTATAGTTTATTTTTTCGATATTAATGATTTTCATTTTTATAATGAAAGTTCTGAAGTTTTGCTTAATTTTAATGCTTTTGGAGATTATCAAAGAATTAATGATGATTTGAATGTAACAATTACTAAGTTTAAATTAGACAAGATTTCTTCTGTTCCTGCTTATAATTTTAATTTTAGCCTTGAAGGTTTGTATAAGGATAAAAAGGTTAGTCTTTCAAATATTAAACTTATAAATGAGATTTCAAATTTACAAGGTCAAGGACATTTTGATTTAAATGGTAAACTTAGTGGTAATTTAAACTTGTTTTCGCATGTAAATTCGGAGCGTTATTTTTTAGGAGTTGATTCTAATGAGGATGGCAGTTATTTTGTTGGTAAATTTCAGGGATTTAGTTTTAATAATTTAAAATTTTTTCCCTTCTTAAATGGTACGATTAATGGTAATTTTATACTAAATTTTAAAGATAGTGATTTATTTAATTATTCTCTTAATGCTTTTCTTGAAACAGATAATCTGTCTTTGGTAGGTATTCCTACATATTGTTCTTTAAATTTAGGATTGGTCGATAATAGTCTTAATATCTATAATATAAAGGCAACTCAGAATAAGGAAGAAATTTTAACAGGTAATTTCAGATATGATATTAAAAATGCTATTGGAATTTCTAATCTGAATGTTAATAGTAAGCTTTTCTCTTCAAGGATTAATGCAAGTTTTCAAAAATTTGACGATAAGACTAAGGAAGAATTTGGTATTTTAAAGAGTGAAACTGATGGTGAAATTGTTTTAAGAGATTTAAAATATAAAGACAAGGATCTGTCTGTTCTTACAATTGAATTTAAAAATAATTTTGAAAGGTTTATCATGTCATCAGTTGAATATGACCTTATTCATTGTTTGTATGAGTATAATGATGGTGATTTTAATATCAGGTTAAATGATTATTTGTCTCTTAGTTTTGTTGCATCAGGTAAAATTTCTAAGAATAAAATTACAAGTAATATTCAAGACATTAAATTTGATTCAAAATTAATTTCAGAAGATCTATTAGGTTCAAAAACTTTTTTTAATATTAAAGAACATTTTGTTCTCTATGAGCTTAATATGATTGGTGTATTGGATATTGATGGTGATTTATATAATCCAGATCTTAATGGGACGTTTAGAATAGTACACGGTTTAATAAGCACTGAATATTTAAAATTATCCAGACAGTATGGAAAGAGTAGAATTTTAGAGTTAATTGATGTGCCGGTAATTATTAAAAATAATAGCGTGATTATTGAGAACAAATTTAACTTAGACTATTATTCTGATGTCAATGTTGCTGCACGTCTTAATTTAAACTTTTTAAGTGATAGTATTGTTGATTATTATAAGATAGATATTGGTGTGTCTGGGAGTTCCGGAGTACCTATTAAATTTGATAAAGTAACTATAAATTTTGTTGGACATGTTTCAGGTGATTTTTTTGTTGAAGGTAATGCTGAAGAGATTATGTTTAGAGGAGACTTAAATGTTTCAAATGCTTGGGTTTATTTACTTGAAAATTCGATTGTTGATTTTTTAATAGATCCTTATAGGAGAAGCAAAGGAGTTGGAACATCTGATGCTAGTTCTAAGAGTTTAGATATTGTTACAGATATTAAAATTAATTTTGATAGTAATGTTGCTTTTCATTGGCCGGATAATAAAATTTCTTTTTTGAATGCTATTATTGCAAGAGGGAATGAACTTGAGGTTAAGTCTGATACTAAAACGGATGATTTTATTCTTAAAGGAGATTTAAATATTGCAGGTGGTTCTTTCAATTATCATAACAAGCAATTTGTCTTCAGGGGTGTTTCATATATATCTTTTAATGAAAATAAGAGTAAATTTGATCCATGGGTAAAGGCTGAAGCTACAAATGTGATTAAAGATGGTAATGAAAATTTGTTGGTAACAATGAGCATAGATGGGCCTTTGAGTTTGTGGAATCTTAGTTTTTCATCTTATCCTGTGCGAACAGAGCAAGAAATCAAATATCTCTTAACAAGTTCAATAATTGGAGGTGATCATGGATTACAATCGGCAGGTACAAATACAGCTGAAATGGCACTTGGATTAGCTAGTGATATCCTAGTTGATCTGATAATACAACCTATTGAAGATTATATACGTTCTGTATTAAAATTAGACCTATTGAGTATCAAAACGGATATATTAAGGAATGCTATTGGTATTTTGGGAAGTCCAACAACTTTTGCAGGTGTTCTTGATAAAACGAGTGTTAAAGTGGGGAAATATATTATTGATGGTGTTTTTGCTAAGGCAGGATTTGGGTTTTTAAAAGAAGATTTAACACCATTTTCTCAGAATTTAAACTTTAGTATTAATTTTGGTCTTGAACTTGATTCACCGTTTTTCTTTGTTGATTATATTTTTGATTATAATTTTATGAAACATGGTCATGGAATAGGAAATCAAATATCTATTTTTTGGAAGTTTAAATACTGAGTTATGTAAGGGGTTTTTATTGCAGTTATTTAGAGCCTTCATTTTTACGATTTGTTTCTTATTTGTATTTAACTTAGTCTATTCTCAAGAGAATTATAAGGGTAAGATAATAAAAGGTATTGATTTTAATGGTCTTAAAAATATCAAAGAAAATGATCTTGCTTCTACTTTAAATGCTTATTTAGGACAAGCTTATTCTGATGAACTCTTTGATAAGTTACAAATTGATCTTTATGCTCTTGATTATTTTGAAGGACTTATTCGCCCTGAGTTTAGATTAGAAGATAATAAACTTGTAATTACATTTTTTGTAAAAGAAAAATCTTTAGTAAAGACTGTTACTTTCATTGATGATAGTGGAGTTTTTTGGAATAGTGAACTGCGTGACAGAGCAAGTGTTAAGGCAAAAGAGGCTTTAAATCTTGCAAAAGTTAAAAAAAGTGTTGTTAAATTTGAAGAGATGTATAGAGATGCTGGATATCGTGATGTTGTTGTTGAATTTGATATTAAAGAAGCGAATAGTTTAGTAGATATTGTGTTTAAAATTAATGCTGGTCCCAAGTATATTGTTAAAGAGGTTTCTTTTGAGGGAAATTTAAATTTTAAGAGTCGTATTCTTAGAAAATATTTAGTATCAAAATCAGCATCTTTATTTTTTGATGGTAGGTATTTAAAATCAAATATTGATAAAGATAAGATGCAACTTGAGGCTTATTATAAGAATAATGGGTATATTAATGCAAAAGTGGTAAATAGTACTGTAGATATACGCATTCCAAGTGATGATAAAAAATTGGAGCGAGAAGTTTACTTAAAATATTTTATTTCAGAGGGTAGTGTTTTTAAATTTGGTAAATTTGAAATTACTGGTAATTTGGTTTTTAAATTAGAAGAATTACAATCTTTAATTACTTTTAAAGAGGGAGATATTTTCGATAATTCAAGATTTGAACAAGATTTTGCAAAGATTAGGGATAAATATTATTCCGATGGTTATATCTTTACAGAAATTGTACCTTCTCAAACTATAAGAGATGAATTTGTAGATTATTCTATTGAGATATTAGAAAAAGAAAAAGCACATATTGAATCTATTACTGTTTCAGGTAATAAAAAAACAGCTTCTCATGTAATACTTAGAGAAATTCCTCTAATTGAAGGTGATATTTTTAGTTTGGAAAAGCTTAGGATGGGAATGCTTAATTTGCAAAGACTTGGTTATTTTGGCAATGTTATACCTGATGTTATGCCAAGTAATGTTGAAGGTTTAATGAAAATAAATTTTACTGTTGAAGAGCGAGAAACGGCAAGTTTTAGATTTGGTATGAATTTTGGTGGGGTGAGTAATTCTTGGCTTCCATTTTCAGTTTTTGGACAGTGGGAGCAATCTAATTTTTTAGGTGAAGGATATTCTCTTTCTGCAAGACTTAATCTTGCCTTTTCAGAACAAAGTTTTAGGCTAATGTTTGAAGATAATTGGTTTATGCAGACCAGATGGACTATTGGAGGGTTTTTTGATTTCTCACATTCTATAAATACAGCGTATCAGGATATTAATGGGCCTATATTTGTAGGCAAAAAGGAAGTTCCAGATCCTTTTGTAAGTTGGGAAGCATATAATAATGCTAAGAATTTTTCAGATTTTAATACTATGAACTATTCTTTAGCTAAGTTTAGTATTAGTGGGTTTACTGGCTATACTTTCTCTAATTATCTCGGCAAGCAATCATTTGTTGGGAGTGTGCAAACTGCTTTGAAATATGTGTATTATGATGATAATGTTAATAGACCTTCAAATTATTATTTAAGGGATAATTATAATACTATTAGATTTGAAAATTCTTTTGGTGTTAGTGTTGCATGGGATACAAGAAATTCTCAGTCATTACCTAATGATGGTTTTTTACTTAAGCAACAATTTGATATTTTTGGTGGATTTTTACTTGGACAAAGTCATTTCTCCAAATCTACAACTACTTTTGAGCGATATTTTTCTCTTTTAGGTTATCAGGATGTTTTTACCCCGTTTTTTGATTTAATCTTAACTTTAAGAAGTGTTTATTCAAATATTTTGCCACCACTTGGAAATGGTTTTGAGATAGAAGTG
This sequence comes from Borrelia coriaceae, assembly GCF_023035295.1. Taxonomy (NCBI): domain Bacteria; kingdom Pseudomonadati; phylum Spirochaetota; class Spirochaetia; order Spirochaetales; family Borreliaceae; genus Borrelia; species Borrelia coriaceae. Next base: position 846,543 of record NZ_CP075076.1, read on the forward strand.
CAACCACATCACTTGATAGTTATTAGTGAAAACTTTATGATTGCAAGAGGATGGGGGACTTTGAGTAATATTTATAGTTCGTTTATAAATACTGTTCAGTTATCAATGCCTTTAATTAAAAATATTTTGGTTTGGGATATTTTGTTTTTAGATATGGCTTCATATTCTCTAGAAGGGCAGGAAAATTCTTTGTTCGTTCCTTTTAGTAATTTTATTTTTAGTTGGGGTTTTGGCATTAGAAGTATATTACCTCAAATGCCTTTGTCTTTTGTAATAGCTTATCCATTTCATTTTAATAATGAAGGTGTTAATAGGTATTATAATTACTTTGGAGGGTTTAAATTTTTCTTAGCTATTGATATGAGATACTGATATAATTGAGTTAGCTTTTTGTAAGGAGGATTCTTATGTCTTTCATAGTGTTTTTATTTGCATGTTTCTTTCCATTAAATCTTTTTTCAGTTAATGTTACAAAAGTGGGTATTGTAGATTTTGAAAAAATTGTGATTGGATTTTTAAGTCCACAATTAAAGTCTAGTCTTGAACAGTTAAAAAGTCATTATCAAGAAAGAGTAGATGCCTTGAATTCTGAGATTAAAGATTTGAGAAAAATGTACGATGAAGCTGTTGGTACAAATGATTTAGAGAGTGCTAAATTATTTGGTAATCAATATAATTTAAAGATTGATGAGCTTAAAAAGCTTAAAAGCTTGGCTAAAAGTAATCTTGAACAACAAAAGCAGATTAATATAAACAGCCTAAATAGTGATGGAGTACTTTGGGGCAAAATACTTAATGGTATTCAATATATTGCGGAGATAAATGGTATTTCTTTAGTTATGAAGAAGGATAATCCATATATTCTTTATTATAATAGTACAGTTGATATAACAGATGATATCATTAAGTATTTAAATGAACATTAATATATGATTAAAATTGCTCTTTAATTGTTATTTTCTTTCTTAATTCTTTTAATTAGAGTGCAAAATTCTTTTTTGTTATTTCTATTAAGACTTGAGAGTAAGATATGTGATTTTAGTATTGAGTTAAATATTGTATTTTTGTGTGCATTTAAGCAAAAGTATTCTTTCATGTCACTTTTTTGTAATTTTTCTTCTCTGTATTCTATTTTTAATATTTTTTCAAGGCCAAGAGATTGTAAATTTTGAAGTGCTTCCTTGCTTGAATTTATTATTTTAAAGCTTTTGTTGTATTCGTTGCTTTTATTATCAATGTATATGAGCACTCCCATAAAAGTTGAATCTAAATATTTTGTTTCCGATAAATCTATGTATAATTTATTGATTTTATTGTTGTTATTTATGAATATATTTTTAATAAATATTTTGAAACTTACAGAATATAATGCAGTAAGTCTATTTATCAATTTTATGAAAACAGAATCGTCTTTACATATATAAAAGATATTGCTTTTAAGAGTATCTTTTTCCATTGTATATTCTTTTTTGATACTTTTAAGTATATTGTAAAGTTTTAATAATATCAATTATAATTTTAGTATTATACATATGAAAAAAGATTTTACGCCGATGATGAGGCAATATTTAAGTATTAAAAGTAAATATGAGGACGCTATTCTATTTTTTAGAGTAGGTAGTTTTTATGAAATGTTTTTTGATGATGCTCTTGAGGGAAGTAAGCTTTTGGGATTAACTTTGACCAAAAGAGAAGATGTTCCTATGTGTGGAGTGCCTTGTCATACAAGTAAAGAGTATATAAAAAAGTTAATTTTGCTTGATAAAAAGGTTGCAATTTGTGAGCAAGGATTACAAACGGATCCTAAAGGACCTTTAGAAAGAGAAGTTGTTGAGGTTATAAGTCCTGGGGTTGTAATTGATGAAGATTTTTTGCAAGATGATGTTAATAATTATTTGGTAGCTATTAGTGATTATAAGGACTATTATTCATTTTCTTATATAGACTTGTCGACATCTAGACTTGGAATAATTTTTTATGAGGGAAGTTTTTTAGAAAAATTGAGACGGGATATTGAAAAGTATTCTCCAAAAGAAATAATAGTGTCAGATAATTTTTATTACGAATATTCAGACAAACTTATCCTTGATCGATTTTTAGTCAATAAAATTCCTTATTGGCATTTAGATAAAGAAATTGCTATCAAATTACTGAAAGAGCATTTCAATGTTATTAGTTTAAGTTCTCTTGGATTTAAAGAGGACGAACCTTATTATATTTCGTCTTTTTTAATAATAAATTATATAAAGAATAACTTGAAGAATTTGTTGGTTAATATTGACACGATTTGCATTAATAATGATTCTGAATGTATGTTTCTTGATGATGTTACTCAGATAAATCTTGAGCTTGTTAAAAACAATAATGATCTTACAGTTTGTTATTCTCTTTATTCAGTTTTAAATGATTGTAAAACACCAATGGGAAAGAGACTTTTAAGGGAATATATATTAAATCCGCTTTTAGATATTGCTGATATTAACAATAGATTAGATCATGTAGAATTTTTAAACAATAATGTTAATTTAAGCATTAGATTAAGAGATATTCTTAGTAATGTTTGGGATATTGAAAGAATAATTTCAAGACTTCAAATGAGAAGATATGTTAAAAAAGATTTTTTATTGATTAATGAGACTTTAGCATCATTTTTTTTAGCAAAGAATCTGCTTAATGAGCATTCTTTTAATTATTGGATATTCGATATTAATGAAGAAAATAATATAAAAGAAATTTATTCTTTAATTGATTGTTCTATTTCAAAAGAGCAGGATGAATTTATTAAACATGGTTATAATTCTAAGATTGATCGTTTAAGAGAGATTAAAAATAATGCTAGTAAGTATGTTGATGATTATCTAGATTTTGAGAAAAATTTTAGTAAAATTAATAGCCTTAAAATTAAGAGAATTAATGTTAGAGGTTTGTTTTTTGAGGTTACAAAGAGTTATTATGGACAAATTCCTTCTCATTTTATAGAAAGTCAGACTTTAAATTCTGTTAAAAGATATAAAACTAACAAACTTATCGAACTTGAAAGGGATATCAATGATTCTGAGGATAATTTATCAGCTCTTGAACAAGAAATATTTAATGAAGTAGCTTTAAAGCTTGTTAAGCACAGTGTCGTGATTAAGAAAATTGCTAAGTTTTTTGCATATGTTGATGTGATTTCTAATTTTGCATATGTGGCCAAAAAAAATGAATATGTAAGACCTATTTTGACTAATAATAAAGAAATTGTTCTTGAGTGTGCCAGACATCCTGTTGTTGAACATTATATGAAAAGTGGGGAAACTTTTACTAAAAATTCTGTAAAAATTGATAGCGGGAAATATTTTTGTTTGATTACTGGTCCTAATATGGCAGGTAAATCAACTTATTTGCGTCAGACCGCTTTAGTTGTTTTAATGGGACATATTGGTTCTTTTGTTCCCGCCGATAAGGCCATAATAGGAATTACAGATAAGATTTTTTGTAGGATTGGGGCAAGTGATAATATTTCCAAAGGTGAGTCTACGTTTTTAGTAGAGATGAATGAGACGGCTAATATTTTAAGGAACGCAACGCAGAATAGCTTAATAATTATGGACGAAGTTGGAAGAGGTACTAGTACTAATGATGGACTTGCTATTGCATATTCAATTGTTGAATATATTTTAGAATATATCAAAGCTAGAAGTTTATTTGCAACTCATTTTCATGAACTTTCAGCTATTAGTCATGATTCTTTTGTTAATCTTTCAATGAAAATTGAAAAACAAGGTAATGAACTTCTTTTTTTAAGAGAGGTTGAGGAAAAACCTTCTCTTAATTCTTATGGGATTTATGTTGCAAGTATAGCAGGAATACCTTTACAGGTTATTAAAAGGGCAAATGTTATTCTTAAAAGCTTAACTAGTCGAGAGCACTTGTATACGTCAGAATTTTTTACTTCGGTTGCTTCTCCTGTTAATGGCGATGAAGATATAATGGAAGAAGGTTGGAGTTGTGAATTAGAGCTTAATACTTATTTAGAGCTTAAAGATTTTGTTTCTAAAATAGATATCAACAATATTACCCCTTTTCAAGCAATGAATTTACTAAGTGAAATAATTGTAAAAATTAATACATAGGCATATAAATGTGGAATTGGAGTATTTTAAAAAGAATATTGCTTCCCTTTTGTTCTTGTTGTAATAAGAATTATATTTACTTGAATGCTCTTTGCAAGGATTGCATTGGGCTTTTTCATTTTGATGTTAAATTTAGAGATGATATTTGGTATTTTTTTGACTATGAAAATGAATATAAGAAATTGGTTCTTTCTTATAAGAGAGAGGGGCAAAGATTACTTGGTCAATTTTTTGCAAATGGGATTTTACAATTTTTGATGAGCATTGATTTTGATTTGGTTGTTAGTATTCCTTGTAGTTTTAAAAGAAAAGTTTTTTATGGTTTTGATCACATGGAGTATATTGGGGATTTATTAAGTAATAATGGGATCAATTATGTCAATATTTTTAGACGGGGATTGGGTAAAAGTCAAAAATTATTGCGAGGGGATTTAAGGCATAGTAATTTGCGTAATAAGGTCAAATTAAAGTTGAAGTATAGGAATTTTAAGTTTAATAGGGTTGTGCTTATTGATGATATTGTAACAACAGGAGCATCTATGACTGTTTGTAAAGATATCCTTGTAAGACATGGAGCTTGGAGTGTGATAAAGCTATCAATTGCGAGAGCTTAGTCGATTATTGTTTCCTTGACATTTATTTTGATTGATGTTATCTTAATTTTGGATTGAGTTTTTTATTTAAAAGGTTCTTTTAAAAAGAGCCTTGTTCTTTTTAGGAATATGATTGGTTAAAATTATTGATAATAGCGAAGTTTATAATTTAATAAAGAATTTAACAGATCGATTGGGAATTAAAATTATAGAGACTAATATCTTCAGGAAAAGAAATGAGGGTCGGATTCAAGTAGTTGTTTATAAAGATGATGGTTTTGGAGTGGATGCGCTTTGTGATTTACACAGAATGATTTTATTGAGCTTGGAGTCGGTTCTTAAATATAATTTTAGTTTAGAACTTTCTACTCCTGGGATCAATAGGAAAATTAAGAGTGATAGAGAGTTTAAAATTTTTGAAGGTAAAAAAATTAAATTGATGTTAGATAATGATTTTGAAGAAGGGCTTATCTTAAAAGCAGAGACAGATAGTTTTATTTTTAAAACGAATAATAAAGAGGTAAAAATTCTTTATAGTGATGTTAAGAAGGCTAAATTATCATGAAGGAGTCTTGGATATGATAAAGGGTACTGGTCAAATGATTGCCAATATTGCTGGTGAGCGAGGAATGAGCATAGATGCTATTCGTAAAACGGTTAGGGAATCAGTGATGATAGCTTATAAGAAGTATTTTGGAACAAATGAGAATGCTTTAGTTAAATTCGATGAGGATACTGGGGATTTAATAGTTTATTCTAAAAAAAGGATCGTCGAGGAAGTGCAAGATGATATACTTGAGATATTAAAAGAAGATGCTAAAGAATTTGAGCTCTTGGAAGATGGGTATGCGTATATTGAGATTGATCCCAAAATTTTTGATAGACTTTCGATTCAAGTTGCTAAACAGAGAACCAAGAGCGACTTGCAGGGTATTGAGGATAATGAACTTTATTTGGAATTTAAACATAAATTGCATAAAATTGTTATTGGTTATGTTCAACAGAATAGGAATGGAGATCTTTATGTCAATCTTGGGACTACAGATGGTGTTATTCCTAAAAAATATCAATCTCCAAGAGAAGTTTATGGGCTTAATGATAAAGTTAGAATTCTTGTTTACAATGTAAAGAAGGGGAAGAATGGGATAGAGGTGGTCTTATCAAGAACTCATCCTAAGTTTATTGAAGAATTGCTTACGCTTGAGATTCCTGAAATTGAGGAAGGAATTATTAAAATTCATAAAATAGTAAGAGATCCGGGTTATAGGACTAAAGTCGCTGTTTATTCTGAGAAAGAAGAGATTGATCCTATAGGGCCTTGTATTGGGCAAAAGGGTGTTAGGATTCAATCAATAATTAAGGAACTTGAAGGTGAGAAAATAGATATTATTCCTTATTCTAAGGATATTAAAGAATTTATTAAAGATGCCTTAACTCCTGCTAAAATAGATAATGTATATATTATTGATGAAGATTTGCATAAAGCTTTGGTAGTTGTTAGTGATGAACAGCTTTCACTTGCAATAGGTAAAATGGGTCAGAATGTTAGACTTGCGAATAGGTTGCTTGATTGGGCAATTGATGTTAAGACCAGTAGTCAGTTTGCAGAGATGAAAGCAAGTGGAGAGTTTAAACAAGATACTTTTGAAATGTTTGAGAAAATTATTCAGGATAATGTTCAGGAAGATGAATTTGAAGAAGTAAACAAAATTAGTGAGCTTAAAATCCTTGATGATAATATCATTGATAAATTGGTTGCATCAGGTCTTGATGATATTGATAATTTTTTAGATGCTAGCGAGGAAACACTTTTTGAGTTAGGAATAAGTTATGAAAAGCAAGATGAAATAAATAAAATATTGAAGGAAGGGATGGTAATAATTTCTAATGATGATGGTTCTATTGAAGGGATTAAAGATGAGGAAGAATTGCTTTGTCCTGAATGTGGGGCTGTCATTAATGAAAATATGGCTTTTTGTCCAGGTTGTAAGATAGGTCTTAGCTTTGAATTTGAAGAGGAGTAATAATTTGTCAGAAAATATTGATGATGATTGCAGTGAAGATGAAAAAAAAATTAAAGTTGTTAAATTACGAAAGAAAGTAGTAAAGGTTGTAGCTCATACTGATAAAAATTTAAATAAATCTAAGGATAATTTTGTTGAGTCTCCAAATTCATTGGCTAATCAAGATGTTAATAGGGGATATTCTTATGGAAATAAAGATAGGGGAGCTAGACCTTCTTCTTTAAGTAGTGAGAGAGATAATACTAGTCAACAACAAGGTAATAGAGGGTATTTTAATAGGAATTATGTTCATAATAGAGATAATAGGGGAGGTGGATATTCTTATGGAAATAAAGATAGGAGCGTTAGACCTTTTTCTTTAAGCGGTGAGAAGAATAATACTGGTTCCCAGCAACAAAGTAATAGGGGGGGGCATTTTAATAGGAATTATGCTTATAATAGAGATAATAGGGGATATTCTTATGGAAATAAAGATAGGGGGTTAAGGCCTTCTTCTTTAAGTGGTGAGAAGGATAATACTGGTGTTCAACAACAAGGTAATAGGGGATATTTTAATAGAAATAATTCTAATAGTAGTGGTTCTCAGACATTTAGACGAGTAATAAGAACTAAGGTTATCTCTACTGTTGCAATCTCACCTTCTGATTCTGATAGCAAGGGTCTTAATAGGAAACTTGGTGAGAAGAAGAAGCAGCAACAAGAGAATCAAAAAGGTTACAAGAGGAAGAAGGAGGAACTTGAGAGCCAAACAATAGAACAGAAAGTGTTTGACCAACTTCAAAAAAAGAAGAAAGAAAATCTAGCAAATCCAATTCCTAAGTCAATTGATATTATGGGAACTATTACTGTTGCAGAACTTGCAAGAAAAATGAATTTAAAATCCTCAGATTTAATTGCTAAATTAATGACTTTGGGTGTAATGGCAACTATTAATGAGAAAATTGATTCTGATACTGCTACGATTTTGGTTGAAGAATATGGTTCTAGAGTCAATGTTGTTTCAATCTATGATGAAACAGTTATAGAGTCAGAGGAAGATGATGAGAGTAAGAGGGTTGCAAAACCTCCTATTATTACAATAATGGGACATGTTGATCATGGAAAAACTAAACTTTTATCAGTGTTGCAAAATATTGATATAAATCAAAAAGAGTTTGGAGGGATTACACAACATATTGGTGCTTATACTATTAATTATAATGATCATGAGATAACGTTTTTAGATACTCCAGGACATGAAGCTTTTACTATGATGCGGAGTCGAGGAGCGCAAGTTACAGACATTGTAGTGCTTGTTGTTTCTGCTGTGGATGGGGTAATGCCACAGACTGTTGAGGCTATTAATCATGCAAAAGATGCAGATGTACCTATTATTGTTGCAATTAATAAGATTGATTTGCCAGATTCAAATCAGGATAGAGTTAAACATCAGCTTTCAGAGTATGATTTAGTTCCTGAAGATTGGGGTGGGAATACTATTTTTGTTGCAATTTCGGCTCTTAAAAATATTGGTATTACGGAACTTCTTGATATGATTATTCTTCAAGCTGAAGTAATGTCATTAAAGGCAAACCCAACTAAAAGGGCTATTGGTAGAGTTCTTGATGCTAAAATTGACTTAGGTAGGGGGATAGTTTGTTCTGTTATAGTTGAGGATGGGACTCTTTCTATAGGAGATTCTTTTGTTGGGGGAGTTTATCATGGTAAGGTAAGGGCGTTAATTAATGAGCGTGGAGTATCTGTTAATAGTGTTGGTCCTGCAAAAGCTATTAGTGTTTTGGGTTTTTCATCAATTCCTCAGGCCGGTGATCCATTCCAGGTTACAAAAACAGAAAAAGAAGCCAAGTTAATTAGTTCTAAAAGACAAGATCTTAAGAGGTATGAGGATGCTAAGAATGTAAAAAAAGTTACTGTGTCAAATCTTTATGATTCAATTAAAGATGGGGCTTTAAGAGAACTTAAGATAATTTTAAAAGCTGATGTTCAGGGCTCTGTTGAAGCTTTGAGACATTCTCTTGAAAGGTTAACTAATAATGAGATTAGAGTAAAAGTTATTCATTCATCAGTAGGGGCAATAACAGAAACGGATATTAGTTTTGCCTCAGCTAGTGAAGCCATTATTATTGGTTTTCATGTAAGACCTACAACAAAAGCGCAATTATTAGCTGATCAAGAAAAAGTTGAAATCAGAAAATATAATATAATTTATGATGCAATCAATGATATTAAATCAGTTCTTGAGGGTATGTTAGAGCCAGATATTGAACAGAAATTTATTGGATTTGCAGAAGTTCGTGCTGTTTTTAATATTTCTAAGGTTGGGATAGTAGCTGGATGTTATGTGTCTCAAGGTTGTATAAAACGGGATGCAGTAACTAATATTATGCGAGAAGGATTTCAGGTGCATTCTGGTAAGATTTCTTCATTAAAACGAGCTAAAGAGGATGTTAAGGAAGTTAATGCGCAATATGAATGTGGGATTATTATTGATAATTATTTTGATGTTAGGGAAGGAGATATTATTGAGGCATTTGAAATTAAGAAGGTAAAGAGACGATTCGAGTCTTAAACATTTGCTTTATTATTTTTTATATGGAAAAAGAGATAAGAAAATCAAAACTTGAGAGTTTATTAGTTCAAGAGATTGGTAATTTGATAGTAACTAGGGTTGTTAAAGATCCTAGAGTGCATGAGTTCTTGACTGTTGTTAGAGTTGAAATTTCAAATGATTTAATAAATGCCAAAGTATTTATTGGGTCTATCAAAGAAGGCGCATCTCTTGACAATGCTGTTAAGGCATTAAATAATGCTAAGGGTTTTATTCAAAGCGAGATTGTTAAACGTATTAGAGTTAGAAATACTCCGAAATTAAATTTTTTAAGAGATGATACTATTTCTAAGGCTTTTTATGTGAATAAAATAATTGAAAATTTGGATATTGGTCAAGAGCAATAAAATTTAATGAATGGAATTATTTTATTAAATAAGAGAATTGGCATAACTTCTTGTGATGCCCTTTTTCCTTTAAAAAAGTACTTTTCTACAAGTAGAGTTGGGCACACGGGTACTCTTGATAAATTTGCAAGTGGTCTTTTGGTTGTTTTAGTTGGCAAGTACACTAAGCTTTCAGGTTATATTACATCTTTAGATAAAGAGTATATATCAGAGTTTGAGTTTGGAATTGAAACTGATACTCTTGATCCTAACGGTAGAGTAGTAAATACTACGGATTGTATTCCAAGTCTTAAGGAATTAAATTGTGGTATTAGATCTTTTATAGGTGAGATTTATCAAATTCCACCTAAGTTTTCTTCAATACATGTTAAAGGTAAAAGAGCCTATAAGTTAGCTCTTAATGGGGATTCTTTTAGTCTTCAGTCTAGAAAAGTCAATATATATGACATTCGAGTCTTAAGTTATAATGTTGATTCTCGTATTTTGAAGCTACAAATAAAATGTTCTAAGGGTACTTATGTTAGAAGTATAGCAAGGGATTTGGCATTGTCTTTAGGGTCATTTGCTTACGTTAAGAGTCTTGAGAGAATTAAGATTGGAGATTTTAGATTAGACAGTGCTTGTTTTTCTGAAGATATTACTACTAGTAGTTCTTTGATGAGTTTAGAGTCTTTAGGGCTTTTTGAAAAAATTTATGTTGCTAATAGTATGATTAAGTTTATTCAAAATGGTATTTATATTAGTGTTGTTATTAATGTTGGTGAGTTTAAGGTTTTGCAATCTGAAACGGAAGAGATATTAGCACTAATTCGTGGAATTGGTTTGAATAAATATAAATATGTGATCATTTTTTGATAATGGATTTCTGGAACATAATTAGTAATATACATGTTTTAATATTAGGCAAAATAAAAATTTTTAAGAGATAGCTAAGGGTATTCTACGATCATGTTTGATAATCAGCTTAATTGAATTGATTGGTATTTTGTATAACTTGCTAAAAAGTCTTGGTTTTATTTTTGTTATTTGAATAAAAAAATATTATAATTTACTTTGAAGATTTTAATTATAGCAAGGGTGGGTCTATTTTAGCCTTTGCTATGATGGTATAGGAGTCATTTTTATGATTAGTAAAGAACAAAAGCAAAAAATAATTGCAGAGTTTGGTAAGAATGCAAGTGATACAGGCTCAGTTGAAGTGCAAATAGCGTTAATTACGGATAGAATAAGATATTTGACAGAGCATTTGAAGATCAATAAAAAAGATCATAGCTCTAAGAGAGGTTTATTAAAGTTAGTTGGGCATAGAAGGAATTTATTAAGATATTATCAGAAAAAGAATTTGGAAGCTTACAGAACCTTAATAGCTAAACTTGGACTTAGAAAGTAATAAGGGGTTAATTTTGAGAAAAATTTTGAAGTTAAAAGTAGGAAGAGAAGACTTAATTTTGGAAACAGGATTATTAGCTAAGCAAGCAAATGGTGCAGTTCTTGCTACTTATGGTGGTTCTACTGTTCTTGCTACGGTCTGTTGTTCAGATTCAGCCCGTGAAAATTTGGATTTTGTTCCTTTATCTGTTGAATATAATGAAAAATATTATGCTGCTGGTAAGATTCCTGGAGGATTTATTAAAAGAGAAGGTAAGCCAAAAGATAAGGAAGTACTTGTTTCAAGATTAATAGATAGACCTATGAGGCCGCTTTTTGATAAGAGGTTTGGTAGAGAAATTCAGGTTATTCCAACGACTTTGTCTACAGATCAGATGAATCCTCCTGATATTGTTGGGATGAATGCTGCTTTTGCGGCAGTTTTTTTGTCAAATATTCCATTTAATGGTCCAATTGCAGCTGTTCGGATAGCTTACTTAAATAATGAGTTTATAATAAATCCTTCTTTTGATGAGGTACAAGATTCTATTTTAGACATTGTTGTTGCGGGGAGTTTGGATGGTATTACAATGGTTGAAGGTGGTGCTAATGAGGTTAGCGAGGAAATTTTGCTTTCTGCAATAGATGAAGCTTATGAGTACATTAAACAAATTTGTAATCTTCAAAAAGAACTTGTGTTAATAGTAGGTGAGAGAGAAAAGTTGCCACTTGCTTATGAAGAGAGGGCATTTGAATTTAAAGGTGAGCTTAAAGATTTAATTTATTCTGAACTTCAAGTTGCTTGTTTTGTGAGAGGCAAGCTTAATAGAGATAAGGCTATAAAATTAGTTAAGGAGAAAGCCTATGAACATTTTTCTTCTATAGGTCAGATAACTGAAGAGAATGAGAGTCTTTTTTATAAAGCTTGTGATGATTTTGAACAAGAAATTGTTAGAAGGTCAATTCTAGAAGATAATCTTAGAACTGATGGACGTACTCCTACACAAATAAGAGATATTATTGTTGAGGTTGATCTTTTAAAGAGAACCCATGGTTCTGCTCTTTTTACAAGAGGTGAGACCCAGGCCTTGGCAGTAACGACTTTAGGTACAAGTATTGATGAGCAAATAATGGATGATATTGATGGTGATAAGCGTCTTAATTTTATGCTTCATTATAATTTTCCTCCATTTTCTGTTGGTGAGACTGGCAGGCTTATGACTGGTAGGCGTGAGATTGGGCATGGACATTTAGCTCAAAGGTCTTTAGAGGCAATGTTACCTAAAAAGGATGATTTTCCTTATACTATTAGAGTAGTATCTGAGGTATTAGAATCAAATGGATCATCATCAATGGCTACAGTATGTTCTGGAAGTATGTCTTTAATGGCTGCGGGAGTTCCTGTTAAAGAGCAAGTTGCAGGGATAGCTATGGGACTTGTTAGTGAGGGTGATAAGTATGTTATTTTGAGTGATATTCTTGGAGAAGAAGATCATTTGGGTGATATGGACTTTAAGGTGGCAGGAACTAAGAATGGAATTACTGGCTTTCAGATGGACATTAAGATTTCAAATGTTACAAAGCAATTGATGAAGGATGCTCTTGAGCAGGCACGAATTGGAAGAATGCATATTTTATCTATTATGGATTCTGTAATTTCAAGATCAAGAGATGATATATCTGTTAATGCGCCTAAGATTGTGCAGCTTCAAATTGATATTGATAAAATTTCTCTTGTTATTGGATCTACTGGTAAGACAGTTAAAGCAATTACAGATGAGTTTGAGGTTAGGGTGCAAATTGAGCAAGATGGTAGGATTACTCTTTTTGGAACTGATGACTTAAAGATGCAAAAAGCTAAAGCAAGGATAGAGAGTATTGTCAGAGAACCTAAAATTGGTGAGGTTTATGAAGGGATTGTTAAAAAGGTTAATAGTTTTGGAGCTTTCATTGAACTTACTCCTACCAAGGAAGGATTTTTAAGTAACCGAGCAAGATCAAGGGACGATAGATATGGTGATATTAGACATTCTAGATATGGTAGTAGTAGATATTCTAGGTATGGTAAAGATAGTAGAAATACATTTGCTATGCGGCCTGTAAGATTAGAGGAAGGGCAAATGGTTAAGGTGAGAATATCTGATATCGATAAGTTTGGTAAGATTGAGCTTGAGTTAGTTAGAGATTAGTAAATAGTTATGTGCTTTATAGATCATATAAATAGTATTTTAAAAAATAAGCTTATCTTTTTGAGCTTATTTTTGTCATGTCTTACTAGTGAAGATGCTAATTTATCTTTTTATGTTGCAGATAATATTCAAGAGCCAAATGTTGATGCATTGGATATTGATGAGTCAGGTCTTGGTACAAGAGGTCATTTGTTTGGTCTTAAAGATGATGAACCTTTTTTTTTAAGTGATGCTTTTTTAAAAGAAGATAATTTTTATTTTAAAAGTGCTAGAGAGAGTTATGCACAAAAGAATTTTGGCATGGCAATTTACTATTTGAATAAAATAGTAACTGATGAAAAAAATTATGGTAAAGAATTAATTGCTAAATCCAATTTATTTTTTGGTTATTTAAATTATGATATGGGAGTTTATGATCTTTCAGAATATCATTTTGATAATTTTTTAAAAGATTATCAATATTCTCATGCTAGTCTTAGAGTTGCTGAACTTAAGTATTTTGTTAAGGATAGAATGGGTGCAATCTCTGCATTAAGAGATATTGATAAAATTTCTATTAAGTCAGGCTATGATCAAGGAATTTATAATTTTCTGAATAATAAATTTAGAATAAATTATTTAAATTTAGAATCTTTAGGGTTTTTAGATAATAGTATTTTTGACATGTTTATTGTAGGAAGTAATGTTTTTGTTTCAAACATATTTGGTGGTCTTTTAAGATATGATATTAGAAATAATGAATATCAGGTTTATATTAAAGATAAAAAGAGTATTGTTTTAAATGGACTTAAAGGATTTGCAGAACATAAAGGAGTTGTATACGTTGGTGGGAATAATGCTCTTTATTATATTGATGATTTAGAAACTCCTATTAAGCAAGTGAAAATACCTTTAAATGTTAACTTAAATAGTATACAAGTTTTGCTGGGCGCTAAAGATGGAGTTTTTGTTGGTACTCTAAATTCTGGGTTATGGTTTTACTCCGATTTAGGTGAGTGGACTTATATCAAGCTTGGTTCTAATAGGATCTCATCATTGTATTTAGATGAGGATAAAGATTTATTATTGGTAGGAACAATGGATAAGTCTGTTTATACTATTGACTTATCCAATTTAAGTAACGTTAAACATTTAAATTGGGGAAAGGTAGATAGTGAAAAAAATATTAATTTTATAAAGAAGCATGAAGGTGATTATTACGTTGGAACTTATGGAGGAGGTCTTTTTAGGTTCAATTTAGATAGTCTTACATATGTAAAATATAATGTTAATAATGATTCTAGTATTGGATATTTTCTTGATATGGAGATTAGAGATGATAAATTATTATTTGCAACTTTTGAACATGGTTTATTAATTTACGATACAGTGAGTGATAATTGGGATTATTTAGGCCCTGGTGATGGACTTATTAGTTTGAATTTAGTAAAAGTTTTAAATTTTGATGATTATATTGTGCTTGGGACTTTAAATAATGGTTTGGTTTTTGTAAATGAGAGTATTAAAAGACAATTATGAATCTTACATAATTATTGAATTTGTTAAGTATTTTTTAATTACTTTTTTATTTTTTTTCTTTGTATTTTTCATAAACCAAATACTTTTTTTTATGAGAATACTCCTTCAAAACTATGTTCCGTTTTTAAAGGCTTTTATTTTTGTTGTATATTCACTTCCTATGATAATTGCTCTTTCGCCCCCATTTGCGGCTTTGCTATCAGTAATACTTACCATTTATAGATTCAAACTTAATAATGAAATATTGGCTTTTAGATCAATTGGAATTTCTATTTTTGATTTGTTAGTTCCATTTTTTAAATTGGGAGTAATTATTGCATTAATTTCTTTTATTGCAAATGATTTTTTGTTGCCCCTTGGTTCTATTGGTAGGTTAAAAATTTTTAATGAAATTAAGGAAGAAATACCTCATTTGATATTGAAACCTTATTCAAGCAAACAGTATGGAGATTTAATATTTGTATCAGGAGAAAAATCTGAGCGGGGGTATAGAAATGTTACTTTTTTCGATAATACTAAACTTAAAGGTCATGACAGGATATTGATGGCAAGGGAACTTAACATTCAAAAAGAAAACCATCAGGTATATTTTATTTTAAATGATGTTTTATCTATTGCCTTAACAGAGGACGAGAGTGGGTTTTATGACTATTTTTATGCTGATCGGATGAAATATTCAATTGATCAAGTTACGTTCAGTGATAGTTGGTTGTTAAGTTATGTAGCACCATCTCAAATGAGTATTAGAGATGTTATGAAACTTGTTGTGAAGCAAAGTAAGTTAGTTAAAGAGTTAAATATGAAAAATAATTTAGAAGAAGATCTTTTGTATTTGAATTTTTCAAATGCTTATTTGAATTACTTATATTCTGAGAATAATATTTTAGATGAAGAATATGTTCTTGAAAACATAAATTATATGTATAACTTAAGTTTAAATTATGCTCCTTATGAAGATCTGATTGTTAAGAGAAGTTATGCTCTTTTTTGTTTGGAATTTTATCAAAAAATTAGTTTGCCATTATCTGTTCTATTTTTTATCTTCTTAGCTTTTGGTATGGGTATGTATTCAAATAAAAAATATTCTATTGTTTTGGAGCTTGTACTTTCAATTCTTATTTGTGTTTTCTATTGGGTCATGTTCATTGGTGGAAAAGTTTATACTGTGCAATATTCTCCAAATCCTTTTCTTATTACTATTTTACCAAACATGATGTTAATTTTTGCAGGTTTAATACTTTTTGTGAGAGTGTTGAAAAAGTGAAAGTAGATAAACTTTTTGTAAATAATATATCGTTGACTTTTCTATTTATGAATTTTCTTTTTGTGATTTTAATTGTGCTTTTCGATTTATTTACAAATCTTTTTAATTATCTTGATCATAATCTTAGTATTAATGATATTGTTTATATCTATTATCTTTATTTGCCAAAGTGTTTTTCAGATGGTTTGGCTTTGTCTTTTCTTTTTGCTGTTTCTAATCTTATTGGCAATCTTTCTATGAGGAATGAAATAATAGGACTTTTTAGTTGTGGTATTTCTATTGCTAGAATATTAAGGTCAATAATTATGCTTAGTATTGTTATTTCTGTAATGCTCTTTTTTTTTGATAATTATTTGGTTATCGATACTGTTGCTAAAAGGGATGCTTTTCTTAAAAATAGTATTGGCAAGCAGCAAGGTGTAGGTGATAGAAATGTAATCATTAGAGATTTTGCAAGAGAAATTTACAATATTAAGCATTATGATATTGAGAATGATATCATTGCTAATTTGATGATTATTTTAAAAGATCAGAATGATAATTTTAAAAAGAGGTATGATATAAGTAAGGCTGAATGGATTGACTCTGGTTGGCGTCTTTATGGTGTAAGAGAATTTTCTAGAGTAGAACGAGATGTATTAGAGACATTTCATGAAGTTCTTGATGGTAGAGGGATTGTTAATTTAGAGCCTGAATATATTAAAATAGTTATGCTTTCATCGAAAACTTTGAATTTTTCAAGGCTTATTAGTTGGATTGGTGCTCTTAAGAGAGAAAATTTGGATTATTCTGAAGCTTTATTTGATTTTTTAAGCAGAATATTTTTTTCATTTAGATTGATACTTCTTAGTTTTACTGTGGGTTTTGTAAGTCTTGCTTTGAAAAAAAATATTTTTATATGGAGTTTGTTAAATAGCATTGCATTTGCCGTTGTATATGTTATGTCGATTATGGTTTTTAGTTTTTTAGCAGATCTTGACTATTTGCCTATAGCAGTTGCAAGTGCATTGCCCACGATTTTTTTTATTATTATTAATTTTATTGTTTATAATTTTGTATGTAAGTAATAGGTTATTAAAAGTTTTATGTTTAGTATTATTAAAGATGATAAAGATTCGAATGCAAGACTTGGTATTCTTGAACTTCCTCATGGGAAGGTGGAAACCCCGTGTTTTATGCCAGTTGGTACTTTGGGTGCAATGAAGGCTTTAAATCATGATGTACTTGAGAAGTTGGGATGTAATTTAATGCTTGCGAATACTTACCATCTTTATTTAAGACCTGGTATTGATGTTATAAAAAAGTATGGAGGTTTGCATAATTTTACAACTTGGAATAAAAATTTTTTGACAGATTCTGGGGGATTTCAAGTATTTTCTTTATCTAATTTTAGAAAGATTGAAACTGAGGGAGTAGATTTTAAATCGCATATTGATGGTTCTAGACACTATTTTACACCTGAGAGTGTATTCAAGCTGCAAGAAATTTTTGAGAGTGATATTATTATGGCTCTTGATATATGTAGTTCTTATGGGATTGATTACAGTGAAGCAAGTTTGTATACAAATATTACGACTTCTTGGGCTCGTAGGACATTACGTGCTTATGAAAATAGGAAAGAAGGATATGATGGTCTTTTATTTTTAATAACGCAAGGGAATTTTTTTAAGGATTTGAGAAAAAGAAGTACTGAAGCGATTTTAGAATTCAATAGTCCTGGTATTGCAATTGGCGGAATTTCTGTTGGAGAACCAAAAGATAAATACTTAGAAATTCTTGAATATAATTCTTCGTTAATACCTAAGTCTAAACCAAAATATGTAATGGGAATTGGTACACCTCACTATATATTGGATGCAATATATTATGGTATTGATATTTTTGATTGTGTTAATCCTATGAGAATTGCTAGGCATGGTTCGTTATTGACCGATAATGGAGTATTGCGTATTAAGAGAGCTGAATTTAATGTTGATACTTGTCCTGTTGAGAGAAATTGTTCTTGTACCTTATGTACAAGGTATACAAGGGGGTATTTAAGACATTTAATTAAATCAGGAGAGACTCTTGGAGTTATGTTGGCCAGTGAGCATAATATTCATTATATGTTTAGACTTATTCAAAAGTCTCGAGATGCAATTATGAATGATGATTTTATAAAATTTAGGAAGCTTTATTTGCGCAAATATGATGAAGGTAATTTTTATGAATAGAGATATTCTTTCAACAGTGATTGTTATGATTTCAATTTTTTTTTCACGTATAATGGGTTTTGTTAAGATAAAAGTATTTTCATATTATTTTGGTGCAAATCTTGAAGCAGATATTTTTAATTATGTTTTTAATATTCCGAATAATTTAAGAAAACTTATTTCAGAAGGTGCAATGACTTCAGCTTTTATGCCTGAATTTGCTCATGAGAGAAATAAATCTAATAATCATGCTATTGATTTTTTCAGACGAGTTATCACGTTTAATATTATAAGTATTAGTTTTATTGTCTGTATTATGATTTTTTTTTCTCGACAAATTATTTATTTTGTATCTTCTTATAGAGATAGTAATTTGGAATTAGCCAGTTATATATTTAATTACTTAATACTTTATGTGTTACTTATAAGTTTGGCATCAGTATTTGCAGCAGTTTTAAATTCTTATAAGTTTTTTTTTATTCCATCTTTTTCGTCTGTTATGCTCTCTTTTAGCATTATATTAAGTATATCTTTGTTTTACAGGCAATATGGCATATATAGTGCTGTTATTGGGGTTATTGTTGGTGGGATTTTGCAGTTTTTAGTTCAGATGATAAATTGTATCTATATTGGTATTACATATAAGCCAACATTGAATTTTAATGATCCTTCATTTTTGAGGTTTTTAAATAGATGGGCACATATAATTTTATCAGCTTTTTTGGCAATTGTTACTCAGCAGGTTTCATTTGGTTTAGCATCAACTTTGGATATTGGAAGCGTTTCTGTTTTAAGTAATGCAATTGTTTATTATCAGCTTCCTGTTGGACTTTTTTATGTCTCTATTTCTACAGTTATTTTTCCTAAGATGGTTGAATATGCTTCTTTAGGTAATACTAAAGAGTTAAATTTGATTTTAAATCGGGGAATTGATATTCTGATTTTTCTTTTAGTTCCAATATCGTTTTTAATGTATATTTGGGCTGATCCTATTTTAAATTTGTTGCTTACAGGGGGTAAATTTTCTGTATATGACACTCAAAGAACAGTTAAGGTACTTCAATATTTTTTAATTGGATTGCCATTCTCTTCAGTTTTTGGATTGTTTCAGAAATATTATTTTTCTGTACGTGATTCAAGAATTCCACTTTATTTTAATCTTTTTTTTGCTGTCATTGATATTGCGATCTCAGTTTTTGGTGTTTACTTTTATAAAGTAGTAGATATTTTGCCTCTTGCGCAATCAATTTCTTTCATTTTATGTGTTATTATTTTTTATTTCTTTGGACTTAAGAGTGGGATAAAACTTGAATTTATTAGCTCTTCAATAGCTCTTATAAAGGCATTTATTTCTATTATTCCTTTATATTTGTTTTATACTCTTTTTAAGAATTTTAAGTGGGATGTAGGATTTAGTTTTTATAATTTTTACTTATTAAGTGTTGCGGGTGCACTTAGTATTATTATTTTAATACTATGTTATTATTTACTTGGTGTTAGTAAGTTTTTTAAATTTATTAGTAAGGAAGTTGCGTGAAAACTTTAGAGATTATTCTTTTAGTTTGTATTGTCCTTGATGTTTTTGCTGTTAGAGAACAAATATCACCAATTAAATCTTTGGCATCTCAGGAACCTAGGAGTAGTGAAGGTATAAAGGAAAGTTATCTTGATAGGGATACTATTAAAAATCCTGATCTTAATAATATTAACTTGGATGTGAAGCGGGTAAAAGATATTATCTCTTATGGGATTGATACTCAAGTTATTGAAATTATTAATAGTCTTAAGAAATCAGGTGATAGTGAGTATAATGCTTTGCTTGAAAAGAGATTGCAGAAAACTTTTAATGTTGATCTTAAATTAGCAATTATTGATTTGTTTTTATCACTTAAATATTCGGGTAGTGTTGATAGTGCTAATTATATTCTTGATAATTATGAGATCAATCGATATCCTCATAGTTTGATTAATTTGGCAATTTTATATCTTAAGGAATTTGGTAATAAGGATGCCTTAAAAAAAACTCTTATTGATATTATTGAGAATAAAGAAGGGAATATTGTAGCTACTGCTGCTTATTATCTTGGTGAGCTTTCTTCTCCTGAATATTCAAAAAATATGATGGATGTTTATGATAAATATTCTAGTAATGATGGAGTTAAATCGGCAATATTAATTGCTATTGGAAAATCTAATGCTTTTGATTATGCGGATAGACTTTATGAAATTTCTGTTGATAGTTATGAAAATCCAGCAATTAAGGCTTCGGCAATTAAGGCATTATCATATCTTATGCCTTCAAAAATAGCAGCGAGTGCCGATTTATATCTTCAAACTAATAATAACAATCATAATATTAAGATTGCCATTGTGGAGGCACTCTCAAGGGATGTTTCTTTGAAATCAAAAGAGATTCTATATGATTTTTTAAGAGATTCTGATCCTAACATTAGGAAGAGTGCTGTTGAAGCTATTAAAGGTCATGGTGATACTGCTTCAAAAGAGGTATTAATTTATAAGACAAAAAGTGACCCTTCTTTAAAAGTCAGAGAAGCATCCGGTAAAGCTTTAGTAGATATGGGGATTGATTATGAAGATTTACAAACTATCATGCTTGATTCTAGTGTTGAGCATAACTTTAAACTTATTATGTTTAGTTATATTTTAGATAAAGATTTAAATTCGGCACATTTAATTGCTTTAAATCTTTTAGAAAAGGAAAATATTAATAAGCCTTCAAAGTTGCTTACAAATATTGCTATGTTGCTTGCAGTTAGGAAGGGTAATTTTGATAATTTTTATTCTAAGCTCATTGAGAGTACAAATATTGCTTTGATGAATCTTGCAATTAAGGGGGCTGTTTATAATAAATCCTCATTACTCTCAGATAGACTTAAAGAGATAAAGAGGACAACTCATTCAGGTTATTTAAAGAAACTTTTAACAAATTATTGATATAAAATTTTTAAAATTTCAGTTGCTGTTTCTTTTTTAGACATTTCAGGAAGTTCTTTAACACTATTTTTGTTTATTATATAAATTTTGTTTAAGTTTGAGCCAAAGTATTTTAGGTCATTTGCAATAATGTAGTCTAGATTTTTTGTCTCCAATTTTTTTTTAGCTTGTTCTATTAGGATCGCATTTTTTTGAGCACAAAATCCAATAACGACTTGGTTTTTATTTTTATTTTGGCCTATATGTTTCATTATGTCTGGATTTTTGATGAATTTAATAAGGAGGTTTTGTATATTATTTTTGTTGATTTTAGTCTTGTAAGTTTTGGCGGGCCTAAAGTCTGCAACAGCGGCAGTGCCAATTATTATATCGAATTTTTCGTATATGTTTATTGTTTCTTTATACATCTCTAATGCTGTTTTTATTTTAATAACGTTTATTCCATAAGGTATTTTTTCATTGCTGGGGCCTGTAATTATTGTTACGTCTGCTCCAAGGTTTTGTGCTTCAATGCCTAAATTGAAACCCATTTGTCCTGTTGATTTATTGGAGAAGTAACGAACTGGATCTAATGCTTCTTCAGTACGGGAAGCGGTTATTAGTATTTTTTTATTTTTTAAAGGTAATTTTGGCTCTAATGATTTTAATATTATGTTTAAAATATTGTTTTCATTTTTAAGACGTCCAATAGCATGTAAAGAACATGCTAAAAATCCTTCATCAGGTTCAATGAATTTATAATTATATTTTTTTAATTTTCTGATATTTTCTTTTAGGATAGGGTTTTGGTACATTATATTGTTCATTGCTATTGCAAAATAAGTTGGAACGGTACTTGCAGATATAACTGTAGTTAGAGTATCATCAGCAATGCCTGATGCAATTTTAGAAATGATATTGTATGTTGCTGGAATAATTAATATTAAATTTGCCCATCTTGCTAAATTTATGTGTTTTACTTCTTCATGGGTTGTATCCCACATGTTTGTGATCACTTTGTTCTTAGAGATAATCTCTAAGGTTAAGGGAGTAATAAATTTAGTTGCATTTTCTGTCATTATAACTTTTATATTGTATCCCATCTTTATTAAACTTGAGATGATATAGGCTGACTTATAGGCTGCAATTCCTCCGCATACCCCGATCAATATATTTTTGTGTTTTTTCATATTTATTTTATACAATTATATAATATTGTATAAAATATTTTAAAAGGATTTTTAATTGAGAAATAAGATTTTTTTTGCAAGTATAATGTATTTATTTCTTTTTATTTGGTGGCTTTTTTCAGTTTATTTATCTTATTTTTCTATTTTCATATTTAATATTCCTCTTTGGTTTTTTTCAGCGTGTATTTTTTTTCCTATTTTTAGTTTTTTATTGGTTTTTATTTTTGTAATCTTTTTTAAGAGTGACTAAAGGATTTTTTTTATTTTTTGTCTTTTTGATTTTGTATTGTGCTTTTGGAGTCTTTTCTAGAAGGAAAAAAGAAGGTACATTATTTTTACGTAATTATTTTCTTGCAAATAATGGTTTGAATTTTTTGGTGATGGCATTGGTTGTTGCTTCTAGCTATGTTAGTGCTAGTAGTTTTATTTCAGGTCCTTCGGCTGTTTATAGATATGGATTATCTTTTATATTTTTGGCAGTTATTCAAATTCCTACAAGTTTAATTTCATTTGTCATTATTGGTGAAAAATTGAACTTAGAAGCTAAAAAAATCAATGCAATCAATGTTATTGATTATATTGGATATAGATATCTGAGTCGTTCTTTAGTTTTAGTTAGTAGTGTTATATTAATTTTTTTCTCTTTATTTTTAATTTCAGCTCAACTTATGGGGGGTGCTAAGCTTTTAGAGGTTTTTTTTCAAATTGATTATACAGATGCTCTTATTTTTTTCTCTTTATTTATTTTTTTATATGTGTGTTTGGGGGGATTTAAGATGATAGCATATATGGATTTAGTACAAGGAATTTTGATGCTCATATCATCTATATTGTTATTTTTAAGATTAGTTGATTTGGGAGATGGAATTAGTAATCTTTTTAAAATGGCTCAGCTGAATCTTAAAGATGATTTATTTTTGCCATCAAACTTGGATTTGAAAATTGAATATATAATTTCTTTTTGGATATTAATAGGAATTGGAATATTGGGACTTCCACAATTTGTTAATAATTTTATAGCATTTAAAGATATAAAAGCTATTAGATTGTCTCTTCCCGTTGTTACTTTTGTAATAGGATTTTTAGTTGTTATTATGCATTTTATAGGGTTTTTATCTCTTGTTATTTTTCCTGAATTTGAACCAAATGATAAAGTTATTTTAAATGTAGCATTAAAGGTATTAAGTCCTAATATATTTATATTATTTTTTGTAGGACTTTTGTCAGCGATAATGTCTACAATAGATTCAAGTTTTCTTTTATTGTCTTCCATTTGGGTAAAGGCAATATTGTTATTAAATAAGAATATTGGTGTTAAGATTGGAATTAATAAAATTACTATTATTTCCAATGTTTTTTTTATGTTGCTGATAGTTTTTTTATCTTTAAAACCACCTGACTTTTTGCTTTTCTTAAATATTTTTGCAATTGGGGCTTTGGAAGTCTCATTTTTTTCTATTATTGTTTTTGGACTTTATTTTTCTTTTGTCAGCAAGATCTCAGCTTTTGTTTCTCAGGTTTTGGGACTTTTAAGTTATTTGATCATGATTTCTTATGGTGCATTGGGTAATTATTATTTTCATCCTGTTGTTCCTTCACTTTTTGTTGCTGTATGTTCATTTTTAATAGTTAATTTTGTTTGTAGAAAATGTAGTAAAATTTAGTCGTATGTTATTTTTGAATGCTAGTGATGATGGTAAATATATTGTTATTAATGTTTTGCAAAATGACGATGGTAAAAGACTTGATTCAGTGTTGATAAAGTTTTTAAAATTTCCTAAATCTAAAATAATCAGACATATTAGGAATGGAGATATCCTTTTAAATAATTTGAAAGTTTCTTTTTCTCATAGAATTTTTCAGGATGATAAAATTTATTTGTATAAACCTTTGTTGCAAGGTTTAAGTTTAAACAAGGTAACCGTTAAAAATGAGTCGGCTATATTAAGAGATGTGGAGAGAAGGATAGTATATGAGGATTCAGATTTGCTTGTAATTAATAAGCGCAAGGGAATTTTGGTTTATGGTGATCAATATTCCCTTGATACTTTGATTAATGCTTATCTTTTAGATGAACATCTTGGTTCTCTTAGTTTTAAACCCTCAGCTGTTCATAGGTTAGATAGAAATACTTCAGGACTTGTTATCTTTGCAAAAAATGTAAATTCTGCGAGGATTTTAAGTAAAGCATTTAGCATTGGTATTGTTACTAAAAAATATTTAGCTTTACTTGATGGTGTGATTAAAAAACCTTTAACTTATAAGAACTTTTTATATCGTGATAAAATTGGAAAAAAAACTTTTATTATTAACGATGTAGATAAATATAATGCTATAACTGATGTTAAACCAATTTTAGTTTCTAAATCTTCAACACTTGCAGAGGTGTCTATTAAGACAGGCTTTACACATCAGATAAGAGCTCAGTGTGCTTTTAATAAACATGCTTTGATTAATGATAGGAAATATGATTCTAAATTTAGAAAAACCAATTACTTTTTGCATTCTTTTTTGATAAAATTTAACCAGTCGTTATTTTTAAGAAATGAATTTTTTGTTGAACCTGGTTCAGATTTTTTAAAACAGATAAATAATATTTTTGGTGTATATGACTTTAAAGAATTTATTTAATAAGTGCACATTTAAAAATGTCTTAGGTACAGTTAAGAGTATTTCAGTTGCTATTAAGCATAAGCTTATAAAGATTAAGGTTTATGCTTTAGTGGGTGTTGCTGGCACTGGAAAAAGTTTTAGATCTCATTTAATAGCAGATAAATATTCTATTCCTTTGATCATTGATGATGGTGTTTTAATAAGAAATATGAAAATTATTGCGGGGAGTTCTGCTAAAT
This sequence comes from Borrelia coriaceae, assembly GCF_023035295.1. Lineage (NCBI taxonomy): Bacteria > Pseudomonadati > Spirochaetota > Spirochaetia > Spirochaetales > Borreliaceae > Borrelia > Borrelia coriaceae. The sequence continues at coordinate 871,737 of NZ_CP075076.1, forward strand.
TTGAGAATAATATGTTTGATGCAATAAGGCGTTCTATTTTTGAAGATGATGCTCATAGAAATGAAATTGTTGAAGCTCTGAGCAGAGAAAATTTCAATAAAATTTTAATTTTGGGAACAAGTATTCGCATGATAGATAAAATAACGTCTAGGCTTTTTTTGCCATGTGCTTCTAAAATTATTTATATAACAGATATTTCTACCAAAAGGGAAATAGAAAAAGCAAAAATTTCAAGACAAATGGGAGAACATGTTGTTCCAGCAGCAGCCTTTGAGATAACAGCTATTAAGCCTAATTTATTGTTAGATTCAATACGAGTTTTTTTTAAAAGTAAAGGATTTTTATCAAAAAAAAGAAACTATATTCGTTCTATTGTAAAACCCCATTTTCATGAAGAGGGAGGTATTTTGTCTATATCCAAGAATGCTGTAAGACAAATTATTGAACATTGTGTTTCTGAATATAATGCAAATTATATAGTCTATAATTTGAAGATTAAAAAAAATCAGGATAGTTATTCTTTTAAGCTCTTTTTAGATATCCCACTTGAGAATAATTTGCTTGATGACGCGGAAATGCTTAGAAATTATATTATCGACAACGTATTAAAATATACAGTCATCAATATATCTGTTATTGATATTATCATACATAAATTTTATGATCAAAAGGCTGAGCTGGAAAGGAAAGATGAATATTGATTTGGATAGTTTAAGCAATATCTTTTTAGTAGGCATTAAGGGTTCTGGACTTTGTTCACTTGCTTGTTTTTTTAATTCTAAGGGTTATTTTGTATCGGGGGTCGATGTTCCTTTAAAATTTCATACGGAATCTATGTTAGATAGCAATAATATAACTTATTATGAAAATATTTATGAATTTTCATTAAAGTCTCATAGTAGATCTTATGATATTTTAATATATTCACCAGCTTATGATAAGAATAATTTATCTGTTTTGTTGGAAGCTCGTGAACTTGGTATTCCTATTTTGTCTTATCCTGAGATTCTTGGAGAGATTTCTAAAAAGTATTATAGTATTGGAGTTGCAGGTTCCCATGGGAAAACTACCACAACAGCGTTTTTGGGGATTTTGTTTAGTAAGTTAGGATTGCAGCCTAATGTAATATTAGGTGCTGGTGTTAAGGATTTTGGCGATAAATCTAGCCTTGTAGGTCAAGGTGATGTATTTATTGCAGAGACTTGTGAGTATAGGAATCATTTTTTGCATTTTATGCCTGATATGATTGTTTTAACTAATATTGATTATGAGCATGTTGATTTTTTTAAAAATTATGAAGAGGTTGAGAATGTTTTCTTGAAGTATATTAATAATTTAAAAAGAAATGGGATATTAATAATCAATGCTGATGAAGTTAATTTTCTTAAAATTAAAAATAAAATTTTAAGAAAAGATATTAAAGTATTTAGTGTTGGATTTAATTCTCTGGCTGATTTTAAAATTGAACATTTTGAGATAGTAGAAGAGTTTTTAAAGTTTGATTTTTTGGGCAGTATTGATATTAGATTAAGGAGCCCTTTGCTGCATAATGTTTTAAATTTTGCATTATCAATTTTGGCTTTAAAGCTATTTTTAGAGAAATATAAAAAATTAGTTTGGAATTTTGATGAGAGAATAAAAAGGGTAGCTAGAGAGTATATGGGCATAAAAAGAAGGATGGAATTTATCATGGAAAAAGATGGGGTTATATATTTTGATGATTATGCCCATCATCCTAAGGAAATTGAAAGTACCCTCTTGGGATTAAAGAGTTTTTATAAGGGTAGGCGTATTATTTTAGATTTTATGCCGCATACATTTACGAGGACAAAAGTTCTTTTTGGGGATTTTGTTAAAGCTTTGAGCAATGTTGATGTGTTGATTTTACATGATATATATCTTTCAGTTAGAGAAAATTTTGATTCTAATATACTTTCTAGAGAACTGTTTTTAGCGCTTAAGGATTTAAATCAGAATGTTTATTTTTTTAAGGAAGTAGTTGATTCTATTGATTTTATAAAGGCTTTATTAAAAGGAAATGATTTATTTGTTACAATGGGAGCTGGTAATAATTTTATTTTACATGATTTTTTGTAAAGGTATTTTGAATGAAAAGTATGACTGGATTTTTTCACTTAGAAAAAGTTATTTCAAATTATATGTTTAGTGTTAACTTAAAGTCTTATAATGGTAGATTTTTAGAATTTAAATTTAAATTGCCCGAAGTTTTATATGCTTATGAGCTTGAGATAAGAAATTTGATTGCAAATTATGTTAAAAGGGGAAATGTTTTCTTGAACGTAGGGTATAAGGAAATGATTCCAAGTGTTAATTTTAATTTAAATCCCCACTATATTGAAGCTATTACTCGTATTAGGGATAGTCTATTGCATAGTAATTTAAATATTAAGGATGAATTGAGTCTTGGTGATTTTTTGTCTTTAAGAGGGGCTTTAATTGTAGATGAGGATGATATTAATCAAGAAATGATTTATCATGCTTTTAAAGAAGTTTTGGAAGAAACCTTATTAAATTATAATAAGAGTAGAATCTTTGAGGGTGAAAATATTAAGCAAGATATAATTTCGATTCTTGTGTCAATAAAGAAGGATTTAGGATTATTAAAGGAATCTCAGAGCGATATAAATGATAAACTTTTCTTAAGTCTTAAGGAAAATTTATTAAAGTTAATGGATGATTTTAGTGGTATTAATATTGCAGAAGAGGCAGCTAAGATGTCAATTCGGTTAGATATTAATGAGGAAATAGTAAGATTGTATTCACATATAGATAATTTTTATAAAAATCTTGAAAATGAGGTATGTGGTAAAATTTTAGAGTTTATTGCTCAGGAAATGCATAGAGAGGTTACAACAATGAGTAATAAAGCAATCGATTTGGATATTAGGAATTTAGTTTTAAACATGAAATTAAATTTAGAAAAAATAAAAGAACATTTGAGGAATATTGAATGAGAATAGCTATTTCTAGCAAGAGTGGTTGTGGTAATACAACTATTAGTGGAATGCTTGCAAAACACTATGGTCTAAAGCTTATTAATTACACTTTTCATGATATTGCTAAGGAGAAGAATATGCCTTTTGATACGTTTTATGAGAAAGAAATTATTGGTAGAAATGATTATTATTGGGATGAGTATCTTGATAGCAAATTATTGGAGCTTTCAAAAGAGGATAATACTGTTCTTGCATCGCGTCTTGCAATTTGGCTTTCAAAGAATGCTGATTTAAAGATATATCTTTATGCTAAGATAGAAATTCGGACAGAAAGAATAATAAGTAGGGAAGGTGGTATGTATTCTAATGTCTTGAAGAACACTTTTAATAGGGATTCTAATGATTCAAAAAGGTATTTATCTGTATATAATATAGATGTTGATAATTACTTAGATGTAGCTGATTTTATAGTTGATACAACTGATAAATCTGCAAATAAAGTTTTTGAGTTGATAAAGGATGAGATAGAAAAGAAAGAACTTATATAATAAGTAAATATATTAAGGAGGTTTTAGAAAAATGAAGATACCTTTGAAAGAGATACAAGATTTTGATGGCAATTATTATGAACTTGTTATGGCAGTTATAGTGCGTACAAATCAAATTATTGATCAAATTTCTTTAGCAGAGCATACTATTTCTGATGAGAGAGTAGTAACCCGGGCTTTTAATGATATTATGACAGGTCGATTTACGTATTCAATTGAAGAGCGATAGAGTAATTTTTTTATTTGGTCCTACAGCTGTAGGTAAGAGTGAGCTTTTATTCAGTTTGCCAAAAGGTATAGCTGAAATTATTAATGTTGATTCTATTCAAGTTTATAAAGAGTTTGATATTGCTTCTTGTAAGCCTGGTGTTGAATTAAGGTCTCATATAAGACATCATTTGGTGGATTTTTTAGAACCGATTGAAGAATATAATCTTGGGATATTTTATAAGGAAGCATGCAAAATAATAGAAAAGTTAAGAGAAAAAAAGAAACTTCCTATATTTGTAGGTGGTTCGGCTTTTTATTTTAAGCATTTACAATATGGATTACCTAACACACCTGCTGTTTCTTCTGAAATAAGACTTTATGTAAATAGTCTTTTTGATACAAAGGGGAAAGATTATCTCTTGGATGAACTTAAGAGGGTAGACTTTGAAAGATATAAGTCAATCAATAAAAATGATATTTATAGGCTTAAAAGGTCGCTTGAAGTTTATTATCAAACAGGTATTCCAATTAGTCAATTTTTAAAAAAAGGGCATATGCTTGAAAATGTTTTGGCTATTGGTTTGAGAAGACCTATGGAAGAGATGCGATCTAGGATAATATTTAGGGTGAAGAATATGATTGATTGTGGATTGCTTGAAGAGATTAGGAGGTTATTAAGAAAGGGATATGATGAGACAACACCGGCTTTTAAGGGAATAGGGTATCGTGAATTTTTGTTGTGGAAAAGTAGACCTTATCATATGTTAAATGATATAATAAGTCTAATAATAAAGAATTCTTTTTTGTATGTAAAAAGACAAATGACTTTTTTTGATAAAATTCCTGGTGTTTTGTGGTTTCACCCGGATGATGATTTGGAGAACATTTTGGATTTAATTTTTGTTTGATAAGGAGATATAAAAGGTGCCTTGTGGAAGAAAGAGGAAATTAAAAAAAATATCTACACATAAGCGAAAGAAAAAGAGAAGGAAAAATAGACATAAGAAGAAAAACAAGTAATTAGAATGTTAGTTGGTTCGTTTACTAACTAACATTCATAATATTATAATTAATTTATTCAATAATGATATTATCTATTATGTTTATGTCTTTGCTAAAGATGTATCCTTTTTTTCCTTTATAGGTTGCTAGTATCCATTTTCCTTTGATACCATATCTTTCTGTATTTTGCATTATTTTTTCAATTTTTATTACTTCGTCTTTTCTAATTATTGTTAAATAATTGTAATTAGTATTGTCCGTTTTAGTTGCATTATTTAAAATCGCATAATTTTTTGTTACAATTCCTACTTTTTTTGAGAATCCTAAGATACTACTTTTGGGTAATTTGAATTTGTGTGTTAAGGGAATTTCTGATTTCTTGTTACATGTTGAAAACATTATAGAGACTAAGAATAGTGCTTTTATTTTCATAATTTTATTATATATGTTACTTGCTATACAGTTACATATAATAATATAATGTTTTTTTAGAAAGTGTAAGGATTATCAATGAAAAAATATGTTTTGTTATTATTTTTATTTTTTCCTTCGAGTGCTTTGATATTTGCGTATCCATTATCTTTTGGAGGGGGATTTTCTTATCAGTTTACTAATTATACTAACAAAAGCGATGTAAAGAGGTCTGTAAAAAATTACAGTAGAGTAGATAATGGAATAAATTTAAATTTGTTCTTTGATGTTAATTATGTTATTTTGGATATTGCTTATAAGGATGCTTTTTCATCTAGTCATCATAGCAGATATTTTGCTTTTGGGCTTTATGGAATTTATCCTATTGTTTTTAGAGAGTATGTTAGAACATTATTTCCCCTTTTGGGGCTTAAATATACATTTGACTTAAGTACTAATAGCCGAAATCTAGTGTTTTTATGTTTAGGATTTGCTACAGATTTTTTCATTCCTGAAGTTAAGGGGCTTTATATTAGACCTTTATTTATCCTATCAATTTCGCCTACTTCTCTTTCTGTAAATAGTTTTTCTTCTTCTTTAACAACCGAAATTACTTTTGGAGTTAATATTGGTTGGGATTTTTTCAGTTAGGTAGTTTTATTCCTAAGTGAAAAGGGACTATTCTCTCTTGTCCAAAAAGATTAGATGTAGCATTAAGTTTATAAGGGGCGTTGTTGTATTTTGTTACAAGTGTACTTGAGCCACCTCCATCTAGATTAATGGAGTTGGTAATACTATAGCTTAGTGATAGATCTATTGCTTCATTTAATGAAATTCCTTTGCTATTATTAGCACCTCTTCCTTCCACAGTTATTAGATATAGGTGTTTGTTTTCGTTATCAGTACCTATGATTGTTCTTGGATGTTTATTGTCTTTAAAGTTTTTAGTGTATTGTCCATTTTTAATTAAGGGAAAGAAGCCACTAAAACCATAATCAGAATTATTGATCTCGTCTTGTCTAGGATTTAATATTATTTGATTGTTTTTGATTATGATTATTCCTTGATCTTTTTTTGCATTGGAAATGATTTTTTTATCATATATGTATAAACCATTAGGGTAGAATATATTTTCTTTAATTTTGTATGGACTTGTGTTAATGGCAATGTCCACTGTGTTGGAAAGTAGAAATTGACTTGTTGTTTGGCCTTTAAAGTAATAATTGTTCGTTTCTTTGTTATAAATAGGTTTTGATATTATGAACTTTAAATTTTTGTTTTTAATTTTGACGATAATGTAATTGCTTTCTTTAAAAGAACCTTTAATGATTTCATATTTCATTACTACATCTTTTGGACCGAGTAATTTTTGTGCTGATGATGTACTTAATGTCAAAATTAATATCATTGCGCAATAAATTTGTTTATTCATTTCTCTTGATTTTATAAGAATAAATACTTTTAGGATAGTTGGTTAAGATTATGTTTTTTATCTTTAAAGATATTTTTTTATTTTTGATTTTTGCAATATTATATAACTGGTAGATTATTTTTATATCTAACTCTTTATCCTTTTGTAAGATGTCATTGATTTCCTCTTCGCTTATGTTATCTTCATTGATTCTAAGTTGTAGTGATAAAATTTCATTTTTTGTTTTTTTATCTTTAGGTGTTTGCATTTTTTTTAAAAAATTATTAGCTTCTTCATATTTCTTTATTTTAAGTAGATATCTGGCCATGAGTAAATAATGGTATTCTAAATTTATGTTTTTGATTGCATTTATTGTTTCAAGTTCTTTTGGTAAGTTGTTGTTTAGGTCATATAGCATGTATAGTTTATTTAATTTTTCAAAATTTTCTTTGTATGTACCGTATGTTAGAGTAAGAGGTGTTATTAATAATAAAAATAATAATATTTTAGGTAATATTAGATTCATGTAATTTTATATAAAATATTTTACACTTTTTTAGTTAGAATAAGAAGAAATGAATAAGATTTTTTTCTTCTTATTCTTTGTTATTATTTAAGTTTTAGATTTGATGTAATTTGAAATTTGTTCGGATTTTGCTCCAAATATTATTTGAACTTGATTGCCTGATGTAATTATTGTTCCAGAAGCTCCAAGTTGGGTCATTGCATCTTTATTTACTAATGAGGAAGATTTTACGTCTACTCTGAGTCTCGTAAAACATGAATCAATATTTGTTATGTTATCAATTCCTCCAAGTGCTTGAATGATGGCCTCAAAAACTTCGTTTTGGGATGCTTTGGAAGTATTATTAAGTGTTTGCTGTTTAGTGTCATCTTCACGACCAGGTGTTTTAATGTTAAATGTTTTAATTAGTGTTATGAAAATTGTGAAGTAGATAATTCCGGTTGCAAGTCCTATTGGGATTATTAGCAGTGCGTTTGTTGATTTTGGAAACATTAAGAAGTAATCTATGACTCCTGCTGAGAGTGAAAATGCTATACGTATTCCAAATATATTAGTAATGACTAATGATATTCCAGTTAAGATAGCATGTATGAGATAGAGCAGAGGTGCTATTAACATGAATGTATATTCTATTGGTTCTGTAATTCCTGTTAGGAATGAGGTTAGTGCCGCTGAGAGTAAGATACCTCCTACTTCTTTTCTTCTTTCTTTTCTAGATGTTAAGTACATTGCAAGAGCTGCACCTGGTAATCCAAATAGCATCATTGGATACATGCCCGATGTAAATGCTCCAGCGGTTGGGTCTCCATTTAAATATCTTGTGATTTCTCCTTGAATTATGTTTCCTTCGTTTGTAGTATATTCTCCGAATACAAAATATACTAAAGTGTTTAGAAGTTGATGTAGGCCTGTTATTATGAGTAGTCTGTTTAGGAATCCAAATATAAATACACCTAGATTACCAGCTTCTATCATCCAAATTCCGATTTGATTAATAGTGATTTGTAGTGGGGCCCATAAAAATCCTAATATTGTGGCAAGTATTGCAGAGAGTATACCATTTGTTATTGGTACTAGTCTTTGTCCTGAAAAAAACCCTAAAAATTGTGGTATTTTATAGTTTACTACTTTGTCGCTAAGCATAGCTGAATTTATGCCTGTAATAATGCCCCCCAAGACAGACATGTTAACAGGTTCTGCTCTTCCGTTAATTATTATTGTAAATGTAGATAACCCTGCATTTAAAATTAGGTATCCTACTGCTCCCCCAAGTGCTGCAGCTGCTTTATGGTTTTTAGCTAGTCCCATTCCAGTTCCTATTGCAAATAGTATGGGTAAGTTTCCAAGAATGGCGCTTCCTGATTGTTCCATTAGTTTACCAACGTGTCTAATCATGTTAGAAGGTTCTGTAAGTTCTATTATTAGATATCCAAAGCCAAGTAAAAGCCCAGCAATTGGTAAGACTGCTGCAGGAGTTTGTAAGGCTTTGCCGAGGTTTTGTATATTTTTCATTAAATTATTCATATTGCCTCCATTAATTATATTTTTGTTAGTTACAGTGTATATTAACTTTTAATATGATTCTAGTTTAAATAATATTCATTTATTTAATTTTTTTATTTATTAATATTTATTTTTATAATCTTAAGTATGACTTATAGATTTTGGATTTTTAAAAGAAGAAGTTTAATTTTTTGTAAATTTTATTTACTGTATTTTTAATAGGGGTAAGTTTTTTAATATTGTCTTGATTGTCGATCAGGCTTTTGATGGTATCCATTGATTCTTCGATTGCTACAATAAAGCTTTTTTGAGGTTTTAGCCAAAAATTGTCAGAGTAGTCACTTCTAAGTGATAGGAAAAGGACTGATTGTTTATTGGGATTTTTAATGAAATGCATAGTGCATTCTAAAATATTTTTCATTTTATCAATTTCATTAATATTGATGTTTGTATTTTCATATGTTTTAATAAGCTTCCAGTCTGATTCCATGCCATTTACTATGCGCATTATTTCTATTAATTTTTTATTTTTAAATATGATTAAATTTTCATGTGTTAATTTTGCAAGGATATTTTTTATTGCTTTTTTTTCTGAGTGTTTTAATTTTTTTGATACTAACTCCTTAACTTCCTTTAAGCTTAGTGTTAATTGATTTTTATGTTCATTGTGAGTATTAAATTTTTTACCCCCAATACTTATTTCATTGTTTAATAGAGGTTTTTGCTGTTTTTTGGCTGTAGATTTGTAATCTTTGGTTAATTTTGGAGCTTCTTTTGGAGTGTTTTTTTGCTCATCATCCTCAAATTGAATATCTTTGATCCATTCTTTTCTGAGTACTCCAATTGATCTTGCATATCTTTTACTTGTCTCTATAATTTCTCCTGCTACGAAATATTGGACAGAGTCTGTGTTAATAAGTGAGCCAGGATGTGTTACTATATTTTGGGCTTTGATTGTTTTATATTTATTTTTTGAGGTTTTAAAGCAAATATAATCTTTCATACCTTTCATTATGGATTTTAAGTAGCCTTCGTGATCAATTTCATGTTTGTGTACTATTGGTATATTGAAGCTACTTACAATGTTTTCAAGTTGTCTTTGTACATTAGTAATTTCTTCAAGACCTTGTAAATCTAAATAATTTTCTTTAGCAAAGGTTTCTTTATCTATAGCTTTTTTATAATCTTCAAATATGTTAATAAATCCTATTAAATCTCCTAGTGGATTTTTATATTTTAGATGAGCTTGTCTTGCTTCTATTTCTTCGTTTTGAGGTAGTAAAAAAATTCCGCTTGTAGATAGAAATGATAATCCAATTGTAGTTGGGTATATTGCTTCTTGATAGTTTATCATTGCTTCGACTAAGGCCCTTGAGTGAATTGGTATTAGCGGAAATATGATCATATATTTTCCGATTTCTGTAAGTTCATTTTTTTCATTGATTGCATCTAAGGATTTTAATATGTCACTTGCTGTTTTAATGGATTTCATTGATGGTTTTGAAATAAAGTCAAATTTTGTAAAATTTTTAATTCCTATATCTGCCATTCTTAGGATTACTTCAGAGAGATCAGTTCTATATATTTCTTCCTTTTGATATTCATCTCTTAATTGATATTCATCTCTTTTATATAATCTGTAACATGTGCCTTTTGCAAGTCTTCCTGCTCTTCCTGCTCTTTGTGTTGCAGCTGATTTTGAAATTGGTACTTCTTGAAGTGAATAAGTGTGTGTTTTCATTTGGAACCTATTTGTTTTGACTTTTCCGCTATCAATTACTATCTTTATATTTTCAATTGTGATTGAAGTTTCTGCAATATTTGTTGATACTATAATTTTCCTTTTATTCTTTGGTGTAGGCATAAATATTTGTTCTTGTGCTTCTTTTGCCATCCGACCATATAAAGGTAATATTATTAATTCTTGTTTGGAATTTAATTCATAGAGTTCTTTTATTGTTTCTTTTATTTCCTTCTCTCCAGATAAGAATATAAGGACATCACCTTCTTTTTTTTCTTTGATTATGCCACTAATTATTTCTTTTATTTTTAATATCATTGATTTTGATGTATTAAGTGGGGGTGGATTGTAAATTATTTGTACGGGATAAGTAATTGTTTCTATGCTAAGTATTGGAGCGTTGTTAAAGTATTTTGAAAATACTTGTGTATTTATTGTTGCAGATGAGATGATAACTTTAAAATCATTTCTTTTTGTTAGTATATCTTTAATAAGTCCTAATATAAAATCTATATTTAGACTTCTCTCATGTGCTTCATCTATTATTATTACGTCATATTCATACAGTAGCGTATCTTTTTTGAGTTCTTGTAGTAGAACCCCATCGGTCATTAATTTGATTTTGGTCTTAGAGCTTGTAATTTCTTGAAATCTTATTTTATAACCAACTTCTTCTCCGAGTTTTACTCCAATGTGTTTTGCTATGTATTCTGCTATTGATATTGTGGCTATTCTTCTTGGTTGTGTAACACCAATTTTACCAAATTTTGTTAATCCTGATTCATATATTATCCTTGGTATTTGTGTAGTTTTTCCACTACCTGTTGGACTTTCGACTATTAAAACATTGTTTGATTTTAAATTTTTAATTAATTCATCTTTATATTTGTAAATGGGCAGTTCAAAATCATTCATATCCTACATTAGTCCAAAAACATAAGTTGCATCTATTTGATTAATATCAATATTAGTAGGCAAATTTACCTTTTTCCTCTTAATTTTAGCATAAAATTTATCATTTTGCTTGTAAATGTAAATTTTATTTCCGACTTTGTTTTTTGATAGTGAGATTATTTTTATAACAATGCCATTTTTTTCTAATTTAGCATCTAGCAGTTTAATTGATTTTTCTAGTGTGATTTCATATGCTTTTATGTCTTTTTTTAGTGGGCATGTGATGCTGTTATTTTCAGTTTTAATATAGTCTCCAAAAATCCCTGTTGTAGCAATTATTTTTTCATTGGTTTTTGGATACTCTCCAATAATTTTTGGAAGTGAAAGTAATTTGAGTGCAAGTTCTAGGGTTATATTTTCATGTTCAATATTTTTTGTTGAAACTTTTTTGGCTTTTATTATTTTAGGTTTTTTGGGTTTACCTGTTTTTGTGAATTCTTGTGGAGCATAAACATCCTCTCCAAGTTGGACGATGCCCCCATATTTTGAATTTTTGTATATTACATTAAGCCCTGTTTCAGGATCAATTCCTAATATATGAGGTTGTATTTCTTTTTCTGATATTATCTTTTTTATTTCATCTTCTTTGTATAAGTTTTCTAATGGTGTTGTTACATTAATAGCGTAGTTATTTCCGTTAGAGATTAAGTAAGGCCCAAATTTACCAATGTTGATTTTATAACTAAATTTTTTGTTATTATTGTATTCATAGACTATTCTAAATTCTTCAGGGCTAATAATAGGTTCTATTTTATTTATTGTATTCCTTAGACCTGCTTCCCCATTATAAAATTTATTTAAATATTTTATTTTGTCTAGTGCTCCTATTGCAATCTTGTCTAAATTTTCTTCCATATTGGATGTAAATTTTAGTTCAATTAGTACTGGAAAATATTTTTTTAATAGATTTATTACTGCTGCTCCTTTTATTGTTGGTATTAGTGTGTTATTTTGTTTAAATATATATTCTCTCTCAAAGAGAGTGGAGATAATGGTCGCATAAGTTGAGGGTCGTCCTATGCCTTCTTTTTCAAGTTTTTGTACAAGTGATGCTTCTGTATATCTAAGTGGGGGTTTCGTTTCATGCTCTTCTGGCTTGATATTCAATATTGCAAACTTATCACCTTCTTTTATGAGGGAAAAATCTATGGTACTGTTTTCATCAAACTCTTTACTATTTTTCATAAAGCCATCAAAAACGATTTTTGTGAAATTCGTTTTAAAAGTTAAATTTTCATGTTTCAATGTTATTTTAATAACTTTTTTAATTGCATTTTTCATTCCAGATTCAATAGTTCTATCCCATATCATTTTATATATTTCTTTAGCAGTTTCGCTTTCTATTTGTATTTGTTCAGGAGGTGTAAATAGTTCAGAAGGTCTTATCGCTTCATGTGCATCCTGAGCCATTTTTGCTTTAGTGTATACTCTTTCATCTGTTTCTATGTATTCTTCGCCATATTTTTGTTTTATAATAGTTTTGATTTTTTCTTTTGCGGTTTCGGCAATGTCATAAGAATCTGTCCTTATATAAGTTATGTAGCCATTTTCATATAGTTTTTGTGCGTAATTCATAATTTGTTTAGTGCCTATTTTCAATTTTCTGTTTACTTCTTGTTGAAGAGAAGATGTAATGAATGGTTTAGGAGGAGATTGTTTAATTTTTTTTGTTTCAATGGAAATTATTTCGATTTCTTTTATCCTATTTAGCTCTTTTGTAAGAATATCCATTAATTTTTTATCTATTACAATTGTTTTGTCAGGATCGTGTAGATTTCCTGTATCGTTTATAAAATCTTTGCTCTCAGCTACATTTTTATTGTCGATTTTTTCTAGTATTGTTTTAATTTCTATGTCGTTTTTGTTGTGTTTGCATTCAAGTGTAATGGAATAATAATTGGCTTTTTTAAAGTTTATTCTTGTCATTTCTTTTTCTATGATTAATTGTAGGCCAACGGATTGTACTCTGCCAGCAGAGAGTCCGTAGGCAATTTTTTTCCACAGTAAAGGGGAGATAGTGTATCCGTAAAGTCTGTCTAGTATTCTTCTTGTCTCCCCGGCATTAACTAGATGCATGTTGATTTCTCTTGTATTATTGAGTGAATCGATTATTGCGCTTTTTGTAATTTCATGAAATACCATTCTTTTATAGTTTTTAATTTGCAATACTTCTTTTAGGTGAAATGCTATTGTCTCTCCTTCCCTATCTTGGTCAGTTGCAAGGTAGATTTCATCTTTATCTTTTATGATATTTTTGAGTTTTTCAATTACTTTTTTTTTATTATTTGGGATAATATAAAGTGGTTTAAAGTCATTTTGATGATCTATAGAGATGTGTGACCATTCAAATTTTTTATACTCTTCAGGTATTTCTTTAGCACTGTTTGGCAAATCTCTTATATGTCCTATGCAAGCTTCTACTGAAAATGAATTATCAAGATATTTCTTTATTGTTGTTGCTTTTGTTGGTGATTCTACTATTATTAATTTTCTTTGTTGCATAAAACCCTTATATATATATAATATAACATAATGTGTAAATTATTGTAATTTTTAATAAAAATAGTGCGGTATTAATTGAGTATTTATAGAGTTTTGCATACATCTGATTGGCATATTGGTAAAAAAATTGGCCATTTTTCTAGAATTGGTGAACAACAAAGGTTTGTAAGTTTTTTATTGGAATTTATTAAAAGTGAGAAAATTGATCTTTTGCTTATTGCTGGTGATGTTTATGATTCAAAGAAACCTAGCCTTGAAGAGCAAAAGTTAATAAATGATTTTTTTTATGAATTATCTTTTACTGCTTGCAAATGGTGTGTGGTCATTACTGGAAATCATGATAAGAGAGATTATTTTAATATTAATAAAAAGATACTCTCAAAGTTTAATTTTTTTTTGGTTACTGGGGATGAACTTAACAATCAAGTAGTGTTTTTGGAAGATAGTGGTGATGTTAAATTTATCATTGTTTGTATGCCTTATATTAATGAAAGACTTATTGTAGATCAATATTGTAAAAGTATTGAACTTAATGATGATGTCTTTCTTAAAAATTTGGAAAAGGCTTATAGAGAGCAAATATCAAGTGTTATTGGAAATCTTGATGAGCAGTACCTTAGTATTCCTAGAATATTGATTGCACATTCTTTTTTTTCTGCTAGTAGTGTGGTTAGTAGTATTGGAAGTAGTCCTATTTTGCCTGTTAGTGTTTTTGGGAATAATTTTTCTTATGTTGCGCTTGGACATATTCATAATTTTAAAAAGTTGAAAGATAATATAGTTTATTCAGGTTCACCAATTCAATATTCATTTGATGAAGATCTTAAAAAATATGTGAATGTTTTGTTTTTCAGTGAAGGTAAATTGGTTGAGCAAAATAAAGTTTTACTTCCTATATTTGGTAAATTGCATTTTTTACAAGGTTCTTTTATTGAAATTATAAATGATTTGCATAAGCTTAAGCGAGAGATTTCTTATCTTTGTTATTTAAAAATTGAACTTAATGAGAAATTGAATGTGGGATTTGAAGAGCAGATTTATGATTTGGCAAAGTCAAGTTTAATCCATATATTTGATATTTATTATTATTTATTAGATTCAGAAAAAGCGTCCTTAAAAAGAGAACGAAAATTGCTTAGTAGGGATGAAGTACTAAGTAGAGATGAAAAGTATTTTTTCCAGGAAAAATTAAGACGAGATATTATAAATGGTTTTAGGAAGGGGAATAAATTTAGCGAAGAAGAACTAATTGCTCTTTTTGAAGAAGTATTGCTGAAGGGAAGAGCAGGAAAATATGAGGATAAATAAATTAGTATTTAAAAATATTGCTTCCTATAAAGGTGAATATGAGATAAACTTTGATATTTCTGTTTTAAAGAGGTCTGGCATTTTTTTGATTTCTGGAAGTACTGGAGCTGGAAAGAGTACGATATTAGACTGTATTACTCTTGCTCTTTATGCCAGAGTTTATAGACTTGATAAAAATATTGCAGATTCAATTTCTAAGGGTTTTGATAGTGCTTATGTTAAACTGACTTTTACTGTTTCTGAGAAGGTTTATGAGTCATTTATTGAACTTACTATAAGACAAAAGGAAACGCCAAAAAGTATGGTACTGAGTTGTATTAGTGATGGGAATTTAATTGAAACTAAAGAGAATGTTTTGGCTTATATTAAGAGTCTTTGTAGGTTAGATTTTGAGCAGTTTTGTCAAACGGTTATTTTACCCCAGGGTAATTTTCAGGAATTTTTGACTTCAAAGCCTAAAAATAAGACAGCAATAATTGACAATATTTTTAATTTAAAAAAGTATGATGATATAGAAATTTTTTTGAAAAAGGAGCTAGAACTTACAAAATTCAATATAGAAAAATTAAAATTTTTAGATACAGAGGAAAAAAACAGGTTTAGTATTAATAAAAAAAGATTAAATGAGTTGACTGATTTTTTAAGCTCAATTGATGTAGAAGATGTGAGAGAGAATCTTGACAATGTTTATAAGTTAATAATTATTTGTGAAAAAATCATTAAGTCTAATCAAAACTATTTGGATATTCGACATAGAATAGATAATTTAGAGTTGGAATTATCTTTGAAGATTGGAGGTAAGAAGAGATTAGATCATGAATATACTTTGCAAAAAGAGCTTCAATCAGAATTAGATAAAAAAATGGAATTTTATAATTCTGATAATTTTTTGGATTTAAAACATTTCGTTAAAAAGCAAAGTGAACTTTTAAATGATAAAAATCGGTTTTTGTTAGAGTTTTTAAGTATTCAAAGGAATTTAGAGGAATTGAAATATCTGGACTTAGATAGTTTTAATTTTGATTATGTAAAGAAATTGTATTATGAGAATGTTGTTTTATATGAGATGGATTTTGATGAGGAGGCTTATGATAGATTGCTTGTAAAAGAGAAGCAATTGGAAGAGCAGAAAAATAAATTATTAGTAGAACAGAGAAAAAAAAACGTCGAGATTAAAAGTATTACTACAGAAAAAACGAAATTTGACTTTGATAAGTATATTTATTATGAGGCATTAAAGCTACTAAAGGGGTTTTATGAAGAATTAATATTAAGATATAAAAATAGATTAGAGTTGTTATTAAAGTCAAATGATAGTTCTTCATCTAAAGTTACAGACATAAATATTAAAATTGGTTTGTATGAAGAGTTTTTAGAATATCTTAATAGTAATAAGCAGTCTGTTCAAAGAGATATAGAGAATCTTAAACATCATCAGAGTGCATATAAAGTATACCAAGGCAAAGAAAAATTAAAAATTAATAATTTAAATGCTCTCTTAGAGATAAACTCAAAGATTCAAATTTTGCAATCTAAGTTAGATGCGCTTAAGCTAGATATATTGCATAATAAAGAAAATAAAATCAGATGGGAAGGTTGCATCTTAAATTTTAAGAAAAATAATGCAGAGATTTTGAAGAGAATTGGTAAAAATTTATTTCATAAGTATATAGATTATTCTGATAAAGATAGTGTTCTGATTTTTGAAAGTAAACTTAAGGAAGTTGCAAATTTAAGATTGATGCTTAATGATTTAAATTCCAAAATTTCTTTAAAGAAAACAGAAATTAAAGAAAATTTAGATAAGATAAAAAATTTATTATCTAGTACTAATTTAAAAATAAGTCTAAGTGATCCTGATTTACTTGAGAGTGAGTTTAAAAAAATTTTAAGTTCTAAAAGGGATATAGAAAATGACCATGTTAAATTGAAGTTGTCTCTTGATAGTATAAGTAATGCAAAACTGAAACTTGAAAGTCAAATTGAGATTATGAGGCAAACTATTTTAGGTTTTGAGATTGAACTTAAAGATGAGCTAGCTAATTTTAATTCTAGTTTTTTAGATTTTAAAAGTTTAATGATAAATGATCATTGTATTAAAGATTCTATTTTTTTAGTTAATTTTTTAAACCCTAGTAAAAATAGCTTAAAACATTTTGTAGATTTGAAATCGGATTTTATGTCTCAAATTGAGATTTTGTCTAAGAGTATTAGTAGGTATGAGGCAACTTTTTCAAGTTTACAGGCTCTTAAAGCGGAACTTGATGTACAGGAGCTTAATTTAGAAAATATTAAGCATGAGTTAAGCAATGTAAGTGAACGTAATGATAAATTGGACATTTTAAAGAAAGTTGTTACT
Organism: Borrelia coriaceae; assembly: GCF_023035295.1. NCBI lineage: Bacteria > Pseudomonadati > Spirochaetota > Spirochaetia > Spirochaetales > Borreliaceae > Borrelia > Borrelia coriaceae. Next base: position 889,169 of record NZ_CP075076.1, read on the forward strand.
GTTTCTCCTAGTTTAAAGTATTATGTTCAGAGTTTTTTGATTGATGAGATTTTAATCATATCAAATAAAAAGTATTTAAACATTATTCTTCCTGATTTTGAGCTTGAACTTAATACAGATAGTAAGGATTTTAATTTTTTAATTAGAAGCAAAAAAGATGGCAATATGACTCGTAGTGTTAAGACTTTATCTGGTGGTGAGAAATTTCTTGTATCGTTGTCACTCTCTCTAGCTCTCTCGGACATGATAAGAGATAGTGAGCTTAAAATGGAAGCGTTTTTTCTTGATGAGGGATTTGGTAATCTTGATGAAGAGACTTTAAAGATGGTTATTCCAAAAATTTCTGATTTGCAGCGTGTTGATGGACGTCAAATTGGTATAATATCGCATGTTTCTTATTTAAAGGAAGAGATTAAGACTCAGATAGTTGTAAGTAAAATTTCATCAATTTCTAATATTACTATAGAGAGTTTTTAATTTTTTGTTGTATAATTAGCTGGATATTTTATAATATGGAGATTTGTGTGGGGCATTATGTTTCAATTGATGTTGGAGGTACTAATACTAAATATTCTTTTGCAGATAGTGGTGGGAATTTGCTTGATAAACATGAAGTTAAATCAGGGGTTACTGTTGATGAGCAAGTTAGTATTTTAGTAGATATAATTGATTCTTATAAAAAAGAAGGCGATATCAAAGGTGTTGCAATTTCAATGCCTGGATTTGTTGATCCTAAGGGAATTGTAATTAGAGTGAATGCTATTAAAGGATTTGTGAATTTTCCTTTAAAGGAAAAGCTTGAGACTTTAACAGGGATAAACGTTGAGATTGAAAATGATGCTAATTGTGTGGCTTTAGCAGAAAAATTTAAGGGTCATGCTATTGATGCTAATGATTTTGTTGCTTTGACTCTTGGAACAGGCATTGGTGCTGGAATATTTATGAATGGGAGACTTGTAAGGGGATATTCTTTTATGTCTGGTGAGATTGGATTTATGATTACTAGGGGACTTGGCAATAATATTCCTTTTAATTGTAGATGGGAATCTATAGCTTCTGTTGCTGCTTTAAGGAAAAGGGTTGCTAAGCGTTTGGATATGGAATTTGATGAAGTGTCTGGAGAATATGTTTTTGAGCTTGCTGATAGTGGTAATATCCACGCTAAGAATGAAGTCGAGCATTTTTTTGAAACTTTATCATTTGGTATTTTTAATTTAACTTTCATTTTAAATCCTGAAAAGATTTTGATTGGTGGTGGAATAAGTTCGAGACCGGATTTAATAAATAGGATATATGATAAATTAGAGAATTTGTGGTCCTTAGAATTAGCACATATTTATACTAATGACATCAAGAAACTTGTTAAACTTGAGACAACTAAATTTAATAACGATTCTGGTAAACTTGGAGCATTATATCATTATTTTATTCAGAATAAGTTGTTATGTAATTTAGGTGTTTAGATGATAAGAGAAGCATGTGTTTTTAATATATTGGAGGCTTTAAATGCTGTTGATCTTGGAGCTAATAGAATTGAGCTTTGTGAAAATATGACCTGTGGAGGCACCACGCCTTCTTATGGGACCATAAAAGTTTTGAGGGAAGTTTTGGGTGTTCCTATGGTTGTAATGATTAGACCAAGGTGTGGGAATTTTGTGTATTCTAATTTAGAATTTCAAGCTATGAAAGCAGATATTGAGCTTTGTAAGAGTCTTGGGGTGGAAGGTGTGGTTTTTGGAATTTTAAGGGATAATCATGAAATTGATATAGAGAGAACTAAAGATTTGTTAAGTTTATCTTGCCCTTTAAAAGTTACTTTTCATAAAGCAGTTGATGAGACTTGTGATATTAGAGCGTCTGTGGCTGATCTTTTAGATATTGGTATTCATAGAATATTGACTTCAGGAGGAGGACTTAGGGCTCAGGATTCTCTTATGATACTTCAAGATTTAATATTAATGGCTGGAGAAAAATTAGAAATTGTTGTTGCAGGTAAGGTTAATCAGGACAATATTGATAGTATTGATGCTATTTTGGGTGCTAAAGCTTATCATGGGAGGCTTATTGTTGGTAATTTAAATTGATCTCAAGTGTGCGTTATTATTTTAGTTGAATTAGATTAAGGTAAATATTTATTTTTATTATAAGGGAATTTTAAAATATTTTATTCATAACTATTTGTACATTATGATGTTACATATACAAATATGAGGTTGTATGTGATTAGAGAAAAGCAGTTGATTATGTAAATATTAATGACATTAAACCAAAAATGAGAGATTTTAATTAGTTGAATAAGATAATTGTATTATTAATAAAAATTTGGAATTGTCTTTGATATAAATTAAATCTCAGACATTAGACTTGTTATAAATTCTTTAATGCTTATTTTGTTAACATTAAATTGGAGTTCTACAGTATCTTGATCTTGTATTTTAGATTTTATAGGACTTGAGATTATTATTTTTGTAATGTTAGCTAGGAGGGTTGGTATTAATTTTTTTGATAAAATGGATAGTATTGTTGGGTTATCAGTGTTTAAGTAGGCTTTTAAATGATAATCATCTTCGTTTTCACTGTTTGCAATGAATATTCCCTTGTCAAAGGGAATAAGATTTGTTTTATTTATTCTATCTGGCAGTAGTATATTAATATCCTTGATCCAAATGAATATTTCATTTTGATCAAGGATATTAATATATTTTGTTGTTAGTACATTTTCGTTTTTATGAGTTGTTTTTTTTTGATTGATTAGAATTCCTTTTTTGCCTTTAATAGGGGTGACGTATATATCTGAATTTTTTATTTTCCATTTTGGATTTGTGAATATGTTGCCGTGGGATTCAAAATTTGGGTTGTTTTGTATTGCCCAAAAGATATTTTTGGGAAAATTCCCTGTTATTATTGACGAAAAAGCTTCTGTATTTTTTGTGTAACTTAAGTATAAGTTACCAATGGTACTAAGTCCGATTTTGTATTTTGTGTTAAGTTCATTGTAGATGAATCTGTTTTTAGATAGATTGATGTAAGCGTATACGTCTGATGATGAGTCTAACAACATAATTGAAGATATATGCTTTTTAGGTGGGCAATAAGTTAAAGTTTCACATCCTATAAAAAAAATAGCCATGAAAATTGTGATAATTAGTTTGACCATTTTTCGATACCTATCTTGATTAGTGTTTCATCATCAAGTTTTATTGTTTCTATTGCCTTGTCTTTATTAATCTCTATTTTTAGTGTTAAGGTTTCAGTTTGGATGTAGCTTTCAAATTGATTTATTATTTTCTTTAATATATCACTGTTATCTATGTATAGTATTATCCTGTCACTGACATTAAAGTTATTCTCTTTTCTTAAATTTTGTACTTTTCTTATAAATTCTCTTAAGAGTCCTTCTAAATATAGTTCTTCTGTTATTAGAGAATCTAATCCAATTGTAACAGAATCTTCATTTATGACTTTTAAATTTTCTCGTTCCTGTCTTTCTAAGATTATATCTTTTATTGTAATGTCATATGCATTTTCTTTGATTTTAATTGTATGTTTATTACCATTGATTATTTTTAATAGATCTTCATTGTTTAGGTTTGTGATTTCTAATGCTCCTGTTTTCATATGTATGCCAAGTTTACTTCCAAGTTCTCTAAAGTTTGCTTTTGCTTTGTAAGTTACAAGATCTTCTTCATTAGATTTTATCTGTATTTCTTTTGCATTAATCTCTTCGAGTATTATGGCTTGCAGTTCACCTAGTATTTGTTGTTCTTTTTGATTCTTGGTTATAACATAAATTGTTTTGATAGGTTGTCGTATTTTAATGTTATGTGATGCTCTGAGAGCTCTTGCAATTGAAACTACTTTTCTTATAAAATTCATTTTTTCTTCAAGTTCTATGTTTATAAGTTTTTCAATTGCTTGTGGATATTCGTTTAGATGGATTGATTCTTTCTCATCTTTGAACTTTAGATTTTGGTAAATTTCCTCTGTTAAGAATGGGGTAATTGGTGCAAGCATCAACATTAAGTTTTTGAGTATGTAGTATAGCGTTTCGTGAGCATCGATTTTATCATTATCATTTTCAGATTTCCAGAACCTTCTTCTTGATCTTCTGATATACCAATTATTTAGCTTGTCGATAAATGTCAGAAGTGCTTCTATTGATTTTGTTAAATTATATTTATCTATCTCTTCATTTAATGTCTTTTTTAGACTTTCGATTTCACTGATTATCCATTTATCAAGCATGTTAGTTTTATATAAACTTATGTTATTTTGAGGGCTAAACTTATCAATTATTGCATAAGTTATAAAAAATGAGTAAGCATTCCAGATTGGGATTATTATGTTTTTTAAAACATCTTTAACTCCGTCATCGCTGTATTTTAAGTCATCTGCTTTTATTACTGGACTCATTATGAGATAAAGCCTTAAAGCATCGGCTCCAAATGTATTGATTACCTCCATTGGATCTGTATAATTTCTAAGTGATTTTGACATTTTTTTTCCATCACTAGATAATACTAGCCCATTAACTATTACATTTTTAAATGCTGTATTTTCAAAGAGAGCAGTTCCTAGTATTGTTAATGTGTAGAACCATCCTCTTGTTTGATCTAGACCTTCTGCAATAAAGTCGGCAGGGAAAATATTATGGAAATTATCTTTATCTTTAAATGGATAATGCTTACTTGCGTAAGGCATAGAACCAGATTCAAACCAGCAGTCTAAGACTTCACTTGTTCTAACATATACACCGCCGTATTCACTCGGCCAAGTAATTTGATCAACTTTATCTTTATGTAAGTCATTGATTTTTTGTCCTGAAAGTCTTTCAAGTTCTTCTTTGGACCCTATACATATTTTGTTTCCTGTTTTTGAACATATCCAAACTGGTATCGGGTTTCCCCAAAATCGGTTTCTACTTATTGCCCAATCTCTTGCATTCTCTAACCATTTGCCAAATCGTCCTTTTTTTAAGTGTGAAGGCATCCAGTTTATTTTTTCATTTGATTTTATGAGTTTTTCCTTTATTGCTTCAATATTTACAAACCATGAGCTTATGGGTCTATAAATTAGAGGGGAGTTTGTTCTGTAACAAAATGGATATCTGTGTAAGAAATTTTCTCGTTTGAATAAAAGGTTTGTTGATTTTAATTTTTCTATTATTTTATTATCTGCATCTTTGACAAATAGTCCTTCAAAATCTTTTACTTCGTTTGTAAATCTGCATTCGGCATCTATGGGTGTTATCATGTCGGTTTTTGTATTGTTTTTAAGTATGTTATAGTCTTCTTCTCCAAAGGGTGCTATATGTACTATTCCTGTTCCATCATCAGTTGTGACATATTCTGCTGTATGAACCTTGAAAGCTCCTTTATCCTTTTGGTTTAAAAAATAGTTAAATATAGGTTCATATTCTATTCCTTTAATATGTTCACCTTTAAATTGTTCTATTACTTTATATTTTGTTTCATCTTTGTAATAGTGATTTAACCTTTTTGTGCCAATGATGAATGTTGCATTTTTTTCTTTATCAAATATTTTAGAGTAATCTATGTCTTTTCCAACGGCAATTCCAAGGTTTGTAGGTAAAGTCCAAGGCGTTGTTGTCCATGCGAGTAAGTATTCATTTTTATCTTTGATTTTAAATTTTATAGTTAGTGATGGGTCATTAACTTCTTTATATTCGCCAAGATTAACCTCAAAATTTGAGAGTGGAGTTGCAAGTTTCGGAGAATATGGTAGCACATAGTAACTTTCATAGATTAATCCCTTGTTATAAAGCGTTTTAAATATCCACCATACGGATTCCATAAAGGTTATGTCCATTGTTTTGTAATTATTCTCAAAATCGACCCATCTTCCTAATCTTGAAATTGTTTTTTGCCATTCTTTTGTGTATCTAAGAACTATTTTCTTGCATTCTTCATTAAATTTATCAATGCCATATTTTTCTATTTCGTATCTTCCAGAGATTTTTAAAGATTTTTCTACTTCGTATTCTACAGGTAAACCATGAGTATCCCATCCAAAATATCTTTTAACATATTTACCTTTCATTGTTTGATATCTTGGGATTATGTCTTTAATTGTATTTGGTACAAAATGTCCAAAATGAGGAAGTCCTGTTGCAAATGGTGGACCATCATAAAATGTAAATTCTTCACAACCTTCTCTTTGTTGTATTGATTTTTCGAAAATTTTATTATCATTCCAAAATTTTAGTATTTTTTCTTCTATTTTAGGAAAATTTGCTTTGTTTTCTACTTGTTTGAACATAAGATTTCCTTTTGCTTGATTTTTATGTTATCTTGGTTTAAAGATATTTTTATTCGATCAATATTGGGATTTTTAAATATTTGATTGATAATTTTATCTTCTATTTGTTCTTTTATGGCATTTAAAATACTTCTTGCACCAGAATCTTTATCGTAATATTTTTTTATTATATGATTTTTAAGAGTTTCATCAATTTCTATTTTAATGTTTTTGAGACTAAATTTTTTAGTAAGTTCTTTGCAATAGTTATTGTAAATTAGACTTAGATCTTCTTCTTTTAAGGTGTTTAGAATTATCTTTTTTTGTATTTTGTCTAGTAATGATGATTTAAATCTTGTTTTAAGCTCATTGTTAATTTCGCTTTTGATGTTTATATTATTGTTCATATTGTTATTAAATCCAATATTTCCTTTCCCAAGTAGTGTTTTGGTACCTATGGATGTACTTAAAACAATAATAGCATTTTTAAATGATATTCTATCTTCTTTATTATTGATAAGTTCACCGTATTCAAGTATTTGTTCTATTGTGGTAAGTACAGAGTTATGAGCATGTTCAATGTTTTCAAGTATAATAAATGCTCGAGGGTTATGTTTTAATTTGTTTGTTAAAATACCACCGTCATTATAGCCTATATATCCTGGATTTGTTCCTATTAGTTTTGATATGGAATTTTCTTCTCTGTAGTCTGACATGTCTAGCTTTATTATTGAGTTTTGGTCTTCAATAATGATGTTTGATATTGTGTTTGCTATCATCGTTTTTCCAGTTCCGTTTGCACCTATTAGTAATATTGATGCTAGAGGTTGCGTATTGCTGTTGATTTCAAGTTTTGTTTTGACTATCTCTATAATGATTTCATTTATAGCATAATCTTGTCCAATGATTTTTTCTTTGATATGTATTGCTTCTTTTTTAAGTGTATCAATTTCTTCTTTGATATTAGACTTAATATTAATATCTAATAGTTCATCTGTTGCGCTTTTAATATCTTCTACATTGATTATTTTTTGATTTATTTCTTTTTGTTTTTTTTGAGCTCCAGCAAGGTCAATTAGATCAATTGCTTTGTCGGGAAATCTTTTGTTAATTAAATATTGTGATGATAGTTTTATAACATTTTCTATGGCTTCTTTTTCATAAGTGACACCGTGATAATCCTCAAAGTTTTTTATTATGCTATTGATTATATTGAGTGTTTCTTTTGCATCAGGTTCTTTGATTGATAATGTTTGAAATCTTCTAGTAAATGCTTTGTCTTTAGCAATATGCTTTCTATATTCATCATAAGTCGTTGCACCTATAATTTGTATTGCCGAACGAGACAAAACAGGTTTTAAAATATTTGCTGCATCGATAGATCCTTCAGAATTTCCAGCTCCTATTAGAGTGTGTATTTCATCAATAAATATTATTATGTTTTTATCGTTTTTGATAGATTTAATTATATTATTTAATCTTTCTTCGAATTCGCCTCTATATTTTGTTCCTGAGACTAAATCAGAAGTGTCAATTTGTAGTATTACTTTGTTTTGTAATTGGCTTTTTATCTCTTTATTTGCAATTTTAATTGCAAGTCCTTCAACAATTGCCGTTTTACCAACACCAGGTTCTCCTATTAACATTGTGCTATTTTTATTTCGTCGTTCGAGTACGTTTATTAGTGATTGAATTTCTTTTTCACGACCGATTAAAGGATTGAGTTTTTTTTCTTTTGCAAGTGTTGTTAGGTTTTTAACATATTTATCAATTTCAAAATAATCATTTGTAAGTCTTATTTCATCTTCAAATTCTTTATATGTTTCGATTAATCTTATTTTATCTATGCTTGTTATCATATTTTCTTCATTAAAGTTGAAGCTTGATTTATTAAGTTTATATTTCTTTAGAAGCTTTTTCGTTTTTAAGATTTGATAAAAAATCTCTTTTATGCCTATTGAAGTTTTGGATTTAAATTCTTTTTTAGTTTGTTCAATAAGAATAAAAATTTCTCTGTTTATTTTTGGAATTATAATTTCATTAGTACCGATTAAAACTTTTTCTAATTTTTCTATTTCACATAATGTGTCTTGTCTGATATTTTTTAAAGTTTTAGTGTCTATATTCCTTATTTCAGATTTTTTAGGACAAATTAATATAGACATTAACAAATGCCAGATTGAGACTTCTATATTCTTATTTTTTCTAGCAACTTCTTTTGCGGATACTTCGACTAAATTTATTAAATTTTCTGCTATATTAATATTTTTCTATCTCCATCTTTATGTTATTTATTATATCAAAAATATTGTTTTTGTCTTCATATTTTGAATATATGGATACATAAAATTTAATTTTTGCCTCTGTTCCAGACGGTCGGATTGTTATTTCTATTGCGTTTTCTAGTAAAAATTTGATTGCATTTGTAGTGTGTTTGTATTCTGTTATTTCGTATACATTGCCATTGATATCGGTTTCTTTTAATGTTTTGTAGTCTAACTTTTTGATTATCTTAATCCCTGCAAATTCTTTTTTAACTTCGTTTCTAAATTTTGATATTAATTTTTCTCTTAGAAAGTTTTCATTACTTCCTTGTAAACTTTTGTTAATTATAAAATCTTCATAATATCCAAGTTCTTTATATATCTTTTGCAGATATTTTCCTATTGTTATTTGATTCTTTTTGAGTGTAAACATTAAGTCACAAAATCCTTTTATGGCTGAAAATGCGTCTTTGTCTCTAGTGCCAGTTCCTATTAAGTAACCATGGCTTTCTTCACATCCAAAAATAAATTTTTTGTTTGGTTCTTTTATTGTTATTTCATCTATTAAGTGTCCTATCCATTTAAATCCTGTATATGTTCTAAATAGTGTTGATTTATATTTTTGAGCTATCTTATCTAACATTGGCGTTGTGACGAAAGACGCTATTGTAAATACGTTTTTGGGATCCTTTTCTTTAGATAATAAGTGATTCATTAAAATACATGCAATTTGATTACCGTTTAAAATAGTCCATTCTTTGTCTTCATTAAAAGCTATTCCCACTCTATCGGCATCTGGGTCAGTTGCAAATGCAATATCACAGTTTTCTTTCTTTGCAAGTTCTATTACTCTATACATGGCAGTATGTTCTTCCGGATTAGGATAATTAACTGTAGGAAATTCTGGATCGGGGTTTATTTGACTTGGTTCAGTGAAAAGTTCAACTTTACTACCTTTGAATAATTCTTTTATTATTGTTCCACCTGTTCCATGCAAAGGGGTATATGCTATTTTTAAATTTGTGTTTTTACTTTTTTTATTGAAATCGGGAAATTCTTCATTTATCTTTTCTATGTATGCTATATCAATTTCATCATTAAGTTCAATTATTGCTTTTCTATTTATGCCTTCTTCCTTTTTAAGTGTATTTTTAATATTAGATACTTTTTGAATTTCCGATATTATTTGTGTATCGTGAGGAGGTATTACTTGTGCACCTCCTTTCCAATATACTTTATATCCATTATATTCTTTTGTATTATGACTTGCTGTTATCATTATTCCAAGGTGACAATCTAATTTTCTAACTGTATAAGATAACTGGGGTGTTGACCTTGGATATTTATATATGTAAACCTTAAGGCCATTTGATGCAAAAATTTCTGCAGATACTTCTGCGAATTCTTTGGAAAAGTATCTTGAATCATAACTTATTACAACTTTAGGATTTTGTGTGATTTTAAGGATATAATTAGCAATTCCTTGACTTGCTTTTGTAATATTGTATGTGTTGATATAGCATGTTCCAGCTCCGATTATGCCCCTCATTCCAGCAGTGCCAAATTCTAGTTCTTTATAAAATCTATTGTAAAGTTCTGTTTCATTATTTGCATTGAGTAAGTTTATTGCTTCATTTTTAAAATATTTGTTTTGTTCAAGTTGAATATATTTTTCTAATTTGTTTTTAAGCTTGTTATTTTTCATACTATGTTCCTTTATATTATTATTTGAGAATTTATGATTAGATTATAAAATAATAAAATATAAGTATAGAATTAGTTATTTATTATATTTTGATTTATAATCTTTTTACTTGAGGTCTTAATGCGATTTTGTTTAAAGTCTGATTATTTTCCTGCTGGTGATCAACCAAAAGCAATGAAAGAAATTGAGGAGTCTATTCTACTTGGTAATAAATATCAGACTTTAAAGGGTGTTACAGGTAGTGGTAAAACTTTTACAATAGCTAATATTATTAAGGATTTAGAGAGACCGTCTTTGATAATTAGTCATAATAAGACTTTAGCTGCCCAACTTTATAGAGAATTTAAGGGTTTTTTTCCAGATAATGCAGTTGAGTATTTTGTTTCTTATTATGATTATTATCAGCCTGAATCTTATGTTCCATCAAAAGATTTGTATATAGAAAAGGAAGCTACCATTAATGAAGATATTGAAATAAAGAGGATAAGAACAGTAACATCTCTTTCTAGAAGGCGGGATGTTATTGTTGTTGCTACAGTTTCTTCAATTTATGCGTTAGGGTCCCCAGAATTTTTTAAGAGTGCTGCCCATGCTTTTTTTGTAGGGCAAAAGATTTCTATTAAGAAAATAGCGGATATTTTTGTTAAGCTTCAGTATGAAAGAACTCTTATGAATCTTGAACATGATAAGTTTTCTATTAAAGGTGATATCATTGAGGTATGGCCTAGTAATGAACATGGTGATTTTGCATATAAGATTTATTTGGATTTTGATGAAATTGTTAGAATAAACAGGATTAGTCCACTTACAAAAAAGATTTTGGGCACTACTGATGAATTTACTCTTTTTGCTAAGTCTTATTTTGTTATTCCTTATGATAATATAATTGAAGCTCTTCCTAAGATACAAGTTGATTTAGAAATGCAATATAATTATTTTAAGAAAAATGGTAAGCTTGTTGAAGCTGAAAGACTTAAACAGAGAGTGGAATATGATATTGAAATGTTAAGGGAAACTGGATCTTGTCAGGGTATAGAAAATTACTCTAAATACTTTGGTGAGAGTGAAATGGATAGACCTTATTGTCTTTTTGATTTTTTTCCAAAAGATTATTTACTTTTTATTGATGAATCTCATGTTACTTTGCCTCAGTTTAGGGGAATGTATAATGGGGATTATTCAAGAAAACTAAATCTTGTAAATTTTGGATTTAGACTTCCATCAGCACTTGCAAATAGACCTCTTAAATATCATGAATTTGAATCTTTGATTAATCAGGCTGTTTTTGTTTCGGCAACTCCTGGTATTGAAGAGTGTAAAAAGAGTAGTGTTATTGTCGAACAAATAATACGTCCTACAGGTCTTGTTGATCCAGAAATTATTCTTAGAGTTGCAGACGGACAGATGGAAGATATTTATAATGAAATTCAAAAAAGGGTGGCTTTAAATGAGAAGGTTTTAATTACAACTTTGACTAAGAAAATGGCTGAGGATTTAACAGATTATTTATTGAGTCTTGATGTAAAAGCTAGATATTTGCATTCAGAGTTTAATGCTATTGAGAGAGTAGATATTATTATATCTCTTAGAAAATCAGAAATTGATGTTATCGTGGGAATTAATTTGTTAAGAGAAGGTTTAGATATTCCTGAAGTTTCTCTTGTTATCATATTGGATGCTGATAAAGTAGGATTTTTAAGATCTACTACTTCTCTGATTCAAATAATTGGTAGGGCTGCTAGGAACTCAAATGGTTGTGTTATAATGTATTATGATCAAGTAAGTTGTGCAATGCAAAAGGCCATTGAGGAAACTACTAGAAGACGGAATATTCAAATTGAATATAATAAAAAAAATAATATTGTTCCAAAAACTATTATTAAGAAAGTTCAGAATATTTTAGAAAAAGAATTAAAAAATGAATCTGTTAATTATAATATTGAAAAGCTTATTTCCGATGACAAATTATCTAAAAAGAATCTTATCATTAAGCTTAGGTTGAAACTTGAAAAAGCAGTTAGTGATGAAAGATTTGAGGATGCTATCTTTTTGCGGGATAAAATAAAAGAACTTGTTTAAGGGGTGAGATTTTGAAAATGAGGAGTTTGTATTTTGAGGGAAAAAATTACTGTCAGGGGTGCAAGGGAGCATAATTTAAAGAATATTAATGTTGATATTCCGAGGAATAGTTTAGTAGTTATATCAGGAAAAAGTGGTTCTGGTAAATCATCCTTGGCTTTTGATACAATCTTTGCAGAAGGTCAGAGAAGATATATGGAGTCTGTTTCATCTTATGCAAGACAATTTTTAGGGGTAATGAAAAAGCCCAAAGTTGAGTATATAGGAGGATTGTCACCTGCGATTTCAATTGAGCAGAGAACGATAAGCAATAATCCAAGGTCAACTGTTGGTACAATTACTGAAATTTATGATTATTATAGATTGTTATTTGCAAAAATTGGTAAGCCATATTGTCCAAATGATGGGAGTTTAATTGAGGAACAATCTTTAGATAATATGATTAATACTGTTTTAAGTTATGCTGAGGGATCTAAGGTTGTATTGTTTGCTCCTGTTGTTATGGGTGCAAAGGGTACTCATAAAAAAGAGCTTGAAAAAATATTAAATCAAGGGTTTAGTAGGGTAAGAGTAAATTCTCAGGATTATTTAATAGAAGATGCTATTAATTTAAGTTTAAATAAAAATAAAAAGCATAATATTGAAATTATAGTAGACAGGATAAAGTTGAGCAGTGATGCAAGAATTAGGCTTGCAGAATCTATTGAGACTGCTTTATCGGTTTCTAATGGATATTTACGTGTGGAAATTGAAAATGATTTAGAAAAAATAGATAAAATTTTTACAGAACATAATAGTTGTCCTTTATGCGGGTTTTCGCTTCCTATAATAGAGCCAAGGCTTTTTTCGTTTAATAGTCCATTTGGAGCTTGTAGAGAGTGTTCTGGTCTTGGCATTACATTTGATTTTGATTTTGAAAAAATTTGTCCTAATGTTAACCTTTCTTTTAATGATGATGCATTTATTACCTTTAAGCCTAGTTCTTCTTGGGCTTTATCGATTTTTAAGGGACTTGCTAAGTATTATGGTTTTAGTTTAGATACTCCTGTAAAAGGTATTCCTGAAGATATTCTTAGAAAGATTTTGTATGGTTCCAATGAAAAGATAGATTTTGTATATAAGTCTAGAGAGATGGAGAGTAAGGAAATAAAAGGTGGTTTTCATTATTCTAAGGAATTTGAAGGTCTTATTCCTCTTTTAAAGAGACGGTATCTTGCAACTGAATCTGAGAGCGCTAGGTTATTTTATGAAGGTTTAATGTCTCGCAAAATTTGCAATTTTTGCAAAGGTAAGCGATTAAGTCTTGGAGCTTTGTCTGTTAAGTTGTGTGAAAAGAATATTCAGGAACTTAGTAATCTTTCTGTTATAGATTCTTATTCATTTTTTGAAAAGATTGAGCTTGATGAACTTGATGTTAAAATCTCTAAAGAAATTTTAAAAGAAATTAAGAATAGACTTAAGTTTTTAATTGATGTTGGACTTTCGTATTTGTATTTAGATAGGATGTCTGGAACTTTATCAGGGGGTGAGGCTCAACGCATTCGACTTGCCACTCAAATAGGTTCAGCTCTTGCTGGAGTTATTTATGTACTTGATGAGCCTAGTATTGGGTTGCATCAGAGAGATAATGAAAAGTTAATAGGTACTCTTGTTAATTTGAAAGAACTTGGAAATACGGTGATTGTTGTAGAGCATGATGAGCAGACCTTGCGTACTGCTGACTATATTATTGATGTTGGTCCTGGAGCTGGGATTTATGGTGGGGAAATAGTTGCTAAGGGCACTTTATCTGATGTTTTAAATAATGAGCGTAGTCTTACTGGTAAGTATTTAAGCGGTCAACTTAAAATAGAAGTTCCAAAAACAAGACGTAAGGCAGGAAAAGCTGAAATTGTACTATTGAATGCTAATAAAAACAATTTAAAAAATATTAATGTGCATATTCCTTTGGGAGTTTTTACTGTAATAACAGGGGTTTCTGGTAGTGGAAAGAGTACCCTTCTTAATGAAGTATTATATCCTGCTCTTGAGAGTAGGTTAAAATCGAATACAATTTATTTTGATGGTTTTGAAGATATCATTGGGTATGAACAAATTGATAAGGTGATTCAGATAAATCAAAAACCAATAGGTAAGACTCCAAGATCAAATCCTGCGACTTATGTTGGGTTTTTTACAGAGATTAGGGAACTTTTTGCAAAACTTCCAGATTCTAAGGCGAGGGGGTTTAAGGCCGGTCGCTTTTCTTTTAATGTTAAGGGTGGACGGTGTGAAAAATGTCAGGGTGATGGGTATTTAAATATTCAGATGCATTTTTTGCCTGATGTTTTTGTTCCTTGTGATCTGTGCAAGGGTAAGAAATTTAATGAAGAGACTTTAGAGATTAGGTATAAGGGAAAAAATATTTACGATATTTTAGAAATGAGTGTTCTTGAAGCTAAAAATTTTTTTGAAAATATTCCAAAAATTAATCATTATTTAAATATCTTGAAGGAAGTAGGTCTTGAATATATTAAATTGGGTCAAGCGTCAACAACCCTTTCAGGAGGAGAGGCTCAGCGGATTAAATTAGCTTTTGAGCTTGGCAAAAAAAGTACAGGAAAGACTTTTTATATTATTGATGAACCAACAACAGGTTTGCATTTTGATGATATAAGGAAATTGTTAGAGGTATTACAATTGCTTGTTCAAAATGGGAACACTGTAGTTCTGATAGAACATAATTTAGATGTGATTAAACAGGCAGATTATATAATAGACTTAGGTCCTGAGGGTGGAGTATCTGGAGGAAGTATTGTTGTGTCTGGAACTCCTGAAGAGGTTTCAAAATGCAAGAGTTCCTATACGGGAATGTTTTTAAAAAATCTTTTGTAATTCTGTTTTTATTAAGTATTTTTGATTGTTTTATTTTATTTTCTCAAGATGTTAATGATAAGAAAAGTTTGAAAAATCTCACTTTAATGCAAAAAGCTAATTTGAAAGAACTTGAACTGTCTAGTGATGAAGAGTTGAGGAAATGGGCATTAAAAGAAGGTATTGAGGAAAAAGATGTATCTAAGATAAAGTCATTACTCTTGGAAAAATTTGGTATATCTCCTGATCTTTTTTCAAAAGACGGTAAAGATGGGGGCAGATATAAAATAGTCATCGAGAGTACTGATAACCTTGAAAATTTTACTTATGAGATGACTGAAGATGAAAATATCGTCTTTAAAGGCAAAGTTAATCTTATTATTGAAGATATTAAAAATAATAAAAAACATAACATTAAGGGTGATAAAATTATTTTTAATAAAAATACCAAGAAGCTTTTCTCTACTGGGAATGTTAAGTATAAGTTTGATTTAAGTACTGGTGAGAATTTATATTTTTATGGTAGTGAATTATTTATTGATTTTGATTCTCAGAATTTTTTACTCAAGAATGGAGTTATTCAAAAAAAAATTCATAAAAATTTAGTTGATCATATTGTTTCATTTGGAGGAAAAGTTTTAAGGAAATTAGATAATGATACAAATATATTAGAGAATGCTTTTATTACAACTAGTAAGATTCCAGAACCTTATTATTCTATTAGGGCTTCTAAGATATGGATTTTGCCATCTGGGGATTTTGGTATTCTAAATGCTTTGTTTTATATAGGGAGAGTGCCTATATTTTATCTTCCATTTTTTTTTAAACCAGGTGATAGTTTGTTTTTTAATCCGTCTTTAGGATACTTTGCAAGGAAAGGTCTTGCGCTTTTTAATACTGTATATTTACTTGGTCAAAAATCTGTTGATCCTGACAAGTCTTCTTTTTTAGATTTTGATTTTCATTTCGCACAAAATTCAGATAAAAAAGCTTATATTAGAAATGGTTATTTAACTTATTTCTTTGCAGAGGATGTTGTTTTTAAAGTTAATAAAGACTATGTTAAATTGCTTTTTGATATTTATTCTAATTTGGGATTTTATTCAGGTGTTGATTTTAATTTAAGTAGTACTTTAGATTTTTTTAAAACTTTTGAGGGTAGTTTTGGCATAGGTTTGACAAGGACTATACATAAGCATAATTTCTCAGGTGTCTATCGTCCTTTTGCAAGGGATAGTATCAATTATTCACTTTTTAGTTTTGATAATATAAATAGGGGTGACATATTTGGGTTTGAGGTTCCATTTAGGTATTTGTTTAAATCTAAATCCGAATTTTTAATCAGTGATGCACTTTTTTCAGTGATTTTTGAGCATTATTCAGATCCTTATGTGATGCTTGACTTTAAGGATAGATTAGAGAGTGCAACATTTTTTTCCATTTTGAGTCCTCTAAAAGATTCATCAGAAACTTCAAATATAATAAGGACATTTGATTGGAAATTGTCTTCTTTTTATAATCGAACTTTTGATAATAATTCTCTTATTGATTATAGATTAAATAATCTTGGATTTACTTTTAAACTAGCAGATTATGATAATATCTACGGAAAAAATGGTAGGGAACCTAAAGATATTCGGGATCCAACTAGAAAATGGTTTTATTTAGAGAGAATTTACCTACCTTATATTGAGTTAAATTTTCAGAGAGATCTTTATAATAGGAATTGGGCTTTGTCTTCTGTTTCTAAGGATAAGGAAATAATTATGTTGCCCAAAGTCAAAGATATTGGGGATGATGTTGAGGATGGGAAGGATGATGGTGCCAAAAAATCTGAGGGAAAGAAAGATTTGACCAAAGATTTATATTTGTCTCCTAAGCCAATTGTCTTGAATGAGCTTAATAAGCAAGATTCTTTTTATATAAGACTTGGCATTAATCCTTATTTGAAAAATAATATATTTTTTGATGCTTCTAATATTAAGTCTCCCCAGGAGTTTAAATATGATGTTAAGACCTATTTGTTTGATGTTAAAAATAAAATAGATTTAAAATTTTATGCTGATTTTTATAATCGCTTTATTACTTTTGAAGATGTTTTGTATCTTAATACTATTGAGTATAATCCCTTAGGCAAAGATTATAATTTAGTTGATAAGGATAAAAAGAGCGAGCATTCAGTTATTAATAAAATAAATTTAAATTTATTTCCTTTCATGATGTATCCTGCTTTTTCTCGAAGTAGTGTTAAGCTTGAAAACAAAGTTACTATTTATTCATTTGACAAAAAGTATGATAGAGATTCTAAAATATTGAGTGGTAAAAGTAATACCGTTTTTTGGAAAAGTCCTGAAACTTTTCATCAAGAATTTAATATTGGTTTAATTTATGACTATAGATTTTTTACTACTAGTCTTTCAAGTGTACTGAAAAATACTTTTGAACATATGCATGCTGCTTCTAAGCTTAAGTTTACATTGGAATTTCCTTATTTATTACAAGAAGTAGGTGTTGGCATTAAATATGATAAAAAATTTAATGATGACAATAATAAGTCTTCTCTTAAAAAGACATCTGTTCAAAGATCTTTAAGTCCCTTGTCTCCTTATAAAGATTTGAAGATGAATCCTGCTTTATATTATAGGATAGAGCCAAGATATTTAGATTATTTAAAACTTGTTTTTCTGGCTGCTTATGATCCTTTAATCAATGGAATATCTGAACTTTTATTTAAGATTAATGCTTATGATTTTAGATTTGAATTTGAGATGAAAAATGATTTTGAGTATATATATGATAAACTGCTTGGAGATTTTGAGAAGGTGAGTTCTACAACTAAGATTATTCCGTATTCTTTGATGTTGCAGTACAAAAAAGATTTATATGATTTTAAATTTTTTGATGAGAAATTTAAAATTGGACTAGGAACAGATATTGGGTGGAAGATGAATTTGCAAAAATTTGTCGATAATGAACTTTGGGCTGAATTTACTTTGAAGTTTAAGTATACTAAATTTTTTGAGTTGAATTTTTCCACTCGTTCTATTAATACAAAAACTTTTAGATACTTTGGGGGCTACATGAGACAGCTTGATCTTGAATCTGTTAATCTTTTTGCAGATCTGTTTAAGTCATTTAATTTCTTTAATGTTCAGGATAGAAAGGATTCATTATTTAAAATTAAGAAAATTAGTACGAGCTTTAAATTTAATTTTTATGATTGGAAATTTGTTGGAGAGTATAGTTTAAGTCCAGATATTTTAAAGGATAATAGCGGTAGGTATTCTGCTATTTGGAGAAATAATTTTTCAATTTATATTTCTTGGAATTTCTTTGAGCCTATTAAGTCGTCATTTGAAAATAATTCAAGTACTAATTATGAACTTTTAGTTAACCGTAAGTCTAAGAAATAATAGGAAGTTTTTAGCGAATAATACCTGATAATGTCTATTGTAAGTGTTTTTTTATAAATTTGGACTTTGTTATATTTGCATAATTTTTGATATTAGGATGTCAATGGTGTGGGTTAATATTAATTTCTATTATGCGATGTTCTTAGAATTTAAATTTTTATTTTATCAGTTAATTTATTTATAGGAACTTATGGAGCAGCATTTTTGTGCATGTTGAAAAGTATTTTTTTCAGTATGTGTTTAGTTTTATATAAGTATTGTTTTACTTTTTGTGAAAACCAAGATCTGCGATATTGTTATCTCCTGATATCAATAATACTTCTCCCCCTTTTTCCTCGAAAATATGTCTTAATTTAGTCACATTTTGAATTAATTTGATAGTATTTGTGTTTAAGTTTTTGTTGAAAAATCCTTTAGACCAATAGTCAATTACAAGTTTACTGTCTCCAAATATTTTTTTTTGCTCTTCTTGTAGTGCTATCTTGAGCGCTATATATAATCCTAAGAGTTCGCCATAATTGTTGCTAATCCCATCAAAATTTTTGACATAATAATTGTTATGCTCATTAATTAGATTTTGATCGATTACCTTATTTATTATGGATATTCCTTTTTCATTAACAACTTTAATTTCGACTCCTTTGCCTCTTCCAGTGCCAGAGTCAAAGTATATTCCTGTTGGGTAAACGTCTCTTTTTCCATCTCTTGAGAGCCAATTTTTTGCCTCTTCTTTTGTTTTGAAGCTTTTTATTTTATTTTTTTGTCCTGTAATTGTTTTTTTGCATTCTTCCCAAGATGTAAAGATCATTTTTTCCTTGTCGTTTAATATGCATGCATAATATTTTTTCATGTTGAATTAACTTCCTAGACACCAAGCATTAATTATATTGCAAGGGCTGCCAAATCTTTTTGAATTTGCACTTTTCATTTCTATTGAATCTTTGATTTCTTTATTATACCCAATAAATTTTTCTCTAAGAGTTGGTTTAATGATTCTTTTTGGTAGCATACTGGGAAATATTCCTGATATTGTATATGACATATAAAAATCGTAAGCAGCCGCGTTTATTTCTCCAGGAGTCACTACCCCAGATACTTCATAATTTCTTGAGACATTAAGACCAGCCATTCTGTATGTTGTGTCAACTACTAGTGAACAATAAGTTTTATGGTGAATCTCTTCAAGATTCATTGAGTCAGTCCACATGTTAGAAGATAGCAGGGGTACCATATACCCAAAATTATTGTCAACATATCTGTTTCTGGCAAAATTTATTGCTTTTTGAATAGTTCTTTTATCTGTTATGGGTGAAAATATTTTTAATATCCTTGATTGTACATAAGTTGTAAGTTTTTCATAACCTGAACCCTGAACAGATGCTGTGTCGAATTTGATTTGATTGCTTGTGATTACTGATTTTATGTCAAAGCTGTTTTCTCCTTTAAAGGCAATTTTTTTTGTATTATCATACTTATCAGCATCGAATATTCCTGTGTGTTGCCAAAAATAGAAGAAGTCAGTCCAATCTATTTTTGGTTTTATTAGCAGTATGTCTCCATTTGATAGTATGGATCTTAGTTTTTGAGGTGTTATTTCCATTCCTGTTTCTGGATCTATGATATTAGGGATTAAGCTGTGATTGTTATTTGAGTGTTGTGATTCTTTTGGATAATATGAGTTATTATATTCGTCAGCAATTTTTTGTTTTTGTAATATTTCTTTTATTTTATTGTTTTCAATTTGTAAGTGAAGCATAAATTTTGTAAAGTATTGTTTGTCTTTAATTTTTAATAATTGATTTGCTATTATGTGGGGCGATATGTATTCTATTCCATTGATTATATCTTTGTTGACAGTATAATTATTTTTGATTGCTTTAGGGAAAAAAGAATTAATATTTTCAATGGGTATATATCCCATATTTTTTTCATAGAATATTTCTTCTAGTGAT
Source organism: Borrelia coriaceae (assembly GCF_023035295.1). Classification (NCBI taxonomy): domain Bacteria; kingdom Pseudomonadati; phylum Spirochaetota; class Spirochaetia; order Spirochaetales; family Borreliaceae; genus Borrelia; species Borrelia coriaceae. The sequence continues at coordinate 909,693 of NZ_CP075076.1, forward strand.
GCTAGAATTTCTCTTTCTAAATGTATTTGTGATTCTGTTAACTCTGTAAAGTTTTTATCAAGTGAGTTTGGTTGGATTTCATCAAATTTTTTTCTAAAACTTGTATCAACTTTAATGATTAAATATCCATTTACATTACTTTGTTCAAGAAATTTTTTCCATTCTTGTGAATTATTTAGGTGTCTTTGGTAAGCTAGTAGGTAATTTTTTATTTCTTCTATTTTTTGGGGGCTTATTTTTAAATCTACTGCTAGTGTTTTTAATAAATTGGGAGATTCTGTGTGTTCTAGTATTGTGTCTATTAGATGTGTTGGTATGTGATAGGTAGTGTATGTCATATTAGTTACGAGGGCATGGTTAGGTGGATAGTGGTGTGTTAATAGTATATTATTTGAACTTTTATTTTGCTGTGCACTGTTGCTAAATAAAGAACATGAGCTTATTAGGTATAGGTTTATTAAATTGATAAATATATATGTAACATATTGCATGTCAATATTTTATCATATTGAATTAATTATTATACCCTTTGTTTTTTTTATAGGTTTTAATTATGTTGATTTTTTATTCTTTAAGTTTTAATATATTAATTAATTTTAATTAAATTAAAAATTTTTAAAATTTTTTAAAACAGAGGTTTTTGTTATGCAATATTCAAAACCAATAAATGTATTTTCAGAAATAGGTCGTTTAAAGAGGGTTTTGCTACATAGGCCAGGGGGGGAATTAGAAAACCTAACTCCTTCAATAATGAAGCGGTTATTGTTTGATGATATTCCTTATCTTGAAGTGGCGAGGCAAGAACATGATGCTTTTGCGGATATTTTAAGGAATAATGGAGTTGAGGTTGTTTATATTGAGGATTTAATGAGTGAGACTATTTCTAAGTGTGATGGTATTAAAGAACAGTTTATATCTCAATTTATTCTTGAAGCAGGGATTAGGACTGAAAATAAGACTAAAGCTTTGAAAGATTATTTTTATAATATGTCTGTTGAAGATATGATTTTAAAGATGATAGCTGGGATTACAAGGGATGATCTTACGCATTATAAATCTAATTCTCTGAATTCTTTAGTAAACAGTGAATATCCTTTAATTGTTGATCCTATGCCCAATATGCTTTTTACAAGAGATCCTTTTGCGAGTGTTGGTCATGGTATAACAATAAATAGGATGCAAACTAGGACTAGACGTAGGGAAACAATATTTGCAGAATATATTTTTAAATATCATCCTATTTATAGAGACAATGTTCCTATATGGTATACTAGGGATGAAGATACTGCGCTGGAGGGGGGGGATGAGTTAGTTTTAAGTCGGGAAGTTTTAGCCATTGGTGTTTCTGAGAGAACAGAATCTGAATCTGTTGAAAAAGTAGCCCGCAACCTTTTTGAACAAAAAACATCTTTTAATACTATTTTAGCTTTTCAAATTCCTCAAAGTAGGGCTTATATGCATTTAGATACGGTTTTTACCCAAATAGATCATAATACTTTTACAAGTTTTACTAGTGATGATATGAAATTTACAATTTATGCTTTGACTTATGATTTTGGTTCTGGCAGTATTAAGGTTAAAAGTGAAAAGGCTAAATTGGAAGATATTTTAGGATTCTATCTTGGATGTAAGGCTAATATAATAAAGTGTGCTGGAGGAGATTTGATTCATGGGGCAAGGGAACAGTGGAATGATGGTGCTAACACTTTGGCAATAGCACCTGGGGAAGTAGTAGTTTATTCTAGAAATCATGTAACTAATAGGTTGCTAGAAGAATTTGGGATTAAGGTTTATATAATTCCCTCTAGTGAGCTTTCACGAGGAAGGGGAGGACCTAGATGTATGTCTATGCCTTTGATAAGGGAAGATATTTAGTTTAATGGGGGATATATTTATGTATAATTTACAAGACAATTTACGAAACAAAAGTTTTTTAAGGCTTTTGGACTTTACTCAAGAAGATATTAGATATTTACTTGATTTATCTCATAGTTTAAAGAAAGCTAAGTATTCAGGACTTGAAGAACAAAAGCTTAAGAGAAAAAATATAGCTATAATTTTTGAGAAAGATTCAACAAGGACAAGGTGTGCATTTGAAGTTGCTGCTTATGATCAGGGCGCCCATGTTACTTATTTAGGGCCATCAGGTAGTCAGATAGGTAAAAAGGAGTCGATAGCAGATACTGCAAGAGTATTGGGGAGAATGTATGATGCTATTGAATTTAGAGGGTTTGATCAAAAATCTGTTGAAGATTTAGCTAAGTATTCTAATGTTCCAGTTTATAATGGCTTAACAGATGTTGCCCACCCAACCCAAGTACTTGCTGATTTTATGACTATTGAAGAGCATAAAGGATGTTTGAAAAATTTGAAGATGGTATTTTGTGGCGATGGTAGAAATAATGTTGCTAGTTCTTTAATGGAGGGATGTGCTATTATGGGAATGGATTTTAGGATATTTGCACCAAGAGAACTTTACCCAGATCCAGAATTGGTAGCTAAGGTAAGATTGATAACTGATAAGAGTGGTGGCAATATTACTATTTCTAGTTGTATGGAAGAAACAGTTGGGGATGCTGATATTGTTTATACTGATGTTTGGGTGTCTATGGGTGAAACTAATTGGAATGAGAGAATTAAATTGTTAAAACCATATCAAGTGAATAGTAAACTTATGAAATTGGCAAAGGAGGATGCGGTATTTATGCATTGTTTGCCTGCTTTTCATGATTTAAATACGGTGCTTGGTAATGAAATATTTGATAAGTATGGTCTTGAAGGTATTGAAGTTACTCATGATGTCTTTGAAAGCGGCCAATCTGTTGTTTTTGATGAGGCTGAGAATAGATTACATACTATTAAGGCTGTAATGGTTGGAACTTTGGGATAATTAGTGTATAAATTTTAGATTATGCTAATTTAAAGTTTATTAGGAGAGATAAGATGGTTAAGAAGAGTAAAATGCCAAGTAGTTTTACAATAATATTTGCTTTAATAGTATTTATGACTATATTGACTTATGTGGTTCCTGCTGGTGAATTTTCTAAGGAAATGAAAGAAGTTAATGGAAATTTACAAGAAGTTGTTGTGGCTGGAACTTATCGTACAGTAGAAAGGGCTTCTAGAGGATTTTTAGATGGTATTTTTACTATTTTAACAGCAATGGCTAAAGGTATGGAGCATGCTGTTGAAGTTATTGTATTTGTTTTGATTGTTGGTGGGGCTTATGGAGTTATTTTAGGAACTGGTGCTGTTGATGCGGGAATAGCTGCAGCAATTAAGAAAATGGGAAATAAGGATAAACTTTTGATACCATTAATGATGTTTGTTTTCTCCATAGGAGGGACCATAACAGGTATGTATGAGGAGACTCTTCCATTTTATCTTATTATGATCCCATTAGTAATAGCCTTAGGCTATGATAGTATTGTAGCTGTTGCAATTATTGGATTGGGTGCTGGTGTTGGAACTATGGCATCTACTATTAATCCATTTGCTACAGGAATAGCAGCAGCAATAGCTGGTATTGAAATAAAGGATGGTTTTTATTTCCGTATTATTTTATATATAGTTTCTGTGTTTACAGCTATAGTTTATGTATTGATATATGCGATTAGGGTAAAGGAGGATCCTAAGAGATCTATAGTGTATGAACAAAGAGAGGACCATTATAATGTGTTTGTTAAAAGTAAGATGGGAGATAAGGGTAATAGTATGCCGGAGTTTACAAATAGACGAAAGATTGTATTGGTTTTATATGGAGTGATGATTGTATTTTTAATATATAGTATTTTAGAGCTTAGTTGGTGGATGCAAGAGATGACAATGTTATATCTTGGTACAGCAATTTTATCAGCGTTTATATGTAAGATGAGCGAATTACAGATGTGGGAAACATTTGTAGAGGGAGCTAAAGATATGATGACAGCCGCGCTTATTATAGGTATGGCTCGAGGAGTGATGATAATAGCTGACGAGGGAATGATTACGGGAACGATATTAAATGCAGCATCAGAATTTTTGTATGGGGTACCTAAAGGTATGTTTATAATATTAAATGAGCTTGTACAGATGTGTATAGGTTTTATTGTTCCTTCATCATCAGGTCATGCAAGTCTAACGATGTCAATGATGGCTCCATTAGCCGATTTTTTAGATATGCCAAGATCATCAGTTGTTTTGAGTATGCAAACAGCATCAGGTCTAGTTAATTTATTAACTCCAACAAGTGGGGTTATAATGGCGGTATTGGGTATTGCAAGGATCAGTTATGGTAGTTGGTTTAAATTTGTGATGCCAATATTTTTGATTGAATTTGTAATATGTATTTTAGTGATAATGGCAAATGTGTATTTATAATATATATAAATTAGATATAAATTAGGGGAATATTTATGAGTAAAAGAATTGTGGTAAGTCTTGGAGGTAATGCATTAGAAGATGGAGGTGGAACATTTTGTGAGCAATTAGCAAAAATAGAGAGTAGTGTCTGTGGAATAGTAGATTTGATAGAATATGGATATGAAGTAGTGATCAGCCATGGTAATGGTCCGCAAGTAGGAAGGATTTTATTAGAGAATGAGATGTGTAAGGAAACACCATTGGCACCGCTTGATGTGTGTGTTGGTATGAGTCAAGGGATGATAGGGTATTATATTGAACAGTCACTTAGGAATGAGATGTGTAAACGAGGGATTAGACGCAGAGTAGTAGTAGTACTTACTCAAGTCTTGGTAGATAAGGAAGATGAAGGTTTTAAAAGTCCTAGCAAACCTATTGGACCATTTTATAGTAAGATTAGAGCGGAGGAGCTTGAGAGTAAGGGATATGTTTTAATAGAAGATAGTGGAAGAGGGTATAGGCGAGTTGTGGCATCACCCAGACCAATTGAGATTATAGAAATTGAAGAGATAGGTGAGTTGATAGACAAAGGCTGTATAGTTATTGCATGTGGAGGGGGTGGTATACCTGTTATAAGAGATGAGGAAGGAATCATTAAGGGAGTAAGTGGAGTAATTGATAAAGATTTTGCATCATCTAAATTAGGACAGGATATAGGAGCAGATAAGTTATTGATCATTACTGCTGTTGATCAGGTCGCATTAAATTTTAGAAAGGTAGATGAAATTTTACTTCATAAGGTAAGTATTGTTGATTTAGAGAGATATATGGGAGAAGGACATTTTGCATCAGGGTCCATGTTGCCTAAAGTAGAGGCAAGTGCTGCATTTGTAAAGTCCAGAGAAAATAGGGCAGCAATTATTACATCACTGAATAAAGTTATTGAAGGAATACATGGTGTAGGAGGCACAATAATAACTAGTGAGGGAATGTAGGAGCTATTATTATATCGTTGATAAGCTTTTTGATGATAGTGTGGGACCGTGCTTACATTTATTTTTAATTTTGTTTCAGGTTACAGTGCATAGAATTTCAATTAAGGGTTTGATGCATGTTTCTATGAGTGATTATGAGGTTAAGGTAAATTTCAGGATTTGGCTCATAAAGAATTGGATGTTCAAGATCTTTAAACACTGAAGTTATTTACTATATATAGCCTTTTAAAAGTTCGTCCATAAGAACAAGCCTGAAGTAATGTTTGTGCCAATGATTTCCGAAATCTTTTAAAAAAGATTTGCAGGTCCGTGTGCCTGATGGTGATTATATTCATGCTTCAATGGGGGCAGCATGAGTTATTCATTGTCATCAACAAGCAGTTGTTGAGATTACTATTACAAATTAAGATTAATTTTGACTTAAAGTTTAAAAGGCATTTACTAAGATACTTTATGGAGTAAGACCATTTAAAACCGTTAAACATGCAGCTGATGTTTTCATTATTGCTATAAATAGTTCATTAACAGTTTATACTGATGATTTTGTTAACATCGTATCTAAATTTGATTCTAATACTTTTATCTCTGCTGCTTACAATTTTGCTACCGCTGCTAAAACTTTAAATAAAGAAGTTAATATTGCAGCTCTTATTCCTATTATTGGTACACTAAGAATTATGACTTTCCAATTAGACAACTAAATGCTTATTATACATTACTTTTAAACATAAGAGCTTATAATAAGAACGTATAGAATATAAACCCTATGTTATAAAAAGTTTTTTCCAAACACTCATCCGCAATTAAAAAGAATATATCCTTACAGTTTAAAAACACCTTTAAATTTGGTTATTGAATTATATGTTTCCTCTCTTAGATTACCTGCATTAATTAAATATTGAGTTTCAATATCAAATATATACCATTTACTTTAATATTAAATAAATGCTCAAAACTATACCTAGTTACTCACTTACTAATTAAAGTTAATCTTAAAAATCACTTATCTCTAAGGTAGAAAAAGCTTTAGCAATTCAACAATCTCCTATAATATTATTTCTTAGTACAAAATTTAATGACCTAAAATCCAGTAAGCATATCAGGAAAAGAAGTAAAAACACCTAAAAAGCCATTACCTAAATTAGCCATTGAGAATAAGAATTTTTTTTCTCAAGTTCTTCTACTTTCTCCCCTAAATTGTTAAAAGAAAGGAATAGAGAGATAAACATGCTAAAGATCTAATTGGTAATGTTGCTATTAAAGGTTCTAATATTGGTGGGATATCCCCAGCATCAAGTTTACACCCAAATTTCCCAAGTACCACGCTTCTTACTATACTCTTTATTCCTTCTACTAGTTCATTAACTTTATTACCAGTAGATCCTAAAAAGGTAGAGGATACTACTCCTGAACGTAGTTCTTCTGGAAATGATGGTGCATTTAAATTATTTGTAATTAGGGTCTAGTTTTATTCTAAGGAATTCAGTTGTTCCCCAATCGGTTAGTTAAGTTGCGCAATGAGTTAAATGTAGAAAGGTCTAATCTTGGAAGGCTTATGAATTGAAGTTGAGGTAGGACTTAGCGGGTTAGGAGCAGCAAAATCATTGTTTGAGAAGTTACAAAAGACTTTAAAAGAATCTATGACTGAAAGATTAAGGAATAAACATAGAAGTTATTGGGCAAAAAAAGTAGATAGTGATTTATTAGCTAGGTATTCACAACTTGAAGGGGGAAGTGCTTTAAATCAATTAGAATCTGCTGTTTTAAAGCTAACTGGTGCAATAGTAAGTGCAGATAAGGCAGAAGTTGAGGATGAAAGTCAGTATGGTATGAATGATGAAGTGTTTAAAGAAGTAATAAATGAATCTAATCAGAAGCCATTATATGATGATTCTAATAGGGAGTTAAGAAGATTATTCTATTCATCTTTGTTCTATAATAAAGAAAAAATAAAAGATTTTGTAGAAATTCTAAAGAAAATAGAATCGGATATTAAAAATAAGGGAACATGGATTATAGATATAATGAATGCTGTAATAGGACCTCTTCAATTTAACTTTGAGAAAGTAATTAATAAGTTGGAAGAGAATCAGGGCAACCTAGAGAAATTAAGTCTTGATGATTTAAGAGAAATTAAATCAAAACTTGAAGAGATTCAATTACAAAGATTAACTTGGAGAAAAAGTGTAGATGCTATTATAGCAGCTTATAAAGCAAAGAAAGAAAGTATTGATTCTGACAGTGAAAAATTGATAAATCATATTAGTGAAGGATATAAAAATCTTATTACAGTTAAGATACCAGGAATGAAAGGAGTGTCTGATAAGATTTTATCTTTAATAGATAAAATTAGGTAATTTTAAATTGTATTAAAATATAGGAATATAGGTTATATTATATGACCTATATTCCTATTTGTTATTTAAAGTAAATAGGTTATTTATCTATAAAAAATAGACTTCAAAAATATGAATTCTTAAACACAAATGATATTTTTAGTATTGATTTTGAACAGCTTAAGACTACACCTCCTTATTATTTTTTTGTAAAAAGAAATGTAGAGAATAAAGATATTTATAATAAGGGGATTTCACTTGAAGATATTTTTATCACTTATAACAGCGGATTGAAACTTGTAAGAGAAAATGTGACACTTGATTTTACTAAAGATGCGCTTTTAGCTAAACTGCATGACTTTGCTTATCTTGATGAACAAACTGCTAGAGATAAGTATAAGCTAACTCAAGATTCTAGAAATTGGAAGTTACCAATTGTTCAACAATTTTTAAAATCTGTAAATATCAATGCAAAGTATGTTAAAAGCATAGTTTATAAGCCGTTTGATGTTAGATATACTTACTATACTGATAGAAAAAAAGGTATTGTAGAAAGGTCGGGTTATTCAATTAATAAACATATGTTAAGCATTGATGATAATGTAGCATTGTTATCAACAAGATGTCTAGCAACAGAAGTATTTAAACATAATTTTGTTATTTCAGGTGGTTTTACTGCAACGGGACGATGTTTGAAGGAGAATCAAGTAAGTGGAGAGACTTGTTATATATTCCCATTATTTATTATAGAGGAACAAAAGTCTTTATTAGAAAGTTCAATGAAATCAAATTTTAAAGAAAGTTTTATAAGTTTTATTAATGAAAAGTACCATAAACAATTTCAACCACAAGAGATATTGGGATATATTTGTGCAATATTAAGTTCAAATATCTATAGAACAAAATTCAATGAGTTTTTAAGAATTGACTTTGCAAAAATCATTTTTGTAGATTCAGTGAAACTATTTGAAAAACTTAGTAAATTAGGAATGAATCTAATTAATGCACAATTATTTAGAAATTTAATTGATTTAGATAAGAGTGTTGGTGTTCATATATCAAAAGTCAATGAAAAACGTATTGTAGAAAAAGTTGAATACTTGAAAGACAAAAAAGAACTTATTTATAGTGATAATTGTAAATTTATAAATGTGCCTTTTAAGGTATATGAATTTAGTATTGGTACTTATAGAGTGCTTAAAAATTATCTTAGATTTAGAAAGGGAAGAGAATTAAGTAATGATGAAATTGCACACCTTGAGAATGTGATTAGGGTAATTAATTATACGTTTGATATTCAAGAACAGATTGACTTGATAATTTGTAATTTACAAGAATTTAGTAGTAATGATGACTTATCAAGTTTGTCATTGGTAAGTTAGAAACTTATCTAAGGACAGGCTAAAGTAAAAATATTATGATGTCATAGTGAAATTTTATATTAATTGAATGAATTTATTTGAAATTTAAAAAAGAGGTGTATACTTATCAGTAATTCTTGTATTTCAATATAGATACTTAATAATGAAATAATTTTTTTTGATGTTCTAGTTGAGGGGATCATGAATAAAAATGTTTTGGCAGTATGTGTTTTGACACTATTATGTTTTCTATCATGTCATATGGCTTTACTTGATAGATTGATCGGAGTAGTAAGTGAAAGATTTTCAGAAGAAGAATATTATTTAGGTTTATTAAAAGAAAGTAAAGAGGGCGAAGAAGATCAATCGGATGTTATTATAAATGCTGGAAAAAAGTTTAAAGTACTAGGTGTTGTAGGTATTCCCAAAAAAGGTATGACACAGCCATTACAGTCTGTATCTCAAGTTGGTGAAGCATTAAATCAAAAACAACAAAAGGTAGAATCTGTTGTGACTAAGGTTATGGGATCTGATATTTCAAATCCAGCAGAGGCTGCTTTGGAAAGTGTAAAAAATTTATCTGAAAATAATATTTCTACAACAACGGTTAGTCAGTCATCTTTGGAGAAGCAACTTTTGGCGCAACAAACTGAAGATAGTAGTAAAAATATTTTCAATAAAGGTGAAGAAGAGAAGCGATCTGATAAAAGAGTGATAGATGGAGCACCACAGTCTGATCAACCTCAACAAGTTGCTGAGCCTCAATCTGTTGAATTGGTGCAAGAGGTGGAATATTCTGCTAAAGAGACTGAGTCAGAAAAAATTAAGAATGAAATAGATTCTGCTTTAACACAGATTGGTTCATTTAGTGATAGTTTTAACAAAAAGTTGTCAGAACTTGAGGGGTATAAATCTAAGATTTCTGATGCAAAGTCTAGGGTGAAAACTTTGAATCATCATCAGGAAGCAAAGACAGTTTTAGATGAAATTGTGGTTCAAAGATTTAAGAAGGATGGGATAGTGAATTTAGAGCAATTTGTAGAGCGATTAAGTGAGAATATTATGAAGAATATAAGTGTTGCAAGTGCTTTATATAAGGAACAACTTGATAGATTAGTAAAGGCAAAGTCGGAAGCTGAGAGTGCAAAGCAAAATTCCATTGATTCTTCTTCTGATATTATGTCAAAGGCAAAAGATAGATTGGACAGTGCGATTGAAGAAATAATATCTGGCAACAAAAGTGCGAGTGCAAGGTCTGCTCGTCAAAAGGTAGTGAAAGCGTATGGTGTTTTCGAAGAGTTCATTTGGCGTGTAAAAAAAATTGATAGTATTGTTAGAGCTGGTTCATATACTAATCTAGCTACTCAATGGAAATATGGTGCTCTATACTTGGAGAAATTTGCTCAGAAAGGTATTACTTATGATAAGCTAAAGGAAGATACTGAGCGAGAGATGGAGAGATTTGTAGATAACAATTTTGACTATTTTCTAGGTAATTAAAGAAAGATGTTTATGTAAGTATTTATTCTATATTATTGATGAAGGGGGGAGACATTCTATTAAGAATGTCTCTTTTAAGTTTTATTTAAATTAGGTTATGTAATTTGTAAGTTACAAATATCGGGATTATTTATATTAGGAAAATCAGTTTTGTTTTAATTTTATTTCTGTTAGTTAGTTGAGGGAAATATGATTTTGCTTGGTATATATGAGGGAATTTTATTTGAGGAAACTTTGTTCAATATTATTAGCCAAACACTTATGTACTAAAAACAAATTATATA